>CAYXVT010000304.1:1995-3532 GCA_964468105.1 Uncultured Candidatus Berkiella sp. | reverse complement strand
TTGCCATAACCATGACAGTGGACCTACTACTTTTATGGTTGTTGTGAGTTTTAAGCCATCAGCAACTTGTTCCATGTGGTGTGTTCCGTATAACCCTGCTAAGAAAAATTGGGTGTAATCTGTAAAGGTTTTATTGGGAATACATTCTATGATCTTCATTGAAACGGTTTTAGGCCACCCTTTAGGCTTAAAGGTGATAAGAGTGCCATTTTGAAAGGGGCCATCAGCCTTTGCCCACTCAGTATCCGTGTCCCAAGCCGGCCTATTAGGTATATCTGCCCAAATTTTCCAAATTTGATGGGGTTCAATGCCTTTTACGGTTATAGAATGCGATTTTTGCCACATAGCGCCTCCAAATATGGTTAAACAAATGGTAAGCGCACTTACCATTTGTGTCAAGCGCTATTTAGATCATATTATCGGCAAGAGGATGGGACATATTGTGTGGTTCCTGTAGATGTACAGGTCCATTTTACAGCCCCATTAGCAAAAGTTGGGGTTAAAACAATAGCCACGGCACCACCGGTTTTTAAATTGGTTTGATTACCTGTAACAGTTATAACGCCATTGGCGCCTACTGCAACGCCTGAAACATAATTACTGACAATGCTTGTTACGCCAGCAAGCGCATTCGTGGTTGGCATTGAACCTTTAGTTGTGCGATATTCTGTAACTGCAGTTTTTGCATTTCCGCCAATGTTTATTAGTTCAGCAACACGGGCTCGAACCATGTAGTCGTTATAAGCGGGGATAGCAATAGCCGCTAAAATGCCAATTATTGCAACTACGATCATTAATTCAATTAATGTGAAACCTTTTTGAGTCTTCATATGTTCCTCATAGGTCAAATTTGTTTGTATTCTATATGTCTCAATTATACTGGATTTATTTCAGTAGATAAAGCAGGAAAGCTATACGATTAACTACTCTAAATACACTAAATCAGCTATTATTTAAATGCGAAAATTTGATTTGCCCCAGTGTCAAAACATTGACTGGGTTGAGAACAGTCTTCACACTTTTAAAAAAGTTGTCATTATGAACCAAGATAGACCTAAAGATGATACTTCACCACATGAAAGACTTCATCGTGCCTTTAGAGATATTGTCCATTCGCCTGATGCTTCATCATATGAGGGTGAATATTATGACAAAATCATTCATGTTCTTATCAGTAAGTATTGGGGATTATTGTCTCCTGCAGCCTATTCTTTAGCAACCTTTGATTGGTTAATTCATTTAAGTATTTCACCCTGCAAGCAAATGAGTACGATCAAATCATTTAATGAAAAGCTCGGATTGCTAATTTTAAACAGTCAACAATCCCATCATTCCAAACATAGTGAGCCCTGCGTTCATGGTAAAAAAGGAGATCAACGTTTTAAGAATGAGTTATGGCACAATCCTCCTTTTAATTACTATTCGCAAATATTTTTAATTTATGAAGATCTTTTGAAAAATGCGACTAAAGATGTACGTGGCGTATCTCGTCATCATGAAAATGTCGTTAGCTTTATGACACGTCAATTACTAGATG
>CAYXVT010000304.1:0-1985 GCA_964468105.1 Uncultured Candidatus Berkiella sp. | reverse complement strand
TAGATGTTATTTCCCCTTCAAATTTTCCTGTTACGAATCCTGAGATTTTACAAGCAACTAAGGAGCGCGGAGGAAAGAATTTTGTTGATGGTTATCATAATTTAATGGAAGATATTCATCGTTCGCTTAATAAATTACCGTCCACAGGAACAGAACATTTTAAGGTTGGAATCAACTTAGGTATCACCCCTGGAAAAGTAGTTTTTCAAAATCATTTAATAGAATTAATTCAATATGAACCTACTACACCTACAGTCTACAGGAAACCTGTTCTCTTCGTTCCAGCTTGGATTATGAAATATTATATTTTAGATTTAAGCCCACATAATTCAATGGTAAAATATTTAGTCGATAGTGGGCATACCGTATTTATGATCTCCTGGAAAAATCCAAAAAGTGAAGACAGGAATCTTGGGATAGATGATTATATCAATCTTGGCATTATGTCAGCATTGGATGTGATTGCAAACATCATACCCAATACCAAAGTAAATGCTGTTGGTTATTGTATAGGTGGCACACTGTTGGCTGCTGCTGCGGCGTCGATGGCATCAACAGGAAGAAAGCAGCTTAAAACGATTACACTTTTTGCAGCACAAGTAGATTTTAGAGATGCTGGTGAACTATCGCTTTTTATAGATGAAAGCCAAGTAACCTATCTTGAAGACATTATGTGGGAAAAAGGCTATTTAGATGGTTCACAGATGGCTGGCACATTTAGTATGTTGCATTCAGCTAATTTAGTCTATTCAAAAATGGTAAAAGACTATTTAATTGGGGAAAGAAAACCCTTATTTGATCTGATGGCATGGGATGCTGACACAACTAGGCTTCCTTACAGAATGCATTCTGAATATTTACGTAAGATATTTTTAAATAATCTATTGGTACAAGGTAAATTTGAAGTTAATGGAAAAAAAGTCGCTTTAGGCGATATCACAACACCGATGTTTGTTGTTAGCACTTCAACCGATCACGTTGCACCTTGGCGTTCAGTTTATAAAATTCACCTTTTCTGTAAATCAGAAATCACTTTTGTACTTACCAATGGGGGACATAATGCTGGTATCGTCAGTGAACCAGGACACCCTAATCGAGAATATAAGATGATGACGAGAAAGGAAGGAGGGAAGTATATTACAACGGATAATTGGTTGCATTCGGCTCCTTTAAATGAGGGCTCTTGGTGGCCTGCTTGGGAGGAATGGTTAACACAATATTCCTCTGAACAGATTGCACCACCATCAATGGAAGTTCCTACAATGGGCATTAGACCTATTTGCGATGCACCTGGCACTTACGTACATCAAAAATAGACTTTTCTACATCGTTTTTTTCAATAATGTGCTGCAATTCCTTAGTTCATCAATATTGGGTATTTCAATTGATTCTAATTTTACACCTTCCTTATCTAACTCTTCCTTTTGTTGGCGCCACATGAAATGGATTTCGGGATCATCTCTAAGTGTTAAGACTTCTTTGTTTTCAACTAAAAAGGCTGCAATTTTATCTCGCTGCAATGCCTGGCTGTGATCTTTATCGTGAGTTGGCGATGATTTTAATCGTTGTTTTGCTTTTTCTTCCTCTGATTTTTGGGCGCTAATTTCTTCTAGTTCCTTTCTCTTTCGACGTTCTTGAAATTTTGGATCATCAAATAACTTGGCTAGACCTGCAAGCGTCTCAACCTTGGGTGGCTTTTTTTCACTTTTAACCTGAACTGGAGGAACGGTTTTATCATTAGGAGTTATAGTTTGTTTTGATCGGGTTATACGCTTTGTTGTTGAAGGCATTGGAGGAGGTGGCGGCGGCGGCGGTGCAACTAATAAACTTTCATTAAGGATCGAGCTCTCAAGTTTATCAGTTGGTGTATCTAAGGGTAAATTAGCAGCAATAGGTGAAGGATTGCTCAATTGGTTTTGAGCAGTCCGGATTTCTTTCTGCAGAGCAAGAAATTCATCTAGCTGTTTGAGTTTGGCTTGTTGTTT
>CAYXVT010000303.1:0-3597 GCA_964468105.1 Uncultured Candidatus Berkiella sp. | reverse complement strand
TGACGAAAAGACGTTTTACCAACCATATTATCAATAATATGCAAGAAATATGTTTGAGGGCGACAATGCATTATAAGGCTCATTTCAAAGCGTCTTAGGCAAGTGTTATACTCTCCTTAACTATGAATACAAAAAAACTGACAATCATAATTATTGCAATACTATCTGTTGTTTTGTTATTTTTTGTTTTAAAAAACAAGACAAAAAGCACAGATACATCAGAAACATCATCATCACCCACCATAGATAAACCAACATTTATAGTCGACGGATATCCTATTGATAAAGTTCCTCTCTTCAAACTAGTCAAAGTCAGTTCCAATAAGATATTTGTAAATACAGATCCAAAGAATTTATCGGAGTTTGATGAAAACAACTTTGCCTATTTTAATGTTGTATTTGAGACTGAGGCCAACCAAGATGAATTTTTTGATTATTATAAGAAATTGTTCAACAACCTGATAGCGGACGATTCCGAAAATAGACAAATGGTTACAGGACAGATTGGTGAATACAAAGTTTCAGCTGCTCATTATGGATCGGGAAACACTGGCTACATCCAAGTTCACTTGCCAAAATATAACGATGAGAAAATCGAAAAATATTTTATCGACTTTCCCAAGATTTTAGAGTTGAATTCAAACCTAATTGAACACGAGAAATCTTATGGTTTACTTAATCAAAAAGGTGGTGAAGTTGAATACACAAAATACTTTACCGTGTTAGATAGCGGAGACCAAGACAAGGATGGTAAAGATGATATTGACGAGTTTTTAATTTTGGAAGAAGAATATCAAAAACTTTATAAAGATAAACCAGAATACTTATTTGACCAAAAAACCGGCAAGATGAGTTGGAAAGATGGCGAGCTTGAATCCACGCTCTCAATTTCGCGAGATCATGGTCGGATATATTTAATGTTAAGGAAAAAAATATAACACAATGGAAAAAATTGTAATTCTTTTTGTGTTGTTATTAATCTTGGGTGGTGGAGCGTTTTTCCTTCTATCGTTAAAGAATGACTCAAGTGACAGTGAACAGGTTGTTTTAGAACAAACCATAGACATCTCAAAAAGATACCTTTCATTGCGCAATCGCACTGATAACATCCTGGTAGAAGCAGAGGAATATTCTGACTACTCAACTTGGGACAAGGACATGACAACCTTAATTCGGGATTGGAACAGCTTAGATCAAGAGGTGAAACAAATGGGGGAGAATGCTGATGAACAATTAGAAAAAGTTGCTGTTAATTATAAACTGGTGAAGTCAGCTCAGGCATACACTGCCAAAGAGATATCTGATATTTATGATAAAGCACCAAGATTTAAAGGGATTGCAACTTTAGCTAGACACTTAGGAGTAGATGCTAAAAAAGCTCAGCTTATTCTCAATCAAGCACAAGATGAGACAACAGCACAAGGTTGGACTGAAGCCGGAGATACTCTTCAAAAACTGGAAACTTCGGCAGTGGTAATTAAAGACGGCTGTAAAGTAGCGGGGTATGTGGGGGGAGTAGTTATAACTGGAGGCGCTGCAGGGGGATTCGCAGCAGCCGGGACACTGACACAGGTAACTACGGTGGTCGTTGGAGTCGATTTAGCCTTGGAGGTAACCGAAGATGGGGCTCAAATTGCCTTAGGGGATAAAAATAAAGTATCCTCTTTTGTTAAAGATATTAGAACCGTTACTGAACCGATTGCTAGTGTTTTAACCATAACCAATATTCCCAATAATCTTGGAACTGCCTATGGTAAGTTTGAATCGGTTATGGTCGGATTGGAGCAATTTAGAGAATCAGCACAGGAAGGAAAGGTTATCGGAGTTGATTTGAGAAATTTTCAGTATCATAAACCATTCCAAGTCATACGCAAAACTCAATATCCAGGGACTGTAACAGTAGCAGAAATAGAAAAAGCTGAAGTTGAAGAGTGGTTGCAGAGTTTGAATAAAAAACTTGAACCCATGTCCCAAGGAGAAATTGAAGAATTCTTAAGCAGTTCAAAGTCTGAAGGTCAGGAGGAAAAAAAGGCTGCAAAGGAAAATTCTAAAACAGATAAAGTTGATAAAGATATTCCTAACCAAATCATCAGAATTGTAAATGTTAGTAGTGATTCTTACATGATGGACTCCTGTTTTTCCTCTACCTGTTGGGATAATTTGGCCGCTAATCCTGCAGAAGATAGAGACTTAGGCGGCATCTACACCATGGGTAAAGTTTTTGGTAATGGAGAAGGTTATAAGACAGGTTTCAGACCAGCTGATTTAAAAGCCGATAATCGATTGCCAGATGATCGTTACAAAATCACCCTTTATTTTGCCATTGCCCCTTTTGAAGGCCCCAAAAATAAAACGATTAACTATGGAACTTGGATCAGCCAATCTGTGGAAATTATTGCAAAGTTTGGAGATGAACCAGTAATTGAATGGGATGGAAATAGCTTAAAACAAGCAAAGTAAAGAACGTGGTTATTTTTCTGGAAAGAATGATCCTGCTTTTTTAATCCCCTTATCTCCAATATTCCACTTACCATACTCAACAGCAGACGATCCAAGATTAACCTTTTTCTTGCCTGAATTAGTTTTAAAATAAACGTAATAAGTAGTCACGCCAGATTCATCATCAGTATCTTCTTTTTTGTTTACAACTACTCCCTCCCAGGATGACTTTTTTTGTTTAAAACTAAGATAACTAAAGAACGCCGTCACTCCAATTACAAAAATCACTGTATAAACTACTTCAGTCATAAGGTTTTCCTTAAAAATAATTTTCCTTCCGCTAGGATAAATAATCCGATACAAATCAGGACAGTAGTAATGACCGGAGGGTATTGGCTGGCAAAGGTAGATGTGTGTTTAATCCAGATACCAAAATATGCCCAAATCAATACTAAACCATAGGCTTTACTACTATCTTTAAGCATTCTTACAAGACCTATAGCAGCACCGACCAAGAGAATAATCACCATCCACTGCTGATTGGTCAAACCAATGCCGTTCCAATTAATACTCACTAAAAACGTCGTAATGTTGGCAATGGTAGCTACCGTAATCCACCCAAAATAGACGCTAAACGGCACCCTAATAAGAAAGTTTTCCTTTGTTGATAAGTGCAGTTGTTTGGTAATATCAGCAATTTTTATCAGACAATAAAGAATCACCAGCATGAAGATTACTGAAATACCAATCTGGCGATAATGCCAGGAGAAAATCCACAGTATATTTGCAACCGAACTGGTAATGTAATAGCTATTAATATCTGTAAATACCCTGCTTGTCGAAGTCAGGATCTTCTTTTGAAGTATACCTGTCTGATAAATCGTGTAAGCCGCCAGCAGTGCATAGATCACCCCCCAGATTGAAAAGGTTAAGGCAGCGGGGGCAAACAGGTTTGGATACGCATTAGACACATCGCCGGTAGTGGTGTTATTGATGGGCAAAATATTCGCCAAGGCATTAACCACGACCATGCCTAAAAAGGTTATGACTGCCAATATTGTTTTTGCCTTATTGTTCATAAACTTCTCCTCGGACAGCTAAAGATCTATTATCATTATAGCTCACGGATTTGCATATGAAGTCCTCTAGTTATGGAAC
>CAYXVT010000302.1:2588-3598 GCA_964468105.1 Uncultured Candidatus Berkiella sp. | reverse complement strand
CATATCGCCCACAATCTTATCAATAAATTATATGAACAAACGGAGCACGGCCATGAGCTTTCCCCTGCAATCGTTCATCTGTCTTTACAAGAAAGTTATCAAATGTTAGAAAAAAATAAACAAAATGCTATCCCTAAAACCTCACTAACAGATGATCCTAGCGCCAGTTTGGATTTGTCCATCCAGACAAAAAATGGGTTGATTAAACCGCACAGCAAAAATCAGTATCGTTATCTCAAAAATATCTCCATGCATGATATCAACTTTGGTATCGGACCTGCTGGTACAGGGAAAACCTATCTTGCTGTTGCCATGGCAGTGAGAGCTTTAGAAGCGGAGAAAATACGCCGCATTATTTTAGTTCGCCCAGCGGTAGAAGCCGGAGAACGTTTAGGTTTTTTACCTGGTGATTTGAGTCAAAAAATAGATCCTTATCTTCGCCCCTTATATGACGCATTATATGAAATGTTAGGATTTGAGCGCGTAGCCAAACTGATGGAAAGAAATGTCATTGAACTTGCCCCTCTTGCTTATATGCGAGGACGAACGCTCAATGATGCTTTTATCATCTTAGATGAGAGTCAAAATACCACACGCGAACAAATGAAAATGTTTCTGACGCGTCTGGGATTTGGTTCAACCGCAGTCATTACCGGAGACATAACGCAAGTTGATCTGCCCAATGGCGTAGCCTCAGGCTTAAAACATGCGATTACCGTTTTAGAAAACGTTCCCGGAATGAGTTTTACCTTTTTTGAATCAATAGATGTGGTAAGACACCGTTTAGTTCAATCTGTTGTTGAAGCCTATGAGCGCTATGAAAGTCAAAATCCTGCTGGGAATAAACGATGAAAAACATCGATATTCAATTCGCCACTAAGGATAACTGCCCAACAAGCAGTCAAATAATAAAGTGGATCACCGCAACTCTAGCAGAACAAAAGAAAAGTGGTTCACTTGTTGTTAGGATTGTCGATGAAAATGAAATGAAGACATTAAATCACCAATTT
>CAYXVT010000302.1:0-2578 GCA_964468105.1 Uncultured Candidatus Berkiella sp. | reverse complement strand
CTTTTTCATGCCAACTACCACCGAATTTGCGTGGCGACATTTTAGGTGACATCGTTATTTGTGCATCCGTTGTGGCATCGGAAGCTCAAGAACAAAATAAATCACCTATTTCACATTGGGCCCATATGGTAGTACATGGTGTCTTACATCTACTTGGGCACGATCATGAAAATGATGACGAAGCGCAACTGATGGAAAACCATGAAGTTGCCATTTTAAATGAATTAGGTTTTGCTGATCCTTACAGAGTAGAAAAAAACGTATGAGTGATGATGAAGTTGTTGAAAATTCACCTTCTTGGTTAAAAAGACTAACAAACGCCTTTGGGATAAACCCTAAAACACGTGAGCAGCTCACTGAGTTGCTACGTGATGCCCAAAATTTAGGACTCATAGATCCTGATTCTTTGAGAATGATTGAAGGCGTACTACAAGTCTCTGAAATGTGCGTCAGTGAAATCATGCTGCCACGCTCAGAAATGGTTGTAGTCCATAAAGATGCTGCTTATGAAGATATCATACCTATTGCCATTAAATCAGGACATTCACGCTTCCCCGTAATCGGTGAAAATAAAGATGAAGTGATTGGCATATTGTTAGCAAAAGATTTATTGAGCCATCCATTAGAAGATGAAGACGAACGTTTTTCATTAAAAGACATTTTAAGACCAGCCGTTTTTATTCCAGAAAATAAGCCGCTTGGCATATTGTTAAATGAGTTTCGTAAAAACCGAAATCATATTGCCATCGTCGTGGATGAATATGGCGGTGTGACAGGTTTAGTATCCATTGAAGATGTGCTTGAACAAATTGTCGGTGATATCGAAGACGAACACGATATCGAAAAAGATACTTATATCCGCAAACACAAAGATCATACCTATTCCATTAAAGCATTCACCCCAATTGAAGATTTCAATAAGGTTTTTGGAACCAATCTTAAAGACGATGAATATGACACCGTCGGTGGACTTGTGCTTCATGGTTTTGGTCATTTGCCCAAACGGGGAGAGACAACAACCGTAGATGGGATCCCCTTTAAAGTGCTGCGTGCCAATAATCGCCGTATTCAGGTTTTACAAACAACCATATCACCACCAGAAGAAAAATAACGATTGATTTAACAAAAGGGATAAGTGATGAAGGAACTATACAAAAAAATCAAACCTTACTTAGCGTATGTGTTTGCAATCCTTGGTGGTTGCATCATGCCCTATGCCTTTGCTCCCTATGATTTGGGGGTTGCAGCCATTGTTTCGCCAGGCATCCTCTTATGGTGTTTAGCCAAACGCTCTCCAAAGCAGGCCTTTCTCATTGGCTTATGTTATGGCCTTGGTATGTTTGGATTGGGCGTCAATTGGGTTTATGTGAGTATTCATGACTATGGATATACTTCTGAATGGTTAGCAGCTGTTATCACTGGACTATTTGTCATCTTAATGGCCCTTTACCCTGCCGTTATGTCCGCCATTTTAAATAAATATTTTAGTAAGCATGATATCGTCAAAAGCCTTGTTATCTTTCCTGCATTGTGGACAATTTTTGAAATTATCAGAGGATGGATGTTTACAGGCTTCCCCTGGTTGTTTGTGGGTTACACGCAAGGCGCCAGTCAATTACGCGCGCTCGCACCTATAGGAAGCGTCTGGGCCGTTTCATGGGCAACGGTTTTAGTAGGTAGTATTCTCTATGCCATCATCGATTATTACTATGATTATAAAGACAATGCCAAACTACGAAATAAATTGTTTGCAACGATGGTTGTGGTATGGATTTGTGCATTTGGGTTAAGCCAAATTAAATGGACTCAAACCTCAGAGCAGGGATTAGACGTTGCTTTAGTACAAGGTAATGTTGCTCAATTAATGCGCTGGGATCCTGCGCATGTTGCTGAAATTGTTAAAACGTATCGCGATCTGACTCAAGAAGCTTTAACCTCAAATTTGATTGTTTGGCCTGAAGGCTCAATCCCCGTCCCTCTTCCGCTTTCTTTCCCTTTATTTAAAGAAATGGGTGAATTGGCAAAAGCCAACAACACGGCTTTAATTGCGGGTGTGCCAGCTCAAATGTCTGATCAACAACATTACTATAACTCTCTGTTAGCCGTTGGTATGGTGGGTGAAAATAATGAAGGTTGCGATGGAATTGAAAAACCTGGCTGCATTTACTACAAAGAACATTTAGTCCCTTTTGGTGAATATGTCCCCTTAGAAAAACTGTTACGCGGTGTTATCGCGTTTCTTAATTTACCCATGTCAAGCTTTGAACCAGGCCCTTCCAATCAAACTCAATTGATTGCTCAAGGATTTCGATTTGCACCCGCTATCTGTTATGAAATTGCCTATCCTATTTTTGTACAACAGATGAGCAAAAATGCACATTTCATCTTAACGGTGAGTAATGATACTTGGTTTGGGGAATCCATTGGACCCGAGCAACATCTACAAATTGCTCAATTTCGCGCCATCGAAACCGGTAAGTATGTGATCCGCGCAACCAACACCGGTTTTACAGCCATCATTGAGCCAGATGGGAAAATCTTACCTAATAACATTGCTACAGCCTATGAAGCCAAAGTA
>CAYXVT010000301.1:0-3636 GCA_964468105.1 Uncultured Candidatus Berkiella sp. | reverse complement strand
GGGGTTCTAGCCGCTAACCGTCGAAATTTCCGGACTATTTTTAAACAAATTTATAACGGAAATCGGCTAACCAATTACCTGGGCATATTTATCCATGACGTCATCATCTCTTCATAACCAATCGTCGAGTTCGACAAATTTAACGGTAATGCATAGGGCTTTACTGATTCCCATCCAGCTGAAGTTTTTATTTTCAACTCGGGATTAATTATATAATAACCTCGAGCAATCCGCATAAAAAGTTTTCTGTTGGGGGTATATTTACTATTGATTTCATTTCGGCTGAGTAACGAGCTTAAGTAAGCCTGTTTTTTTCGATATTCGGGCCAAATTGAAGAAGGTAGTTTTTGAACCAGCTCAAATAATTGAGACGCTTCGAATCCTTTATTCCAGAAAGCCTCATATTTTTTAATTTGAATACATATCAACTCAGCATAACACGTTAAAATTAGATTAAATAATAAATACTCAGCCCTACTGGCATCAATTTTAACAAGATGTCCGTCTACATCCAAGGAAATGCTGTCAGTAGCAATACGATGATACACTGACGCTAACATAGGCACTAAATTCTTTTGTGAGTAGATGGTTTGGTAAATAGCTAATTGCAATGGATTTCTAAAAAGGGAATCTTTTACTTCCAATGATGGCCCCATTTCAAGAATTTCATGAATCAAATTTACATTTCCTGCATGAATAGCAGCCATAAGCGGTGTGTAATTCATAGCTGTTCGATGATCAATGCCATACATTTGAATTTCTTTATGCACCGCTTGTGAATTTTTTATCGTGTATTTTTGAAAATGTTTCTCATACATGATGGGGTAGGACTTTTTTACATTCACAGCAGGCCTGAATCCTTGCTCTTTTAGTCGTTCAATAGTTAGTCGATCACTATACAGCATGGCGACTTCAAACAAATTCAACTGCTCTTTTTTATCTTGTTTTTGTCCCGTAAATACAGTTTCCAACAACTGTAGGTAAGAGTTTTTATCGATAACTGCCCATGGAGGTGTTTTTTGTTTAAGAATAATTTCATTAATTGCTTGAGCTTGTTCAATCTTTCCCTGGCTTGCTAAACGACTTGCTTCTTTTTGCCATTCCTCAATGGAGGACTCAGTAATATCCATCTCGATAGACTGATTAATCTCATTAATATCAAGCAAAGTAATCAAGGGATGATTTGGATTGTTTTCTATCAAATAAACGCTCTTAATGGCTCGCGTTATCCCCACATAGAGCGAATTAATATAAAATTTGTAGACCTCCATGGATTTATCAGATTTGTCCTTTGCTCGTCCATACTTAAACTCTTGCTCTAATACATCTGGAGTTAGTCCCTTTGCTATGTCTAAAAATCGGGGCTCACCATCAATAAAGTGATAAAGAATGACATTTTCATACTCTAACCCTTTAGCTTCTTGAACCGTAAATACAAGAGGTGTACCAAATAATTTTCGAGCTTCTTCTTTTTGTTTTTCAGTAAGCGTGATGATTGCAAATGTTATCGATTTGCTGATTTTTTTATTGATATCATCTATTTTTTCTGGTGTTGATTTAATACAAGCCACATCTCCTTTGTGTGTTGATTGACTTTCGATGAGATAATGGCTTTCTTTATCAATGGATCCAAAGCGGGCATTTTTAACCTTTAAAACACGATTCGCTAGTTCTGTAACCTCCAGGGTATTACGATAATTGCGTGTTAAAATTCGGGTGATGTCATTAGTGGAAAGTTCTTCACTCGTATAAAATAACTGCTTTAATCCAGACCATGAAAAAAAATTAGGGTGTACAATCTGATTTGCATCGCCACACATAAAAAATTGATGTGGTGATTTGAGCATGGCCAAGACTAATGATAATTGGCTGTTTGTAAAATCTTGAACTTCGTCGATAATAACTGCGTCATAACGGGGAGATGCTTTTTCTTTATAGTAATAAGATAAAATATTTGTATCAAAATATTGTCCTTCACCAAGAAAGGAGACATAGCACTGAAATAAACGATAAACTTCCTCACGTTCCGTTTCAGCATAAATCGATTTTCGAATACCAAGACTTAAATATTTTTCTTTGGAAATATATGGAGCGTCTGGTTCACTTCCCGCAAGCACCCCTCTGAACTCTTCATATAATTTTCGACCATCGTTTAACACACTGCTTTTTTTCTGCCGTTGGTACCAATTTAAAAATGAGGTGGTAGTAATCTCCTCTCCTTTAGGGATGGCGATGGTTTCGATGAGCTCCTCAAATGATAAGAAGTCAATGGATTGGTCTTCGTTCTGGTAATGATTCGCATAATATAATTGGCGAGCATTATGAGTAAGGTAAGGTGAAAGCGTAACATACAGTAAATCACCCGGTATTGTTTTCATCTTTTCAAGAGTCAGTGAAGTCTTGCCACTACCGGCTGATCCAATGAGAATAAGAGGTAGCCCATAATGAAAAATATTATTTTGAATCTCATCAAAAACAATAAAGCGATCAAGGCAATGCACTTTTGCCTCACTTGATCCCAAAAATCTTAAATTATCTTCAACATGCGGAGTTATTTCTGCTAATGAATGAATGTGGCTCTCTTGAATAACGGCACCGCGTAAAAAACGAGATTTATCATAATTGTGATTACGAATAACTTCCAATAAAAGCAGATGAGTCTTATCACTATGTTTAATAGGTTTGAACAATAATCGATTGGTATCATCTAGCTTCGCCCTATAATACCCATTCGTGGATAGTTTTTTTACATCAGCAGTCTTGAAATCGCCTTGAGACAAATGGGAGCAGACTTTTCTGAATTTTTGGTCCAAACCAGAAGTATCCAGATCCTGATAGTGCAGCAGATGAAATTGACTCAACACATACCCCTTGACGTGTCTTTTGGTGTTACGGATTAATTAAGAGAATGCCATAACTGCTTTCAATCACAATCAATTTGTCGTAACGACCGCTTATTAATATAAGTATTCAGGGCAATATGACTGGTATAACCCAAAACTTTTGCCATTTTTCTAATGGACAATCCATATCCAAGCAACTCTTTGATTTTTTCGATGTCTTTATCAAATTTGCTTTTTTGCAGTGTTCCCTTGGGTTTGCCAAGTTTAATGCCTTGTGCTTTTTTTGCAAGCAACGCCTCTTTTGTCCGTAAACTTATCATATCGCGTTCAAGCTCAGCAAAAAGTGAAAATAGCGTAATAATGATTTTTGAATTCATATCATGTCGTGAGATATCCAAATTCTGTTTGATGATGATCACACGAATGTTTCGTTTAATCATGGCATTGACTAGTGCGATGATCTCCGCAGTGCTTCGTCCCAAGCGGCTTAATTCGGTTACAATTAATGTGTCTGCATCATCAAGTGTTTGTAATAACTCATCGATGCGTCTTTGTTTGCTGGTCTTACGCGAAGAAATTGTAATTTCAATAAATGAATCAATCTGCAGCGATTTATTACGAGCATATTCCAACAGTTCTAATTTTTGGTGACTTAAATCTTGCTTATCAGTAGAAGTGCGTAAATAAGCTACAATTTTCCCCATAAATACAGTCCGTTAATTGTTAACCTCAATTAGCAACTCACCTTACGCATCTAGCGGCTCAACAGGACATATTTTTCAGCTCCTGCAAG
>CAYXVT010000300.1:0-3660 GCA_964468105.1 Uncultured Candidatus Berkiella sp. | reverse complement strand
TTCTCACTACAAATATGATTAGTGGACTTGAGAATATAGCTTTTCGTTTGGGTGGTCAGATAGGTCAATTTAAACCAGATGAAATACTTCAACTATTGAAAATTTTTTCAAGAGTAGAACCCTTCTCCGTACCACTTTTAAGCTGCTTTGACATGGGAATATACAAACTAACAAAAGAATATAATCTAACATGTTTGTCATCAAAGGAAATAATTGATTTAACATATAGTGCAGTAAAAATTGCTAGACCTATTACAGGTAATATTGGTGTTGCATTAGACAAACTTACCAATTGGATAATGGAAAAAATAAACATCACTGAAATTGCTGAGCTTAACTTACTGCCGCGCGTAATTAAAATCTTGCATTTCATGGAGACATGCCGTGAAACATTTAAAGTTGATCCTCTCTTTAAACCTAAAGTAATTGATAAAGTTACAAAAATGTTGGCTAAATCTAAACCTGAGTCTTCTGGTCCACATAGAGTTTTCTCCGAAAGACTCAAGACTCTGTTAAAATCTAAGGAGATTAAAGTTGAGGATGAGTATCTATGTGATGCAGTGGGCACTCACCTTGATATCGCCATTCCAGAGTTTGAAATAGCTATCGAAATTAATGGATCAACTCATTATAATTCAGACCTAATTACTGAAAATCCTGAAACTAAATTTAAACGAGAATTATTGGAAGCCTTCGGGTGGTCAGTTGTTCCGGTGCTTGTTGAGGATCTAGTTTGTGATCAACGAGAGGAACTTGACCTGCGAATTATTGATGAAATCATCGAAAATGACATAATGCCATTAATTGATGTAAACAGAGCAAAAATTGAGTCTAGATTAGTTGCTGAAGCTAATAGGAATTTTTTCCTCTGCCGAAGAAACCCTCGGTCATTATTTGAAGAATGCAGAACAGCAAAAGAATATCTTAAATCAATCGAGAAAGTTGAAGATGCAGACGAAGCTAAACGAAGAAGAGAAATTTATAAATCAGAAGTTTTAAACCAGAAGCCTATTGTAATTTGCCAACTTGAAGATGGCACCAGATTCCAGGTCGACTTGGAGAATGTTGCGAGAGAACAACTACATAATGCTATCTTTGCTTGCAATGGCCTTGTATCGACTTTAGGTAAAGATGCTGCAACACAAAGTGATTCGGAATTCTTTGAGAAGCTTGTACATATAAGTCCGAGTCAAATTCCATTAGTACTACATCAATTTACAACCATTAAAAGCACTGGTGCTCGAATTAAACTTCTAGCCTCTGACAGCGAAGAAACATCTGAGGAAGAAAATAGCTTTTCTGAATCTAAAGAAAAAATTGAAAAAAAGGGATTTTGAACGGTAAAATTAAAGTCGTTACATAGGATTCTATGATTTTATACTCCTTACCCTAACCACCTCTCAAGGGAGAGAGGAAGAGAACGGTACAAACACGGATCAGAGGTAACACTTTTAAGTACCCTTTAAGGTGACAAGTAAATCATCTGAAGCCGGTGGCAATATAGTGCATAAGCACGTTACCTTACACCCGTTTCGATTAATTCGTTTGATTCTTTTGTTTCGTTTAAGCTATACTTGTTTTACACGAGCGTAAAATTTATGGTGATTTCATGGTAAACAAGGCTAAAGCGATTGAAACAGCCCTTCCTTCTGAGGCTGATGCTGCACTTGCTGAACAATCCAGCCGAACCCTATCGGCCTACATTAGCTCTACTCATAATGCTGCCATTGTTATTAAGGAAGGGAAAAAACAAGAGCAGGTTGAAATACCGGCGCAAGCATTGCGTTTACTAGTAGATATTTTAACGCAAATGGGCGAAGGCAATGCAGTCACTCTTGTTCCTATACACCATGAATTATCCACGCAAGAAGCAGCTGATCTTTTTAATGTTTCTAGACCATATTTGGTGAATCTTCTTGAAGAAGGTAAAATTCCTTATAGAAAAGTCGGCACAAAGCGTCGCATACTTGCTAAAGATGTTTTGGCTTATAAAGTAAAAATAGATGATGCTCGCCTTAAAACACTTGCTGAATTAACGGAAGAATCTCAAAAATTAGGAATGGGATACGACGAATAGTGGATGGTTTAGTAGTAGTTTACGATTCATGTGTACTGTACCCTGCCCCGCTTCGTGACTTGCTCATGCACCTTGCAATCACTGATTTATTCAAAACCAAATGGACAGAACATATCCATGAAGAATGGATGCGAAATGTTCTTAAAAATAGAGTTGATCTCAAGAGAGAGCAATTAGAACGTACTCGTTTGTTAATGGATAAGCATACTCGAGATTGTTTAGTCCAAGGCTATGAATCATTAATCGATGAAATAACCCTTCCAGATCCAAATGATCGACATGTCTTAGCAGCGGCTATTCGTGCATCAGCATCGGTCATTGTCACTTATAATTTAAAAGATTTTCCTGCACAGCAAATAGACAAGTATGGCATCGAAGCACAGCACCCAGATGAATTTATTTCTCAACTTTTAGAAATTGCATCAGGGATTATTTGTGGTGCTATTAAAAGACTTCGTAGTAGTTTAAAAAATCCACCTATAAGCGCTGAAAGATACCTTGAAATATTAGCTAAACAGTCTTTGCCAAAAACTGTGAGTAAACTGAGAGAGTTTGTTTCATTAATTTGATGAAATGGAGAGCTCAAATATTTTCATTAAAAAACTTTCTAGTACCAATTTTTCCATATTTATTCGAGAGTTTAAGCAAAAGTTCAGTATCAAATTTACCTGATTTAACTCTCTTTACAATCATTTGTTTAAGTTCGGTTGGCGGTTCACCAACTGAATCGATATTGTTTACTAAATCGACAAGCAAAAATTCTGGGGTTAACTTTGCAGGATAGCCATTGTTTGGTCTTTTAAAATTATATTTTCTTCCTGATAGCTCCACAACTTCATATCGTTTTTTATTGTAGACAACCGTTTCATTTTTTAGTTGTGTTAATCCTACACCTAACGAGTTATATAAGTTTGGATTAACCATAAGAAAATCATTCGTTTTAAGAAATGCTTTAACAAGCATTGAATCTTCTGCGGGCAAATCACCAAAACGACTTTTTTGTGGAGATAAATAAAGACCAGGACCTACTTTTCTAAGTAGGCCTTTTTCTAGAAGTCGCTTTACGTCTCTACCAGCTGAGGGGGAGTATTCTTTTAAACTCCGCCATTGATAAACCTTTCCCGCAGAGAGTTGCGATAGTAATTCATAACATTGTTTTGCTTGTCTCATGTTACAAAGATAGCTAATTTTGAATCATAATGCAACTACTTTTACTAAAAATAATGTCATTTAGAGCGTGGTAATACACTATCTGAGATATACGATCTTGAAAATTAGGTATTATTTAAAAGCTACATAGGATTATGAATGTTGCAGAGATTCTAAGATTTACTCATCCTAACCCTCTCCCTTGAGGGAGAGGGGAAAGAAAAGAGTAAACCGGGATAATGGGTAACATTTTGAAGTGGGTTTTAAGAAAAGAGAAATTCTAAAAATTAGGGAGAAATTTCGGGCAGTCCTGCGTCGCTAATAAAGTCTAGCATCGAGGATTTAAATAAATTAATCGTGGAATTGAACATTGAGATATTAACGAGAACTTTAGCTATGCAGGACATAAGTTATTGTAAGAATCGCCGAAGGCG
>CAYXVT010000299.1:0-3661 GCA_964468105.1 Uncultured Candidatus Berkiella sp. | reverse complement strand
TTTGTAATTCGGGATCACTTAATTGTGCAACCCCACTTCTGAGTGCTACATTCTCTTGTAATCGCTTTTCAGGGTCCTTAAAATCAACTATCGTTTGTTTAAGAGATTTTATGCGCTCCTGCAAATATTCCGTTTCCAACTTAACTAGATTTTTACGTACTTCAGGCTCAAGATCTTTGTAAGGCTTTTTATTATATTTTTCAGTCACATTTTTCAGCTGCGAATTAGCCTCTGCAAGCAAGTCATCATATTCCTTTAATTGCTCATTAAACTTGATTAACGTTTCATGTTTAGCAATTCTTCCATCTATTTTAGCAATGTCTTTATGTATATTATCAATTCTTGTCTGATCGTCTGCTGTTAGCGGTTTTGGAAGTTTCCTCTCCAATGCCTTTATTTCGTTTTCCAGAAGTCCCTTTTGCTTAGCATATTCATTTATCTTATTTTCCGAAAACTTGATAGGATCAAAGCCACTTTCCTTTCTTTCTTCTAATTTTGATCGGTTGCTTTCAATTCTTGCCATTAATTCTTTCTTTTGCTGCGGACCTAAATCATCTGATCTAAGCTTATTCACATCTCGTTGTATTTTCGATTCAATATTTGCAATAGCTTGGTTTTCTTCTATCTTTTCAGCTATTTCTTGTTTTCTGGCTTCAATTAACGCATTTAAATTAAGTTCGGTCTTTTTAGTAAGCGGAGACTTGCTAATTTCATCTAAAGTAGCGATTTGGTTTTCAATGTCAGCTTGTTGTTCTTTTAAATCATTAATATCAGCTTGAGTATCAGCAATATCATGAAACAACGCTAAATTTCTCTCTACTTCCACATCAGCAGCTTTAAGATCTTTATCGACTTCCTTTGCCTTTTTTTCTATAGCGCTGAGATCTCTATTTACTGCTAATAGTTCAAGGCTATTCTTAACAACTGAAATACTTCCAAGCACAGTACCGACAATTGGGGCAGCAATGACTGACGCACCGAAGGCAACCGCAGCACCTATCGCGGAAAATGCAAGAAAGGAAACATTCCCTACAACCTTCAATCCTCTTAATGCCTTATCTGCTAAGGTATCTTTTAGTCCTAGCTTTTGCCTTCTACTACTTTCACCCCAAAGGTCATATAAGGTATAGATTGCATCAAGACCACCAATAATTTTAAAAACACCCGCACCTGCCGCTGCAATCTCTTTCATCATCCCGATAGTTTCAGCTGGATTGTGATCAAGTGCTTCCTTTGCTGACTTCAATCCATCTGTGACTTCTTTAAAGCCATTAGCACCACTGGTTGACATTATTGACTCACTTAAAGGTAATTACACCTTTTTGATAGTAAATACTATTTTCCTATTTACAGTTTAATCCTTTATGCTTGATAAAAACCATAAAAATGCTGAATGTTTGGTGATACGTCAGTGAGAATCCGTTTCAGATGTAGGCATAAATGCACTAGATTGGTTAACAATGACACTACCTTTTTTCTTATATTCATAAACTAAATTTCCGATTACAACCAATGCTAACAATACTTGTACTGGTGGAATGCAAGAAACAATACCAACCATAAGAGCGGCGAATCCCAAATATATGGTTTTCTTTATATTTCTTTTTTGATTTTTTTTAAATTTCAACTGATTAGTTAAATTAGCTTTTTCCAAACACGCCATAAAACCTTGCTTAATCTTTTCTCTGTAATGCTCTGTATTTTTTAGCGCTTTGGGTCCTATAAATAGAGTTGTATAAATTTCTGTTTCATTTAGTAGAATCTGTTTAGTCTTTAATTGCACACATACATTTTCAATCTCTGCATTAAGACTGTTTTCTAAAAATGTTGCTTTATCAATGGAGTGCTTCTGATCATTATTTTCTTCAGATTGAAGCATTGTGATTTCTTGCATTCTTTTCTCAGGGTCTTTAATATCTTCAATCGTATTGATTAGTAACATTATTCGCCCGTCAAGATATTTTCTTTCAAGCTCTTCAAGTTCCTTGCGTTTTCTAACATCCAGTTTATCAAAGGGTTTATTGTTATATTTTGCTTTGACCGCTCTTAGTTGATCTTTTGCTTGTTCAAGATAATCATTCAGGGTTTTTAATTTTTCGTTGTATCTGAAGAGCACTTCATGCTCAGCTATTTTACCATCGACTTTTTCTATCTCTTTATTCATCAAGTAAATAGCTTCTTCTTTTTCTTGAATACCCAAATGGTCAGTTACCTCTGCGGATTTCAAAGCTGCCAATTCTTTTCTTATGGCACTAAGTTTCGCAACAAGACAGAATTTTTCAGCTGAATATAGTTTTAACTTTTTAAGTGAAACTTTAATACCATCAAAATAGTTACCCATTTTTGAATCTAACATAGCTTTATTTGCTTTGATTTTAGTGGCAATTACAGAGAATCTTGCGTTAAGAAGTTTTTCAAAGTCAGGTGTGTTTTTCAAACCTTTAACTTGATCTAGTTGATTATTTAAATATTCATATTGTAAGTTTAATTCAGAGATCTGCGCTTGGGACTCAGCCAGCTCGGTAAATAGAGCCGTGTTCCTGTTAACATCCATATCTGCTGCATGAATGAGTTTATCCTGTTCTTTGATCTTATTATTAAGAATAAATTCCCTTCTGATTTCACTCCCCAAATCCATCGTATTTTTTACGAGACGAACAACACTTTGTACTACTTCAAGAATAGGGGCTGCAATAACAGATGCTAGAAATGCGATTATTGTCGCAACAGCTGATAAAGTGATAATAACTAAGAAGGAAACTATTTTTGAACCATATACTACTTTATCACCAATGATATTTTTCTCTCCAGATAAGTTTTTTTTCTTTTTTTCATCCCTAAGTTTATAAAGGTTTTCAATGGCAACAAATCCACCAAGTGCTTTAAAAGCACCAGCCCCCATCATTGCATGATTTTTTAGGGAACTTAACGATTCTATAATTGTTTGCTTTAGTCCACTTGCACCACTGATTGACATTATTGGCTCACTTAAAGGTAATTACACCCTTCTATTTACACTCCAGTAAAATTATTTTGTTTTTTCAGGACTTTTTATCCCAATAGAGATATTATCAAAACCCTTTATATACTCGCTTTTCTTTATTTTTGCAGGGTCTTTTTCACCATTTAAATTAATCAGAATTAATTTTCCATGGCCTTCATCAAAATCATCTCTGAAATCATAGACTGCGCCAACGACAGTGAGTTCCTTTTTTGCAATTTTGTCTTTAAATTTTTCAAGTGCAAAAGCTACTTGATTGTTCACATTTTCAACAACCCCTTGATTGGTATCAATTTTAGGCGAAAGATGAAGATGATCTAGTTCAACCCTAAGAGCTTTAGGTTCTTTACTGTAATTTCCTAGAGCAGCTGTTATTGCGCCGCAATGAGAATGCCCAATAATCAACAAAAAGGG
Source organism: Uncultured Candidatus Berkiella sp. (assembly GCA_964468105.1). Taxonomy (GTDB): domain Bacteria; phylum Pseudomonadota; class Gammaproteobacteria; order Berkiellales; family Berkiellaceae; genus Berkiella. The sequence continues at coordinate 246 of CAYXVT010000299.1, read as the reverse complement.
TGTATGCAAATGATCTACACCATATTCAATTGAACCTTCTGTTGTTTTAATTTGATTGCCTATGTTACGAATTACAAACAGATCGTTTACAGGGCTTTGATGGAAAGCATCTGCTTGCACTCGAGAATCTGAGCACGTTATCACAGTTGCGCGAGGGTTTTGGTATTCAGCAAATGATTTAAATTGCTCATGCGATATTTCAGACATATGTTTAGCATTATCATCAAAAACACTTTCTATACCAGT
>CAYXVT010000298.1:0-3702 GCA_964468105.1 Uncultured Candidatus Berkiella sp. | reverse complement strand
TGCGAATCGAAGATACCGATCTGGTGCGGTCGGAACAAGAATTTAGTCATAAACTGATGGAAGATTTAATGTGGCTGGGCTTAGATTGGCAAGAAGGGCCTGAAAGAGGTGGCGATCATGAGCCTTATTATCAATCACAACGTTCAAAAATCTATCAACAGTACTATCAACAATTATTACATGATAATCGGGCTTACTGGTGCTTTTGTACAGAAATGGAATTAGCCATTACTCGTAAAACACAATTGCAATCAGGGATCCCACCTCGTTACCCTGGTACTTGCCGTCATTTAACGCAAGAACAAATTGCGCATAAAAGAGCGAAAGGGATAAAGCCAGCTTTACGGTTTCGGATCCCAGATAACGAAACCATTCAATTTGATGATTTTATTCAAGGACCTAAAACATTTGCTGCCAATGATATAGGCGACTTTATTATTGAAAAAGCAGATGGTTCTGCCTCCTTTATGTTCTGTAACGCTGTTGATGATGCCTTAATGGGGGTTACACATGTTATGCGCGGTGAAGATCATCTTACTAATACGCCAAGACAATTATTGGTTTTAAAAGCATTAGGATTACGTGAACCGCTCTATGGACATATGGCTCTCATTCTAGGTTTTGATGGTAAACCGTTGTCAAAACGTAATGGAAGCCAATCGATTGAGGCGTTACGTGAACAAGGGTATTACCCGCAAGCGGTGATCAACTATTTATCCAGATTAGGGCACCACTTTGAAAATGAAAAGCTATTGTCCCTGGATGAACTCGGCGCGCATTTTGCGCTTAATCACATTAGCCGATCACCCGCTCGCTTTGACTTGGCGCAATTAAAACACTGGCAAAAAGAAACCGTTTTAACTAAAAACGAAGATGAAATAGGACAGTGGATTAAACCATATATTGAAAAGATGGTACCTTTGGATAAAGCTGCTCTATTTACCCAAACAATTCGGCAAAATATTGTTTTACCTGAAGATGCTATCGATTGGGCCAAACAATTTCTATCTGATGAATGTACTTGGGATGATGATGCTATCAGCAATTTGCAAACAGATGGCGGGAAGTTGATTCTAAATCATCTTGAACAAGCGATTCAAAGTGAAGGCGAAAACTACAATAATGTGGTGAAAAAGCTAAGTGAATTGACATCACTTAAAGGTAAACCATTGTTTCTACCTTTACGCAGTGCGATAACTGGTAGAAGTTATGGGCCCGAATTGGCAAAGATATTTTTGTTGATGGGTAAAGAGTCATTGCTTGCACGCGTGCAAGCAGCCAAGAATAAGTTGAATAATTAATTATGTTACAAATCTATAACACTTTTACACATCAGAAAGAACCTTTTAAACCCTTAAAAGAGGGTGAGATCTCGTTATATGTTTGTGGCATTACCGTTTATGATTATTGTCATATTGGACATGCCAGAGTTTTTGTTGCTTTTGATGTGATTGTGCGATTTTTACGTGCCAGTGGTTGGAAAGTAAAATACGTCCGTAATATTACCGACATTGACGATAAAATTATCAAGCGCAGCCTTGAGAATAAAGAATCAATGGAGTCATTAACGGCCCGTTTTATTGAGGCAATGCATAGTGATGAAAAAGCATTGAATGTTTTAAGTCCGGATGAAGAGCCTAGGGCAACACATCATATCCAAACCATCATTGATATGGTTGGAAAATTGGTTAAAAATGAAATAGCTTATAAAATTGATAATGGTGATATTTATTTTCAAATTGATAAATATCCAAATTACGGTCAACTTGCGCATAAAGATTTGGATCAATTACAAGCTGGCGCAAGAGTTGATGTGGTCGAACAAAAACGTTCAAGTCTAGATTTCGTTCTATGGAAAAAAGCCAAAAAAGACGAACCACATTGGATCTCTCCGTGGGGAGAAGGTCGACCAGGCTGGCATATTGAGTGCTCAGCCATGTCCACAGCTTGTCTAGGCGATACTTTCGACATCCATGGTGGTGGTTCTGATCTTGTTTTCCCTCATCATGAGAATGAACGCGCCCAATCTGAGTGTGCAACCGGCAAAAAATTTGTTAACACTTGGATGCACGTTGGCTTTGTGAATGTTGACAAAGAAAAGATGTCAAAGTCACTGAATAATTTCTTTACGATTCGAGATGTATTGGCTGAATATGACTCAGAAATTATTCGATATTTTTTGATTGCCAGCCATTACCGAAGTCCGGTGAACTATTCTAAAGAATTATTAGAGCAAGCTAAAAATGCACTTGCCAGACTCTATAATGCGTTACGTGGCGTTGATGTCACTTCAGGTCAGTTGTCGAAAGTCGCCGCTATTTATCAAAACCGCTTTTTTGAAGCGATGAATGATGATTTTAATACACCAATAGCGATAGCGGTGTTATTTGATTTAGTGGTTGCGCTCAATAATGCTAAAGAGAAAAACTCACCTGATACCATTCCCTTAGCAATAACGCTTAAGAACTTAGCCAATGTTTTAGGGTTGCTCGAGCGTGAGCCTGATGCTTTTTTACAGGGTAAATCAGAAGATGCAGCTCTCATTGAAGGCTTAATAAATGAGCGCGTGCAAGCACGTGTGGTCAAAGATTTTAAAAGAGCAGATGAGATTAGGCAGCAATTAACGGCGATGGGAATTGAATTGGAAGATACACCAAAAGGAACAATCTGGCGCAAATCTTGACTCTTCGCACTTTTGCTTTATGCGTTGTTGTCATCGTCCCCTCATAACAGTCATGTACTAAGATGTACACTCCTGTTCCTCGGAGACTCTACGCCTAGCCTAAAACAAAAGTGCTTTGAGTCTCTCATCATTTCAATGATGGATCACTTTAAATATTCAACCATCAGCTTCGCCGTTTCCAACCCCTGCCAAAACGCTTCTTCAAAAACAGATATACCACTCATACCCGAATGAATTGCAAAGGTAAAACATTTATTGTACGATATTCAAATATAAGGATATCAATATCAAAACCTTGGTGAGTAGTAACAGGATGTCAAAGCAATATTACAAAGATAAGCACCATGTTCATCATGGTTACGATCATGCATTAAAGTTATTATTCTCTCACCCAATTATGATGGAATCATTAATCAAGGGATTTGTTCCACAAGCTTGGGCAAAGAATTTAGACTTTTCCAGTTTGCGAGCAGTAAGTGTAAAAAAAATTACTGAAGATCTGCGCGAACGAGAAGATGATTTGATATGGGCAATAGAACTTAAGGGGCAACCACTCTATATTATTTGCCTGTTAGAATTTCAATCCGAAATTGAACGATTTATGGCGGTTCGAATATTAACTTATGTTGGTCTAATTTATCAGGATTTGCTTAAGCAAAACTCACCTACATTAATAGAAAATAAACATTTGCCACCGGTATTCTCTTTAGTATTTTATACAGGAAGTCGACCTTGGAATGCTCCAATAGCATTAAAAGATTGTTTAAGCCCTTTAATACCAGATGGTTTGCAGAAATATCAGCCAAATATAGAATATATGGTATTAGATGTTGGCCAAATTTCATTTGAAGAATATAATTTAACTGATGATAACTTAGTAACCTCTTTGATTGAGCTTGAAAGAGTTAGTGATTTAACCAACCTCAAGATGGTGGTAGATAGATTAAGTAACCGTTTAAAGAGCAAACAACTTCGAAACGTTAGAAAATCATTTGTGGTTTATATAAACAGGGTATGGA
>CAYXVT010000297.1:0-3725 GCA_964468105.1 Uncultured Candidatus Berkiella sp. | reverse complement strand
TATGGGAAAAAGGGTGTTTCTGTTTGATGCCGATTTTGGTTTGTCGAATGTGGATGTTGTTCTTGGTCTTAAACCAAAATACACTATTGCCAATTTGCTAAATAATGAATGCTCACTGGATGATGTTATTCAAACAGGTCCCTTTGGTTTACAAATTATTCCCGGTGCTTCTGGCATTCAAGAACTCGTTCAATTACAAGCAAAGGAATATGCCGGTCTTATACACTCATTTAATTCACTGATGGGAAAATTAGATACACTCATCATTGATACAGCGGCGGGGATCTCTGATTCTGTTGTGAGATTTGCGGTAGCTTCTCAAGAAATAATAATTGTTGTTTGTGATGAACCTGCTTCCCTCGCTGATTCTTATGCATTAATTAAGATTTTACATAAAAATTATGGTGTTCAACGCTTCCGTATCGTTGTGAATATGTCTAGTAGTTTGTATGAAGCAAAAAAATTATTTGCTAAGCTAACTAATGTGACAGATAAGTTTTTAAGTGTGGTATTGCACTTTTTAGGGTGGATACCAGAGGATGAATTGGTACGGAAAGCTATCAAACAACAACGTGCAGTCGTAGAAGCATATCCTAGTTGTAAAGCTTCGCAATGCTACCGGCAATTAGCCCAAAGCGTTTGCGAACTTGCCTTGCCAAAGGCAGATAGTGGACATGTGCAATTCTTTATTGAGCAATTAATAAAGCCACCTGTAGGCGTTCAATAGAGGTAAATGCATGAATGGAGCTGCGTTATATAAATCTGTTCAGCTTGATGCTGACGATAGTTTCGTGAAGGAATACGCTCCCTTAGTAAAACGTATTGCCCATCATTTATTAGCCCGCTTACCCGCTATTATCCAAGCCGAGGATCTTATCCAAGCTGGCATGATAGGATTGATAGAAGCTGCTCGTAACTTTGATGAGAATAGGGGTGCAACATTTATCACTTATGCGGGGATCCGTATACGTGGTGCCATGTTGGATGAAATCCGTAAAGGAGACTGGGCTCCCCGTTCAGTTCATAAGAATTCAAGACGTGTTGCCGCGGCAATGCGTGAAGTGGAAAACACCACAGGTCGGGATGCCAGAGATATTGATGTGGCTAAAACCCTTGATATGACCCTTGAAGAATACCATCAAATATTACAGGACTCGAACAGTTCGAAGATTTTTGCTTTTGATGATTTGGGTGTTAACGAAGAAGCACTTGACTGTCCTACGTCAAATCCCATCACTGGTCCGCTTGAGGGCATTCAAAGAGATGATTTCAAACATAAGCTGGGTCTTGAGATAGCCAAATTGCCTGAGCGCGAGAAACTCGTTCTAGCCCTGTATTACGACGAAGAATTAAACTTACGCGAAGTGGGTGAAGTGCTTGGCGTGAGTGAATCAAGAATTAGTCAAATTCATAGTCAGGCGATGATACGACTTAAGTCTCGTCTCGTTAACTGGAAATAATCCCCGCATTATTCTGAAGTAGGGTGGGCAAAGCGCAGCGTGCCCACCATTGTGCAATTTAAATTGGTGGGCACGCTAAAAGCTTTGCCCACCCTACAAATAAAAAATTATTCAAAAAACCTTCGCGTACATACAAGTAATTTTCCTGCTAGACTAAAGTGAGCGTCATTCCAGGTACCGGGAGACAATCATGGCTTTGGAAATTTTATTGTGGCTTAGCGTTACACTAAATGTGTTTAGTCTGATTACCTCTTTTTTTATTCTCAAACGGTTTAAAAAGATCACCAAATTGACGACCTTGGTTTATGATCAGTTGGTTGTCAGTAAAGCAGAGCCTTCAGAAAACAAATCAAATCATGGACTCTTCGATGAAGCTTTGTCACAAAGCCTTAAAAAAATTGAAAGTGAAGCAGCAGCGCATTTATTTACAGAAGATCCTCTAATGGAACGTGAATCGACAGATCCAGATGACATTCATACAAAAGTCATGACCAAAGCAGAAGCGCATCTGGTAAAAGTATTACAAGCCAAATACACACTTCATGATGGAGAAGAAACACCGCCTGTCAGTAATTAATGCCTAAATATCCACTTTTTTGAACTATACCATTGTGACTTAGTTAGATAAATATTTAATATAAGCTTGAGAATTGACATGTGCTAGACGTTGAGATTAGAATCGAGCTCATTTGACTATAAGCCAGCAGTTTCCACATGCCAATTAATCTCAAGAATAACGGCTTTACCGGCTGGGTATACTCCCAATTTTATAAGGATTGCTCACTGCTATGGGTGCAAGCATTACCAGTAAATCTTAAAACATTACCTGGTAACGCGTCATATGCGTATGTATTTACTCAAAATCAGTTATTTTTCGTAGACAAAGAAAAAAATCTTTTTACGATTATCAATAAACCCCAGGCTGAAATATCGGCATTACACACAACACTTAAAATAAAAAAACCACAAACTGAGATACAGATAATTCATGAGTGCTTATCTTCAGAGATGCTCAGAGCAATAATAAGATTAGCCAATATTACCCCTCCCATTAGTTTACGACCACTTGTGCATTCTGTTTTTATGTTTGCGCTTTTTGGTTTTGTTCCTGGGGCATGGATGGTTGGTTTACCCTTATTGATGGTTTATGGTTTATATAAACAAAAAGCAATTGCTGCGCGTTTAAATAAATTTACCACTGGTACTAAAGGATTTTTTGACAATTTTTCACAAGATCTTGGAGAGCGCGTTGGTGAAGCATTTAGTATGCATCCAGTCAGTATTTTTAAAGGATTAGGTGCCTTAGCCTTTTTAATCTCAGCAGGTATTACACCTTGGAGTATGGTTGGGGTATATGGCATATATCGTCATACCAATGAACAATGGACGCAGACGTTTCAAAAGTGGTTAGACAGCCTTTACAATTTTTCTGTAGGGTTTTTAACAAAAAGCACGGGCAATGCGACACTTTATAAAAAGTTAGGTATAGGGATAGCCTTTTCTTGTTTGTTGGCATTCCAGGCTTACTCTGGTGGGGCCATATCTTTAGCAATGTCTGCAATGGTTATTTCTCATTGGATTATAAATTTCATAGGCTTTAATGTATTAACAAATGATTTATTATTTTTGCTGAAAAATCCTTTAAAAGTATTCTTTCAAAACTCAGGCAAATTGTTTGGTTCACTGTGGGGACGTTGGTTAGCCTATAAAATTTTCACCGGTCATATTGAAGGCACGCTAGGGCCTGCACTCGGGCATGTTGAAAGCCATGGTCTATTTTCTGGATTGCTTTCCACCTTTTTAGCGCCGACAGGTTGGTTCACAGATCAATCAGGTTTTGGTGGATTGCTTTTCGCAAAAGTGCGTAACTTTTTTAATACACTTATTACCAGTGTCTTTATAACAACTGAAATGCACCTGCAGGGTGATTTCTATGGGACTGTCGGACCAACTCCTTTGCAAATTTTAGCCTTTATGCTTATTGGTTGCTTAATTGGTTATGGTATTGAAAAATTTGTAAATAATTTGTCTGATTCCGCTGAAAAAGATGCCTTTGATGTCTCTAAAAAAATAGTGTCAGGGGCCAAAACGATCAATAAAAATGCCAATCAGTTAGGCTTGGTTTCAAAATGGCATGTTGCTTTTCTCGGTCTGGCAACGCCTCTTATCATGCTTTCTCCAAGCGGTGCTGTATTAACTACTTTTGCGGCAGGGAGTTTAGTTGGCGCTACCGTTTTGACAGTTCTTGGTCTGGAAGTAACTTTT
>CAYXVT010000296.1:868-3749 GCA_964468105.1 Uncultured Candidatus Berkiella sp. | reverse complement strand
ACTAAATGGCATGAAAATAGGATATGCGCGTGTTTCAACCAAATAACCTCTTGCTAGTTTATATTTGTACAGCCCAAAAAAAATTGTACAAAACCAAATCAACCTTTAATCATCAAAGAAAAGTTAAGCGTTTTTTTGAAATTTTAGCTTTTTTTCTAGAAAAAGCCATATTTTGGGCGAGCGAAATCATCTCACTATTTGGGAGTTATTTTAACGGATATAACATATTTGGCGTTATTTTATGAAAAATGTCTTAAATTAATCATCGTGTATGCGATTAATTTCATGCCAAAATGATTGTTTGTTTTTCTTTCGAAGCGTACTAAAAGTTTTTTAAAGCTGTCTTCCCACGCAAATAATCGTTCGATTGTTCTAAGACGTTCTTTATAAATATCTGCATCAAAAATCTTTTTCCTTCCTCGCTTGGGCGCTTTTCGATTACGTTTGTTTTCATTAATATTTGGCGTCATTCCAGCATTAAAGATAATCTTTCTGTTTTTTGGGCAGTCAATAGCAGCATCCCAACTGAAGATAGAGCCTGTAATAATCAGTCCAGTCTTCTTACATATTGTTTTTAAACCATCAATAACTTGTTTACATAATGGTGACTCATTGCGGTTCGCAGGTGCCGTAACATATGGGGAAAGAACGTTAACATTACGATCTACAACTGGAAGTATGGTCTCCCCTTTCATTTTTTTATGGCCATTATAAGCCACCATGTCACCTCCTTTTTTAGCCGGAGTAACTGAGCCATCACCATGTAGAACACTGAGATCCAGTTTATTATTCTCTTGCAGATAAGAAACTGATTGTTCGAAAACCTTCTTCAAGGATCCATCATTGGACCAACGTTGGAAAATGCGAAACAATCGAGTGTAATGAATCTCTTTATTTCCTGATTCATCTTTTTCGATTTCCATCTGGTCCCATTGGACGCCGGTATGGATTACTTTCAAAATATAATTAAATATTTTTTTAAGGGGTAGCCTTAAAGCTGGTCCTCTTGCGCCTACGGATAGGTGTGGAAGCACATGCATGTTGAACTGGTCATCCGATAATTGTCGTGGAATTTTATGGCGTGACTTGGTTGTTTTTTTTAATCATTGCGCTTTTTATCTCCAATTGTATGCGACCTAAATATTGACTAAAATAATAACACATAGAAAAATTAAGACCATTTTTTATAGCAAATAAATTATAAATCAATTGGTTATAAAAATATGTTTTTATTTTATGCAAATTAGGGTATATAATAAAATTCAATACTATCAATGAGTTATTGAATAATTGTTCAAAATTAAACTAGCAAGAGGTTGGTACATTAAGCGCAATGCCGATAGGGGATTATTTCACCTGGAGCCCGCTCAGGCAGAACAAAGTGTCCTTGAAACGGAAGCAATTGAATAACCCCGCAGTCCGAATGGGTTCATACTGCTGGCACTGAATGGCAAGCGAATAAGAAATAGCGTTTATAAATTTCCGGGACATTCTACTCAATATCATGCCCAAGGTTTTGTTAATTTTAAGTTTAGGAAAATAAGGCGTGAAAAGTAATAGGGCGGATTAAACCTGCAATTGCAACTCCTGCTTTTTATAACTAATAGTATATTGGTTAGGTGTTAAGTAGCCAAGTACTTTTCTTGGTCTGGAGTTTAATTTATCCTGAATTTGTTTTACAAAGGAATCATCTATCTCGGAAAATTCTGTTCCTTTTGGAATATACTGTCTGACTAAACCATTTAAATTTTCGATACTACCTCGTTCATAACTGGCATAAGGATGAGCGAAGAAGTACATTAGTCCTAACGCATTACTAATTTCTTTGTGGTTTGTGAATTCTGTTCCATTATCGGAGGTCATTGTCAGGACAGTGTAGGCATGTTGTTTCAGGCACGATACAACAGCATTAGATACCGTTTCAGCTTTTTTATTTTCCAGCTTTTTCAAAATACAATGCCTGCTCACCCTGTCAATCATGCTTAGTATCGCTCCTTGGTTTTTAACACCTACGATCAAGTCAATTTCATAATCACCAAGTCTGGTACGCTGATTAACGACCTCAGGGCGCTCCTCTATACTGACTCTATCTGGAATTTTTCCTTGATACTCTTTATGTCCTTTGGAGTATTTTCCACGGCGCATATGATTGTGTAATTCACCACCATTATTTTTATCCTCATTCACATATTGATAAATCCATGTATGGCTTACATGAATACCCAGATCCAACTTCAGCCATCCAGATATTTGCTCTGGACTCCACTGTTCCAGTAGGATCTTTTTCTCAATCAAATCAATTGTCTCGTTCGATGGGCCTTGAGACCTTGTCCTTATCATATTAATGCTTGTTAACTGATGAGCAAAATGAGCCTTGTAACTCCCATCTTCCGATGTTTTAGACATTTCCCGATAAATGGTGGTTTTATTGCGTTTCAAGTAATTTGATATTTCAATGATTTTGTGCCCATTATTATTCATTGTTTGGATCACAATTCTTTCTTCTAATGTTAGATTTCCCATCATGCAACTTACCCTCTTTTAATTCAAACGCTATTGAAGCTAATTTTATTAAAAGTTGCAATTGCAGGTTTAATCCGCCATAACCTTACTATGCGCAGCGTTTTATAGAATTCAGACTACTTTGTTCAATCTCTTGTTCAATAAGAAACTGTTCATGCCATAAGTTCTCCAGTTCATGTTTTAACTCTTGAATGCGCTCTCGTAGTGTCATAATGATTTCCTCATTTGATTGGTGGTAGATGCTTTGGGTCAACTCATCAATTAGGGTGCTTTTTTCAAACATTTGGGATTCCAATTGGATAAGTCGTTCTCCTTTTTGTTCTGCGATATTCTCATTCAGGGAATTGATTTTATTATT
>CAYXVT010000296.1:0-858 GCA_964468105.1 Uncultured Candidatus Berkiella sp. | reverse complement strand
CAATTCAGCCCAAGCATAGGCCTCTAGAGGATTATTCATTTCATTTAGATAAAATTCAGCTAATTGCAACTGGGAATTTGGCCATCCACGACAAGCATTTCGCAATAACAAATTTAAAGTACATGTGTCCTCAAATTTTTTGAACCACTTTTTTAATTGAGACCCGATCCAAGTAAACTTTGGCATTCTATAATACACCTGAATAATTTGAACAAGCTCCCATCCCTAATTGGAAATAAGATGCTACACAACTTTTTCACGTAATTCAAAAATTTTTAGTTTGCAATTGCACGCCATCATGTTAAGCATTGCATTTTAACCTATTAAAATCATAGTCAGGCTATGAGCCATTCAAAAGCAATGATATAAAATGTTTCATATATTGAGTATTTATTGCACTAAAAGGTTCACTCAAATAAAGCCAGCTGAATCCCCTCATAAACCTTTTCTTGCTTCAATTTGATTCCGATACCTAACAATCTTACCGGCATCTTTTTTCTCAAAAAACCTTCGTGTATGAGTTGGCATAAAATATTTAAATATATAAAAGTATTAAATATAATGAGAAAAAATAGAAATAGTATGAAAATCATTAAATTTTAATTTTACAAAAAGAGTGTGTATTAAAGACGATGCTTCTGAACGCTTAATTCGTGCTTCAAGACGCTCCATTAATTCAGGTAAAGCAGCAAAACACGCTTCAACATCCGGTAAGTCCTGCAAATAAGTTTCTTCAACACTAATGGATTTGCGAATGCGCTCAGGATTAACAGGACGCTCATCGACTCCACGTGCTAAATCATAAAGCCGCTGCCCCATAACACCAAATTCATTGGATAAATACTCTATGGAATAATG
>CAYXVT010000295.1:310-3754 GCA_964468105.1 Uncultured Candidatus Berkiella sp. | reverse complement strand
TTTCATCTAAAAAGTATATAATTATGTACAAATTTATACTATTTTTATTAGAATTGGCGGATTAAACCTGCTGTGTAGCGACAATTAAAATTGCGTTTTTTCAGAAGCAAAATTAGCCTCTAAAATTTCCCTTTCTGCTGATTAGTCAAAAGTTCCATTAGTCACCTATTATTAGTTGATTAGATTGTCTTTTTTTTAAAATCGACAAAGGACTTGTTGGCGAATGACAATAACCAATCAGCAGGTAAAATTACTTATGAAAAAATTAAAAAAACACAACCAAGAGATATCTGCCGCAAAATCAGGGATGTCAGCTAATACAGCAAGGAAATATATTAAGAGTGGTCAACTACCGTCAGAGATGAGCAAACCACATACATGGAAAACCCGAGTTGATGTATTCACTAATGATTGGGATGAGCTTGCAAAAATGCTGGAGGGAGCACCAGGTCTAGAAGCCAAGACGTTGCTTAATTATCTTATGGCGCGTGCCCCAGAACAATATAATCAAAGCCATTTACGTACCTTGCAACGACGGGTTCGCGATTGGCGGGCTGCCTTTGGTGCCGAACAAGCAGTTATTTTCAGGCAACATATTCAGCCAGGAAAGCAAAGCCAGTCTGATTTTACGTGCATGAACTCGCTTAACATCACCATTAATGGCCAACCATTTAAGCACCTCCTTTTTCATTTTATCCTGACTTATTCACGCTGGGAGTCGATTAAAGTATGTTTCAGTGAAAGCTTTGAAAGTTTAGTCAGTGGTTTTGAAAAGGCTGTATGGGAACTGGGTTATGTGGCCGGGGAGCATCGTACAGATAACCTCACTGCGGCAACTAAAGCGATGGGGAGCAGGCGCGAGTTCACCGAGCGTTGGCAAATGGTTATGGCTCATTACCAAATCCAGCCAACCACTAATAACCCTGGGGTCAGCCATGAAAATGGCTCTATAGAAAAAAGCCATGATTTGTTGAAAAACGCCATTGACCAGACCTTGATGGTTCGCGGCTCTCGTGATTTTCTAACTCAAAAGGATTATATCGAGTTTTTGCAGAAGATAGTTGATGGGCGCAATAAATTCCGTATGACGCAGTTTGAGCAAGAAGAGGAGCTGCTGCAAGAGCTCCCTGATAGAAAATGGAATTCACCTGAAATTGTTACTGCACGCGTGAGCTCAGGTAGTATTATCCAGCTTCTGGATAAGCCGTATAGCGTCCCCAGCAGGCTGATTCACTATACATTAAAAGCCTATATTTATCCTGAAGAAATCATCTTGTTCTATGGCAACAAACAACTGCAGGTCATGCCAAGAAACTATGGTGATGGGCTTGAAGGGATTAACTACAGACACCTGATTGATGCTTTAGTTCGAAAGCCATCTGCTTTTGCTAATTATCGTTACCAAGGAGCCTTTTTCCCCAGGAGCTGCTTTCGTAAGGCCTATGATGAGCTTTGCAACAAGCGGCCAGCCAGTGCTGATAGAATCTATTTAAAGATTCTGCAGTTAGCAAAAATACAATCGGAACAGCAAGTTGCTCTTGCCCTTGAGTTATTGCTTGAGGCACGCGAAATCCCTCTTCTGGAACGGGTTAAGGGGCACCGTCAAGTTGTGTAAAGTTCGCTAAACTAATCAGATGATCCATACCATTATTTGTGGAGTTCATCATGACGAATCGTAACTTAGACAAAGCTGCGAACGATTATTATCCTGGTTATCGCCATCCGAAATTATTAATAGGTTATGTGGTTTGGTCCTACCATCGATTTTTGTTAAGTCTTCGCGATGTATCAGAACAACTAATGATGCGTGGGATTAGCATTAGCTATGAAACAGTGCGTGAATGGAATTTGAAATTTGGACAGACTTATGCCAATGAAATCAAGAGACGAGCACCACGCCGAGGTGATAAATGGCATATGGATGAAATGTGTTTGATTATGAAAGGTAAGAAACACTGGTTGTGGCGAGCTGTTGACCAAGAGGGTTATGAACTTGATATTTTGCTACAATCTCGCAAAAATAAAGAGGCTGCTAAGCGATTTTTCAGGAAATTACTGAAGGGATTGTTGTACGTGCCTCGGGTGATTATCACGGATAAACTCCGAAGTTATGGTGCTGCTAAAAAAGAAATTTTACCTGGTGTTGAGCACCGTCAGCACAAAGGATTGAATAATCGTGCCGAGAATTCGCATCAGCCCACGCGGCAGCAAGAGAAGCAAATGCGAAAATTTAAGTCGCCGAAACAAGCGCAGCGATTTTTGTCTGCTCATGGGCAAATAAGGAATTTGTTCGGTGCTCATCGATACAAAATGGCAGCCAATGACCAACGTACCCATTTGATTTCCTCCTGGAGTCAGTGGCAAGAAATAGTAATGCAGGCAAAGTATGCCTGAAATTTGGGATATCCCCCTTTTCGACCTAATTTCGACCTTTGTTTACACAACTTGACGGTGCCCACTGGTGCACTTCATCAACTACTGTGTTAGATTTAGTATACCGTAATATAATATAAAATTATATAACATAATATAAATGTATATAAACGTATTTGGGGAAATAAAATATCGTGGAAATCAGGGGCTATATTTCAATAATGTTTTTTTATTAAAATAATATAACTTAATGTAATATTATTCTGTGCAATATTGCATTAAGTTATATTATTTTCTACATGGAGGACTTATTAAGGCATGAAAAAATATAACTTAATGCAAGTTAATGTTATGTTATGTTATACGAGTCTTCCATTATTGAGACTTCGTCAAACGAATGACTGTTTCTTTTTTTAATTTCATTCAATCCAAGATGCATCAAGTAATTGAAGATAGCTACGTCGCCTCCATTGCAATAACGCTTAATTTCCATTTCCAAATCGTCTAAAATATAAAACGCTTTTGTTGAATATTTGTGATTTTTTCTATCACACCTACCAGTAAGATGAAATTTTGGTGTATCTTTTATAAGATGTTCACTGTTATCAAGTTGCTTAGCATCATTGCCGGAATCATTTTGAAGATTATCCAATTCCTTGCGTGCGATACTTAATTTTTCTTTTAAACTCGAGCCACCTAAAATGCTTGGGGAATTTTTCTTTATTATGGTCAACTTACACCTCCGCATATTTAGAAGAAGCAGTTTCTTTAAGACCTGCTAGTGAGATAACTTCTTTAGCAAGAGATAAGAATTGATGATGGTTATCACATCCAGGCATATATGATCCCACCCAAGTTCCTTTTGAAATAGCGCTGGTCATATTCACACTATTTGTAATTTTAGTCTCAAACGACTCGCCAGTTTCTTTTAAATTGTTAAGCAAATCTTTAGTCATCATTGTATTCTTCACAATTCTACTTGCCAAAAATCGATAAGGCTTGCCTACTAGCAAAGCACATTCCGCCGCACTTATTAGAGCATTTGTGTCTAAAGCGGATGGAGACGGTGGT
>CAYXVT010000295.1:0-300 GCA_964468105.1 Uncultured Candidatus Berkiella sp. | reverse complement strand
AACATCCGCTAAGTACGCAGCTTTAAGGGCAGACCCCTCAAAATTTGGAGGGGTATCTAAAACTATTACATCGTACTGTTTTTTTAAAATTTCTACTTTTGGCTTGGGATTGCCATCAAAAAGAGGAACAACCAATTCTGTTAATTCTGACCCCATGTCAGCCCACATAATTGCATCAGGCTTTTCTTTATCCATGTCACAAGCTATTGATGAGTACCCTAATTCATTTAATGCCATCATCAAGTTTATAGCTGTTGATGTTTTTGTTGCACCACCTTTTTTTTGTATGACCGCTATTAC
>CAYXVT010000294.1:652-3773 GCA_964468105.1 Uncultured Candidatus Berkiella sp. | reverse complement strand
ACTCTATTTTACAACAAATCGAATCATGGTCTTTGTTTGAACTCAATCGATTATGCGCCGCTGTTAGCACAGCGCTCAGCGATCCAGTTAGAAACGAAGCGATTAAACGTCAACTTAAAACAGGCATGCAAGTCAGCTATTTTTGCAGCGATAGGAATAGGCTAATTGAGGCAACGATTATTGATATACGGAAAACCAGAGTTACCGTAAGGAATATTGATGATGGTAAGCGATGGGATATTCCTCTGTACATGCTTAACCTTGGAGGCATTGATACAAGTATTAGGCCTGTAAAACGTAAAGGTGGCTTAGACAGAAACTCGCTGAAGGTTGGTGATCTTGTTGGCTGGAACTCAAAGTTAGGACATGACTTATATGGTGTTATTGAAAAGTTAAACCCCAAAATGGCTCTGGTTAGGTTAGGAACTGGGGAATCATGGAGAGTTGCTTACTCACTATTGTTTACTGTCATGGATGGTAAAGTGCATGCTTTAAAAAACAAGCCTCTTTGCATAGAAGGAGAGGTTATTCGTTAACAAAAGAAAATTCATATTTGTTTTTGTTCAAGTGGTTGAAACAAGAGCAGTGAGATCAAATAAAAATTAAAAAGGAAAAAATCTGTGAAAGTAGGAAAGAAGAAAAAGATACCGCATTTTACTTATGAGCATTCTCCCGAAATGGATGAAAAAATTGATGCCATGCTTGCTAAATTAGAAAGGAAGTCTTTGTCTGCAAACGAATTGTTGAATGAACTTCATGAGATAGCCGAACGTCATCCATTATATCCTACGGTCTTTTTTGCAATAGGAATAGCATATGTGTTTAAAAACGAATATAAAGATTCTATTTATTATTTTACAAAAGCTATCAAGTTAAACCCTTTTTTTATTGAAGCTATGTTTAATAATGCTGTATCCCACTTAGAAATTGGTGATGTTGCAGGTCATCTAACTTGGTTATCTGAAATAGTAGAGATTGGTGATAAAGAGGATGAGCTTGTAATTCAGGCTATCTCCAGACTAGATGAAATGGATGATGTTATAAGAGATAGTCATGGTATAGACTTGCATTCCTACATAAAAAATGCAAAAAGATTTAAATTCGCGCAAGAAAAGATGGAAGTATGCCAATGGGATAAAGCAATTGATATATTTAAAAGTTTATTGAAAAAGACGCCTGATATCCCATCGATATGGAACAATCTTGCAATATGCTATATTAACCAGGGAGAAAAAGAGCAGGCGTTGGTGTATTCAAAAAAAGCATTGGAGATTGATGCAGATTATAAACCCGCGCGAATGAATCTGTCCTTAATAGAGCAAATGGTTGAAGGTGTGCCATTAGCATCTAAAACCCATTGGACACTTGGCGGGAATATTGATTAAGAAAAATATGCCACAGGTTGGCGATATTTTAAATACGTGTCGATTTCTATGAAAAAAGGCTGAGATCCTTGTCTGGCAAGGGTTGTAAGCCTGTTTTAAAAGCAATGTGATCCATTTGCACATGTATCCTGACTTCCTCCGTTAAAGCTGTTATTAAAAAAAATCCATCCTTGGTCCTCCTTGCATTATGGCCTTAGTGCGGTTGATGTGGTGGTGCAATTGTATTTAAACTGGATACCTAAATACCATGAGGCTACCACTGAAATTCAAATTTTAACCCCTATGACCAGAGGAACTTTGGGTTCTGCGAACTTAAATAATGTCATTCAAGACAAGGCAAATCCCTATTCTTTAGAGAAAAATCAATTAAAAGTTGGAGAGCGAATCTTTCGCGAAGGAGACCGTGTAATCCATAGGCGCAACAACTATGAGTTAAATGTGTTCAATGGAGACATTGGAACAATCATTCACATCGATAATGAAAACCTCACGTGTCTGGTTTCCTTTTTACCCGACAATAGAGAGGTCCATTACCAAAAAGAAGACATTATGGAATTGGATTTAGCTTATGCGATTACCATTCATAAATCACAGGGCAGCGAATTTGCAGCAGTGATTATCCCAGTGCTCACCCAACATTTTAAAATGCTGTACCGAAATTTAATTTATACCGGTTTAACCCGAGCTAAAAAATTAGCGGTGTTTGTGGGTACCAGAAAAGCAATGACTATGGCTATTAAGCAGCAAGACACCAGTTTAAGACAAACTGCATTGGAGTTATTAATTAAAAAAGACCATTTGGTGGCTGAATCAGCAGAAAAAACGATTTAGCTCAATGAAGCACTCTTTTCGATTCAAATTCCTCATATCCTCATTGGCTATAAATGCCAAGTTTCTAGACATAATGTGTGTCAAGCCATTGGTCAAAATAAAAAGGAAAAATAGTTAGGGTCAAGACTGTTTTTTTAATTTTTATTTGTATAAAATAGCAATCTCTAATTTCCATAATTCGATATTTTCTGTGGATATCTCTTTTTACTAAGTAATCGCTTATCAGCCAGAAAATTATAAAAGTCCTTTCTGTATCAGCGCTTTATCCTTTTTAAAGCACCATAATTTCATTTAAGTTATTCACAATTTCTGTGGATAAGTCTGTTTATAGACTGTCAAACGTGTTGTAGAACTTAGAGGTTAAGCCGATGATTCATCATGCTCCACTGTATTATTTATCTCCCAGCCCAAAAGTAATGAAGTGCTACACTTTAAATAAATTGTTGAGGGCATAATGTGTGGTCGATTTGCTTATGCGGCTTCTAATGAGGAGTTAAAATCCCAATTTCATCTATCCAATGCAATTGAAATCACTCCAAGATTTAATATTGCCCCAGGTTCGCAGGTGTTGTGTCTTGTTAAAACCAATGCGGATGAAATCCAAGGCGTGGTTTTGCATTGGGGATTCATTCCCTCTTGGGCAACAGATAGGAAAAAATTTAGAAGCGTTATCAATGCACGTGCCGAAACAGTTTTTGAAAAGCCAGCCTTTCGTCAAGTAATAAAATCAAAACGTTGTTTAATGCCCATGAGTGGATTTTACGAATGGCATCAAGAAAATGATAGAAAACAGCCTTATTTTTTCCAGAAAAAGAATCATGAAGTGCTAGCTGTTGCGGCACTTTGGGATACATGGAGGCATGATGAAGAGGTACTGCATTCCTGTTGTCTGATTACTACCGATG
>CAYXVT010000294.1:0-640 GCA_964468105.1 Uncultured Candidatus Berkiella sp. | reverse complement strand
TAATCCATTGATGCAACCGGTACACCACCGCATGCCCGTTATTTTAGATGAAGCAGAGCAAGAGGTTTGGCTAAATAACACCCAATACGTTAAAGAACAATTAATGCCGCTATTAAAGCCATATCCCTATAACGATTTGGAAGGGTATCGGGTAAGTGCTTTGGTAAATAAACCCAGTTTTGACCATCCATTGGCAATAAGGCCTCTATCTCTATAAAAAAATTCCGAAATTTTTCTTAATATTCTCGAAGACTTAGCATTGATTTCAGTCTGTGTGGATTTGCAATGGGATTTACAGGGGTCGTGTGGAATAACCACCAAAAGTGTTAATTCTGATTGAAACCCTGTATTTCAAGAAATCTTAGGATCATGGAATTTACTTGTTCAGGTACTTCTAATGTCGCCCAGCATCGTGAGCAAACAACTTTTCCAATTTCTATCTTATTATTGCATGATTGAAGCTTGCTGAATGCACAATGATGTTCATCTGTTATTATACAAAGTACTGGTATTGTAAGATTCGCTATCTTTTTTAAAGCAGTTTTATCCCATTCGATTAAGTCACTAAAAATTGAGGCGAGAATATAGGGTATTAACCAAATTCCTGCGTAAATGCGGCTTAAGGAAATATCCCAATACC
>CAYXVT010000293.1:0-3784 GCA_964468105.1 Uncultured Candidatus Berkiella sp. | reverse complement strand
GCCGCTAAAAGTATTCAAATGAAAGCAGTGGATTGGGAGAAAAAACAAAAAGAAACTGAGACTAACGTTAAACATCGCACAGTAAGACAGAAACAACTGGGTGCCATCACAGAGTAAAAACCATGAAGACTTTAAACTTATCAAAAATGTCAAGTAATTTGAAAACTATTAAAGTTTATTTATTGATATTGTATGGGTTTGTACTATTCCCATCGCTTGTTTTTGCGCAGTCTTTTTTTGAAGCGCATAACGATGGTTGGTTTTGGTATCAAGACTCATTATTCGATACAAAAGTGCAAAAGTCACCTAAAAAAGACACTGATTATGACTTGTCCCATCCTACACAAATCATGCTTGATTTTCGAAAAAAAGTCGAAGACAGCCTTAACCTCGCCATCTTATCCCCAACACCTGAAAACTTAAAGAATTACGCCGAGCAGTATTTTGAAGTGATTCGAAAAGGACAACGGTTTACTGATGCTTATAAGGTAATGGCACTTCATTATCCACAATATGATTACAGCTTAAAGTTTCCGACTAACCATGTCGCTCAACCCATTCATATTGCAGAAGAGCTTAAAATTCGAAAAAACAAAATCCATCAATTCTCAAAATCACACGGATTCTTTTTCTTTTTAGCAAGTCGGTGTCCTTATTGTCATGCATTTTCACCCATCGTCAAACAATTTACAGAACAATATAACATTCAGGTTGTGCCGATTACCTTAGATGGTGGAACCTTGGCTGAATTTCCAAATGCTGTGCCTGACAATGGCAGTGCCAAAGCCTTAAAAGTTTATAGTCTACCTTCTTTGTTTGCAGTCAATCCAAGCACCCAACAAATTATTCCGATTGCCAATGGTGCATTAAGCTTATCTGAGCTTGAAGAAAATATTTTAAAAATAATGGAAGTGCAGCATGAATAAAAAAATTTTGATGCACACCTCAATATTAACTTTCATCATCAGTATTGTTTCATCTCAAGCTCATGCAACCTTAGAAAACGATATGCAAAGCTTTTTTGACAAAATTGGTGCGAACGCTAATGTAACCCCTAGCGGTGCTTATAAGGGACAAGAAGGCGGATTTTATACGGGAGGGAGTATTTTTAGTCGAATACCTGCGCGTGAGGTACAAATGGTTAATATGCAAATGCCAAGTATTGGTGCAGGGTGCAATGGTATCGATATCTTTACTGGCGGACTTGGCTTTATTGATGCGAGCCGATTGATAGAAACTATGAAAGCGATTGGTGCAAATGGCGCAGGTTACGCCTTCTCTTTGGCCTTAAAACAAATGTCCCCCCAAATTATGAATCAAATCGAAGAGTTTATGGCGATTGCCAACGGTGCTAATTGGAATAACATTAATTCTTGCCAAGCAGCGATGAGTCTGGTTAACAATGGTGCGGCTATGTTTCACGAAACCGGTGTTAGAACCTGTATCCAAAGCCACTTAAACCAAGGCAGCGCACGTGATTATATTGAGGCCCGAGATAAATGCAAAGCACAGGCAGCAGTCAATGCGCAAAATAAATTAGCGTTATCTGACCCCAACTTAAAGGATGCTGCAATTAGCGATGTCAATATTGTTTGGCGCGCTATTCAAAACAATGGGGCGTTAGCGCATCTTCATGATGATTTAAAATATTTTCTGATGTCTTTAACGGGTACGGTGATTATTCGCTCCAATAACAACGGTTCAGCAAAACAGATTTATCCTTCCAAGCTTTATAAAGATGAAATCTTTAGCCATCACAAAACCTTTAAGGTTCATGCCTGTGCGGATGACCATTCGACTGCCAATGGTTGCCTAAGCATTGCTGATAAAACTATCACACTTTCGGATAATAAAAGTTTTATTGGCCGGGTTCGCGAGATTTTAAAAGCAATGGAACAAAAGGTTGAAGATGATTCGCCTTTAACCGTTCCAGAGAGAGCGTTTTTAGAATCGACAGCCTTGCCCATTTACAAAATGCTTAATGTCCATTCTGCTTTTTCTAAAGGCGTTTCTCTGATGTTCCCAAGTGAATATGCAGAAGTCATTGCGATGGATATTTTATATCGTTATGTAGATACAGGCATTAGTGACGTCATGGAAGCGTTTAACAATAACCAATTACCTAAAGGACTTCGCGCGGAGTTTTTAGACATGGTTGCAAAGGCGAGACAACAAATCAAAACGATTCGAGCCCATCATCTTAAAAAAATGGTGCACACCCAAGACATGACTGTCAAGGTGCAAATGATGGAAAAACAAGTTTCAGCCTTGATATCAAGTGAGCACTTTAATGATTCGGATGGAAACTTTGGAGGTTAAGCATGGCGTATGACGTAATAACTCATGGGGGTGGCGAAGGGCTGGTATATGTCTTTAATGCGGTTGCGGCCCTTTTTAATGGCAAAAAGGCACTTGCTTCCTCCATTGTTTATATGGCAGGTTCCTTTGCGACCGTTCTGATGGTTATGGTGATGGTTGCCAAACAAGAGTTATTGCCTACGGCTAAATGGTTTTTTGGTTCTCTGATTATTACATCCGCTCTGATGTTACCCAAAGTCGATATTATTGTTAAAGACCGTATTACTAAACTTGAACGACCGGTTGCCCATGTTCCTTTTATGCTAGGGGTATTCGCAGGTATCTCCAGTCAATTAGGCGAAGTGCTTGCTAAGCAAATGGATGCCATTTTTGCTAAAGCTGGCTCCAATTATACGGGCAATGGGGTTGCGATGTGTTCTCAATTGTTATCTAAGGTAAATCATTTTCATATTCGTGACCCCTTAATGGCTTCTAATATGAGAGGATTTGTTCAGCAGTGCATGGTGTTTGATATTGCCAAAGGCAAATATACTATTAAAGAATTACACAGTTCTAATGATATTTGGAAACTCTTAAAAGACAATGCCTCCAAAGCCCGCGGCTTTGTTTATAAAACACATACCCCCAATAGACCGAAGCCCGTTACATCAGAAATAGTTACCTGTGAAGAAGGTGCAAACAAATTGGAGTCAGCTTGGGGTGCGGCTTATAAACAAGCAGCACTTGCTTATGGGATCAGACTTTACCCCAGTGCGCCCAATCCCAATAAACTCTTTATGAAAAACTTGCCGCTTGCACATGGTTATTTAACCCGTTTGTCGCATACGGCCGAAGAGATTTTACAACAAAGTATGATGTCTAATGCGATTGATGATGGTTTACTCGAATTAAATCAATTAACGGATGCCAATGCTGCGGTAACCGCTTATGCCGCTAAACGTGCCCAAGCCCAGCAAAGGGTTGCCTACTCTTTACAAGGCAGCATGGCATCCCTGTCACTTTCAGTTTTAAAAGTGGTTGTTGAAATTTTATTTTACGGCCTTTTTCCCATTATCGTTGCGATTTCTATTTTTCCTGGTGGTTGGGTTGTCATTAAGAAATACATCATTGCACTTTTTTGGATCCAAAGTTGGGCACCCATGTATGCCATTTTAAATATGATTATGAATATCTATGGCAAAACGAAAAGTATGGCGGCTGTTTCAACGATTGGCAGAGGGGCTTTGAATATGTATTCACTTAAGGGACTATCCGATGCCAACGAGTGGATATCCTCTGCAGCCGGTTATGCCATGATGTCTGTTCCTTTTTTATCCTATGGCATTATTCATTATGGCGCAGGTGCGTTAAGCCAACTGGCAACGCATTTTGGGAGTGTAACCCAATCAGCGGCTAGCCATGCCGCAGAGGAAGCTACCACTGGCAATTACAGCATGGGGAATACCAGTTTTGATAACCACAATAA
>CAYXVT010000292.1:3361-3849 GCA_964468105.1 Uncultured Candidatus Berkiella sp. | reverse complement strand
AACGTTGTGATGGCGATGAGCATTATGTTGGATGATTTGGCCTATGGCTTATCTAAACGCCGTGTGACTTTAAGTACCTCCGGCGTTGTTCCGGCGATTGATGAATTGAGAAGTGCTTGTGATGTGGCGCTGGCTGTTTCATTACATGCGCCAAATGATGCATTGCGTACTGAATTAGTTCCTATTAACAAAAAATACCCCATTGCAGTACTGCTTGCGGCTTGTAAACGCTATTTAGGTGATGATAAACGCCGCCGGATTACCATGGAATATGTCATGTTAAAAGGGATCAACGATCAACCTGAACATGCTTATGAATTGATTAAAGTGTTAAAAGATGTGCCATCGAAAGTGAATTTAATTCCGTTTAATCCATTTCCAAATTCTGGTTACACGCGTTCTTCGCAGGAAACGATTGATAATTTTCGCAATATTTTATTAGCTGCGGATATTATGACGATTACGCGAAAAACGCGTGGCGATGATAT
>CAYXVT010000292.1:0-3351 GCA_964468105.1 Uncultured Candidatus Berkiella sp. | reverse complement strand
ATGAGCGATCGGATGAAAAAACCATCTCGCGCTTTCAGGATATCCTGATGGAAGCTGGACTTGTAACGATGAAGCGCAAAACGCGCGGCGATGACATCGATGCAGCCTGTGGTCAATTAGCGGGGCAAGTAAAAGACAGGACCCAACGTAGTCTTAAATTTAAGCAGAGTTTAGAGCAAATTACTCAATGATATAAGGGAAGTTATCTATGAAAAAAGGGAAATTTTTCATTTTAGTTGCACTAACATGCTCATTAATGGCTTGTTCGCAAAACGATAAAAAGCAAGCAAAGAACAGTCACAATAATGGATCCCTCAATAGCTTATATGCACTTCCCAGTGCAGATAAAGAAAAAGCTGCTAAAATTAATCTTGAGCTTGGTATTGGTTATCTCAAGCAAGAACAGATGTCACGTGCTAAAGCTAAATTTACTCGCGCAAAAGAGCTAGCTCCTCATTTACCTGAAGTACATTACACTTATGGATATTTCCTAGAGCGTGTAGGTGAAAAGGATGAAGCGGAAAAAGCTTATCTAAAAGCCATTGCTTTAAATAGCAAAGAAGGGAATGCCCACAATATGTATGGTGCTTTTCTTTGCCGTCGTCATAAATATAAAGAGGCCGAAAAGGAATTTCTCCGTGCGGTAGATGATCCAAGCTTTAATCAGATGGCAGAAACACTTGAAAATGCAGGGCTTTGTGTATTGCAGATCCCTGAAGTGGCGAGGGCTTCTGAATATTTTGAAAAAGCATTACGCTACGATGCCAATCGCTCAGACTCTTTGCTAGAACTTGCCATTATTAAGCTGCAAGCGAACAAACACAGCGAAGCAAAAGAATATTATTCAAAATACAATCAGTTAGCAAAACCTAATGCCAGATCATTGCTGTTGGGATTAGAATTGGCGAAACATTTTGGTGATAGGAATTTAGAGCAAAGCAATAAGATTCTGTTAAATGCACAGTATCCTAATGCTAAGCTAGCGGATTTATATACCAGGAAGAGTTAATTTCTCAGGTTTAAATTAATCCCCGTTCGTATCCGGCCCTTTCTTAGTAGCACCGCCCTTGTTCTTTTTGGGGGGCGGTTCTTGGTCATCCTGGCTTGCCTTCTTAGGCTTCTTGGCTTGACGTACCGGTGCGGGAGCTGCTTCTTCTTCATCTTCATGAGGATAGAATGTACTCATCGCGTAGACATCCGCTAAGGCGTGTGTAGCCTCAACGCTGACCTCAAAGATGAATTTTCCACCGCCTTTTTTACTAGCGTAGAGTTCACCTATTTCATTATCCCTTAAATCAACTTGTCCTTTGATAAATTGCAGCAGCTCTACACACTTCGCACGCGAAATGCCTGTCGTCTCTTCAAGTTGGATGGGGAATTTAGGGTTATCTGGATGATATTTCAGGTGAATACCAAGTTGTTCATCGACTTCCTCAAAAAACGCATTTAAAGGAGCCGGATCAAAACTCTGTGCCATTGTCGTATATAACTCCGAAGGTCTATAACTTATTTATCGAGACCAAAGCTGAAAATCTTAAGGTCTTATTAAAGATTTTAGCTGGTATGCCGAAAAACAGTACAAGGAACGCATGTTAACGCATACAGGAGGCGGTGCAGAGCACTCTAGCACTGGATAAAAGTAATGAAAATCAAACTACAATTACCCATTGTTCTACTTATTTCAAGCGGACTATTGGTTGGCTGCCAATCAACAGAACCGGGCCAAAAAGAAACAGCTGCGACCGTAGTAGGCGCTGTTGCTGGTGGCGTTATTGGTGCTCAATTTGGCCATGGCGCAGGCAGTGTGGCTGGTGCTGCTGTTGGCGCGGTGGTTGGCGGACTCTTTGGAAATGCTGTAGGCAAATCCATGGAAGATGAAGACATGAAGGAAGCCAATCGCGCATTTGTAACCGCGACTAGAGCGCCTGTTGGACAAACCATTTATTGGAATAATTCCCGTACCGGAAATTGGGGTTATTACAGACCCATTCGTGACGGTCATCAACGCTTTGATGGATATTATTGCCGCGAATTTGTGACCACTGCCACTATCAATGGCAGAACTGAAAGAGTGTATGGGACAGCTTGCCGCAATCCTAATGGCACCTGGGAAGCTATGTGACACACTTATTTTGCACTTAGTTTTTATAGGGCAGACCACGGTCTGCCCTTTTTTTTTCCGCCGTCGCTAAGGCTATGGCGCGACAAGGCTGCACCAGACGACTATATCTCCCCCTTTAAGGACATTTGAGAGTGCACTCAACTCTAGAAATTGGTAAAGTAGTGCCCTAGCCAATTTTACCAATTCATTGCCGATAGGGGCCTCGTCAAAATGTCGTTAGGGATCAAAGTTGTCAAAGGGATGAAAGATACCCTGCCGGAGGAGATTCCTGCCTGGTATTTTGTCGAAGGACAACTCAAATCAATGGCTTTAGGATACGGTTATTCTGAAATTCGAATGCCCATCCTTGAGCAAACCGATCTCTTCAAACGCGCCATTGGCGAAGTGACCGATATCGTTGAAAAAGAAATGTACACTTTCGAGGATAAAGGCGGGGATTGGCTCACTTTACGTCCTGAAAGTACCGCCCAATGTGTCCGCTCAGTGTTAGAAAATAGCTTAGCTCGTAATCAATCCCAACGCCTATGGTACCTTGGCCCTATGTTTCGCCGAGAAAGACCGCAAAAAGGGCGTTATCGTCAATTTCATCAATTCGGGGTCGAAGCTTTTGGCTTAACAGGCCCTGATATCGACGTCGAACAAATGGCGATGATCTCCAGTTTATGGCGAAAGTTAGGTTTAAGTGATAAGATAGTTCTCAAGCTAAATTCTCTGGGAACCATCGAAGAACGCCATAAATATCGTGAAGCATTGATTGCCTTCTATGAGGGTTGCAAGGGCTTAGATCCAGAAAGCATGCATCGTTTGCATACTAATCCAATGCGGATTCTAGATAGCAAAAACCCGGATATGATAGAAATTAATAAAGAAGCCCCTATATTATTAAATTATTTGGGTGAAGATTCTTTAAAGCATTTTGATGAAATTCAATCCATTTTGAAATCACTTGAGATTGATTTCCAAGTCGATCCTCGGATTGTTCGAGGCTTGGATTATTATACCCATGTTGTTTATGAATGGGTGACAACGCATTTAGGTTCACAAGGCGCAGTCTGTGCAGGTGGACGCTACAATGATTTGGTAAGTTTGATGGGTGGGCCGTCAACACCAGCAGTGGGTTATGCTCTTGGCATTGAAAGATTGTTGATGTTGTTACAAGACAATCAGTTAATCCCAGAACAGAATATGCTTGATGTATATGTTATTGCAGAAAGTGAACAGGCCCAGAA
>CAYXVT010000291.1:2987-3869 GCA_964468105.1 Uncultured Candidatus Berkiella sp. | reverse complement strand
CCAAGAGTATCACCAATTTCTTTTCTTACGGAACGATCTTTAATATTGGCATAGAGCTTGGATACCGTACCAAAGGAAATGCACTCCATGACCATCCAGCTTGGCGGGTGTTCTGGCTGGTGGTATTTGGCATAATACGTTTTAATAAAGTCTTCGTGTGAGCGTTTCAGATGTGATTTGACTTCTTCCAGAAACATTTGGTGCTGCTCGATTGAAGAAAATAAATCTGCGTTTAGATACCAGTGTGCACCGTATTTCAGACTCATTGCGTTTGATATGGCGGTACGAAAAGAGACTTCTATTCGCTCTAGCGCATCGGTAACCAATAAGCGCAACTCTCTGTCAAAGACATACAAATTTAAAAGATCGGAAAACCGCGTGTTGGGTTTAAATTGGCGATCGCCTATCTTGGATTCGATGAGAAAAGGTTTAAAATAAATCATCAAGCGGTAATAACCAATTACCGTCAGATAATGACTGACTTCTTGTTCGTTATCCAGCAAAAGACCTTTATGTCGTAAATGATGAATTTGTTCCGGTATAGAAAGAGGAGGTTTATTAAAAACCATTTTTGAATGCATAAAATAAATAACCCGCCCTGGTCCGCATTGTTAAGAGGCGTGGCGGGTATGGTTAGTTATATTATAACCCGACTGTGCTCAAAATCAAATACGAAGATTTTTGTCATTGATGTAATTTTAACAGAATGCTCCGTATAACTAAATCGCAGAATAAGCCGATTTGAGTTGGATCAAGGCTAAAAGATTGGCATTTTTACGAACTGAGTAATGGTGGATTTTATTTAGCCCCCGACATGAATAGGTTGCTTCCCATTTTTGTAGAGGGTAATGGATATGATTGGCATGTGAGTGCAGATGCTGC
>CAYXVT010000291.1:0-2977 GCA_964468105.1 Uncultured Candidatus Berkiella sp. | reverse complement strand
TGTGCTGGATAACTGAATCTGAAAAGGCAATCAATCAGTATTATTGATTGCGCGATTATATCGAATACCACAAAGAAGCAAGCGACATTTACGCAGCAATTGATTAATCAGACAACAATAAAGGTCGCAAGCTTGATGAATTGTGATCTTTGAATGAGGGAGGTCATGAATATTATAGAAAAAAATTACTCAGGCTATTTTTGAAGATAATATCGATGGTTCTTCAAAAAATAGTGAACATCATCAATGCCAACCTATGAGCAATAATTCTGAATTTTCGAGAAAATATCTTTGTTGATTTCAAATTTATTTTTTTATTTTTCAGATGGTTTTTTTGACGCTAATTAAAGCCATAATTTCCCATCAATTTATTTTTGATTCTCATTATTGATGCACTATTAATAACGATTAGTAAATGGATCGTAGCTACTGCTGCAACTTGTAGAAGAAAAGGGACGATAATATTCGTCATTGCTTCTTCTGAAATGGTCATAGCTGTGATTAGTTCCAAAAGAATTTCCGTTAACGTCAAGACAGCCAATCATTGGAAGTCCGGTAGCCGGATTTATTCTTGTTTCATTTGATTGATTAGAAGAATTAAAAGTACGCTGCCTTTTAGCATATTCTATTTTTTCTTCTTCAGTCCACTCAGAATATGGGCGAAAATGAATGATCTTGGCAATTGTTTTTAAAATCAATTTAATTAGTTTCATGTTAAAAATATCCTTATTTTCGATTATGTCTCGCGTAATTTAATTATAAAAAATAAAATCACATACTCGCAATTTATTCTGCGCTATTATTGCCAAATAATCCAAATTTAAAAATAAAAATACCCACTAAATACAAAACACAAGAATAAAGCAACATCTAAAACAAAAGCCGGATAACAGGATTAGGTCACCCTAATCCCGTCTCCTAAGAACGCAGCGTGCGACTTTCGCCGCACTACGCTCAAGCCTTTCTAAGGCTACTCACCCAGCAGATTTTCATCCATAATAACATTCGATTTCTTATCCAATTTCCATTGGATGCGTGAACAGTCTTTTGTCCATTTCTTCCGTTCTTCAAAATACTCCTTATATTCAGGCAAATATGGATTTGCGTTGGATCTTACTTTAACGTGTCTTTGTATTTTTACATCCATCATTTTCTTAATACATACATACTTTTTCTGACCATCCTTATCTTTAACAAAGTCACTAAAAATCCAGCGTCTAAAATGACTGCGACTACGAAAATAACGATCCATTGCTTTATACCGTGTATTCCCGTGAAATTTTCTCATAGTCCAATAAAATGTTTTCTGGTAGATGTAATTATCCAATTTGGCATAAGTCGCTTTAGAAACGACTTTTCGATAATAATTGGCCCATCCTTGTATTATTGGGTTTAAAACTGATATTAAATCAGCTCCACTCCATCCGTACCCTTTTCGTACGGTTTCTTTGATTTTTGTTTGTATGGATTTAATGCTGTCTTTGGATGGTTTTGTTAGAAACTTACCATTGTATTTCCTGACATTAAACCCTAGAAAATCAAAGCCATCCTCAATGTGGGTGATTTTAGTTTTCTCCTGTGATAGCGAGAGCCCACGCTGTGCGAGGAATTTACTTACTATCGGAATCACCTTCTCTTTAAGGATTTCAGGTGTTTTTGCAGTCACTACAAAATCGTCCGCGTAGCGAATATAATTAACTTTATCGCTAAGTTTGCAGTGCTTGTGTATCTCCTTTTCAAGTCCATCTAGCACCATATTCGCCATTAAAGGTGACGCAGGACCTCCCTGGGGCGTGCCTCGTACGGTTTCAAATAGTGTGTTATTTTCCATATAACCTGCATTTAACCACTGTTTTAGCACTCTCTTATCCGTCATAATGTTCTCTTTGAGCCATCCATGATCGATTTCATCAAAACAGGATTTGATGTCAGCTTCCAATATCCATTGAGCACAATTTTTCCTTGCTAATGTTGCATAGCATTGGTAGATCGCGTCATGGGCACTACGTTTTGGCCTGAATCCATAAGAATTCAAGTCGGCTGTAGTCTCACCTACCGGTTCTAAAGCCAGCAGATATAGTGTTTGCATGGCCCGATCTCTCATAGTGGGTATGCTTAGTGGACGCTGCTTGCCATTCTTCTTAGGGATGTAGATTCTTCGAAGTGGCTGTGCTTTATATCCTCTAGCTTTAAGGCCGCATGCCGCTTGGTACTTGTCGTTTGGTGTAGTCCAAACAACTCCATCAGTACCAGGCGTCTTGCCACCCTTGGCAGAAGTGACTCTTTTCACTGCGAGAAACTTAGCGCTGGCCGAGTTGACCAGCAACCATTGCAGCGATTGTGCTTTCCCCAACTGTTTATTACTCACTGCCTTTGCGATACGTGTTTGTAGTCTATATACATTTTTCTCGATACTACTCCAATCAAGCTGGTTCCAGTTTGAATTCAAGGTTATTGTGTCAGGCGCACCAGATATTAAAGTACCTGTCATTTGCATTCCCCACTTCTATAAATTCTACAAACTATTTCGCAATGAAAGACCAGTTGGACGTGGGCCTCTTTTCAGAGCAGATAACGTTTAAATCCGTATCCAATTCATTACAAACTGGCATTCGCTTTTTCCAACCTCCTACTCTTGCACCTCCATAGGCAAACTTTGCAGTTTGCTGTCTTCATTACGAAGAGAGATACAATATTTCCAAGTTCCATTACTTGAGTATTTGCTGGGTTAGGTGCCTGCTCTCGGCCGGAAAGTTTTGTAGTCGCGTGGGGTTCGTGTGATTCTCCCATCTACCTTTCGTACCTTTTGGTTCAAGCGTGTCAGCCAATTGCGCTTGTTGCGAGTTACGACCTTTAACACAGATTCACTTGCATTCACCATACCAGCTACCTAGTAACTATCCCGATTTTGGCTATCAGATAGACCTACACCCTCACGGGTGTTATGATCTCAGTATCAGCTCTTCAACCGTACTTT
>CAYXVT010000290.1:0-3901 GCA_964468105.1 Uncultured Candidatus Berkiella sp. | reverse complement strand
CTTGCAGGAGCTGAAAAATATGTCCTGTTGAGCCGCTAGATGCGTAAGGTGAGTTCTTCATAAAAAATATTTTCTTGACTTAGCTGAATATACATAAATGATACCCTATAGTTTTTTGCTTATTAGCAATAATGGTCTTCATTTAAAACTATAGGCCATTTTGCCTTCATGAATTCTGATGCACTTAACCTCATATGGAAATATAATAATTAGCAAGATTTGCTTCCTATAGAAACATTTCGAGCACGCAAATATAAATACAAAGTTGTTTTTGAAATATCCAGTTGCTCAGCAATTTTTTTTACAGGAATAGTCCCATTTTTATAAAGTGCTTCTGCAATAGCTGCTTTTTCCATAGCTTCTTTTGACATCCCTTTGGGTCTACCTCCTTTACGTCCACGAGCTCGCGCTGAGTTTAATCCGGCTTGAGTTCTTTCACGAATTAATTCGCGCTCAAATTCAGCTAACGTAGCGAAAATACCAAAAACCATCCGACCCTGCGCAGTTGATGTATCAATTGGATCGTTTAAACTGATTAAGCCAACCTTTTTCTCAAGCAATTTATTGGTTAAGTGGATTAAGTGAGCCAGATTTCGGCCAAGCCTATCTAATTTCCAAATAACCAAGACATCATCTTCTCGGATATTTCGCATAATTTCATCAAGTACTGGTCTTGCCGTTTTTGCGCCACTAGCAATTTCCTCATGAATACGATCACAGCCGGCTTTTTTTAATGCATCAATCTGCATGGACAAAGATTGCTCTTTGGTCGAAACGCGCGCATATCCTATTTTCATACATTTAAGTCCACTTTACTAACCGAAAAACGATATTTTGAACTAAGATTAACTGAACCGCTTTATCTTACTAAAAAACGGCGTACAATGCGACCTTTGTTGACTGAAAAATCAGTCCATCCAAACCTCCGTTTTTTTGAACCACCCTATGACAAAGAAAAATCGGTTGCAGTTACTTACCGAGCCATAAATTGAAGATTTTTATGCACGTCCTAATTTTAATTCCGGTGAACGTGAACTTTACTTTGCAATGAATCCACAAGAGATGATTGCGTTGAGTCAATATTCAGCAACAAAGACCCAAATTGCCTTTAGGCTGCAGCTTGCTTACTTTAAAGCCAAGCAGAAATTTTTTGAATTCACTTTCGATGAAGTGCATGATGACGTGGCGTATCTCATTGCAAAATATTATAAAAATACAAAAGCCAATCTACCAAACAGCATTACACGTCAAAGTCTTAACGAACAAAAGCAAGACATTCTAAACTTATTTAACTATCAAGACTGGTCACTAAAGCAAAATGCCTTGGTTGAATCCCATCTCTGCGAATTATTACGTTATTACCCAAAAGGCAATGATACATTTAGGCAGTTGTTGGTCTATTTTGAAAATCAGAAAATACTACTCCCGTCTTACCGTACTTTACAAGATCTGTTTACACGAGCATTTTCCAGAGAAAGTGAACGAATTGGCAAGCTGATTCAGCTAATCCCACAGGAACAACAAGAAAAACTGTCAAATCTGATCAAGCGCGAAGAAGGAAGCACCAAATTCAATGTCATTCGTGCAGATCAGAAGAGCTTTAAATATAATCCTATCAAGGAAGAAGTAGCTAAGGCAGTCGAGGTCCTCGACTTATATGTATTTGCAAAGGAGTTTTTACCCTCGTTACAAATATCCAAAAATGCGATTCGTTATTATTCCGATTTGGCAGAGCAGTATGCCGCATCCAGATTACGTCGAGTCAATAAAACACAACAGTATTTACAGGCATTGTGTTTTATTTACCATCGCTATCAGCAAATCATGGATAATTTGATCACTAGCTTTATGTTTCATATTAGAGGCATCATGTCAGATGCTAAAAAATATGCTGAAAAGGCACGCGCGGAATACAATACCAATTTGACTGTTGATGTTCCAAAGTTGGCAAAATTTATGAAATGGTTCCCCAACCGCAAATATGGCATGGGGCATGAAGAATTAAATCGGGAGGCCTATAACATTTTGCCCGAAAAGCAATTTCCAATAATTGCAGACTATTTAATGGGAAGCAGGTTTGATGCAAAAGCCGCCAAACGAGATTTTTATCTGGAACAGTCTCGTTTATTTGCGCTTTATTTGCGACCGGTATTACTTCATGTTTCATTTGAATACTATAAAGCAGATGCCGATGTCATGGCATTTATCAAACACATGAAAAATCATTATGGTCGCCGGAAAAAAGGCCCAGCATCCTTTAAATTACCTCAAGATCTGGAAGACAGGATTTCAGAAACCGCCTTGCCTTATTTGAAGAAAACAGCGAACGATGAACAAATCGATCCGCATTTGTTTGAGTTTTTTGTATATCAAAAAATGTATCACCGTTTAGATAAAAATTTGCTCTGTTGTAACGATAGCGTGACCTATTGTGATGTTGATCATGATTTGGTGGCTGAAGCAGTGGTTGATGATGCTGAAAAAATTGCCAATGAATTTGGCTATAAAAAAATACCTGTTTATTGTGATGAACGTTTAGATGAAGTTCTGGATGAATTAGACGGTGCATGGGAGAGAACAACCAGTCGAATTAATCGTGGCGAAAATCAGTCCTTCAAAATCAAAGAAACGAAATCGGGTGAACAAGATTGGAGCCTTGGATATGATGGTGTTGAAAAAATGGAAGATAGCTTTTTTAAAACATTACCCCAGGTAGAAATTCCGGATATCATGATGCACATGGGGGATCGTACCAACATGTGGGATGTGTTTACCCACATGAAGTCACGGTACAATGTAAAAACAAAGCCACCTAAAACTGCGATAAATGCTTGTGTTCTAGCCGATGCCTTCGGTATTAGTACTGAAAAAATGGCTGAAATGTCAGATATGAATTTCAACCTTTTACGCTCAACGCATCAGGATTACATTCGTGTCGATACAATGTGTGCGTCAAATGACAATGCAGGTAATCTTGTGCATGGGCTGCCTATTTTCAAGTTGTGGGATCTTATCGACAATAAAACATTGGGGGACGGTGACGGGCAGAAGATGCCAACCAGCGAAAGTACCATTCAATCGCGGTATTCAAAAAAATACCTTGGGAAGGCGCCAGGAATTTCTGTATATACATTGATCGCAAACTTTATCGCAGTCAATGCCAAGAACATTGGATTGAATGAATATGAAGGCCATTCACTCTATGATCTTATCAATGGCAATAAAACAGACATCAATATTGATATGGTAACAGGGGA
Organism: Uncultured Candidatus Berkiella sp.; assembly: GCA_964468105.1. GTDB lineage: Bacteria > Pseudomonadota > Gammaproteobacteria > Berkiellales > Berkiellaceae > Berkiella. Next base: position 644 of record CAYXVT010000290.1, on the reverse strand, counting down.
TAATCATTCGCTGAATCAATTGAACTTTGTCATATTGGACTCCATAGATGTTGAATATGTCCCAAGCATCAAGGACATCAAAGAAGCAGCTCGAAACCTGCTCTCTGTTAAACCGGTTGCTGAATATAAGGGGATGATTAGTCCGAGTGGGATTGTGAATACCTCATTAATTCGATCACAAAAACGCGGAATCTTGCGTATACTCCTGTCTTTGTTATTGCAAGAGAATACTCAAAGCACAATCGTCAAAAAAATTAATTCTTCTGCGCGCTATTCAGGGTTGAAAAAAGCACTATTTGAATATAACAAGCTTTTGAAAAGCATTCATGTGCTCAATTTGATTGATAACGTGGCACTGAGGAAAGCCATACGCACAGCACGAAATCGGACTGAAGCATACCATCAACTGCAAGGCCTCATTAGAAAAATATATCGCGGCGTTTTTAAAGGAAAGAAAATCGTCCACAATCGTGTCAGTGCTCATGCTGTAAGACTGGTTGCGAATTGCATCATTGCGTATAATAGTATTATTTTGAACATTGTGTATGAACAAATGCTCGCCGAGGGTGTAGATCAGGAGCTTATTAATAACTCACCTTACGCATCTAGCGGCTCAACAGGACATATTTTTCAGCTCCTGCAAG
>CAYXVT010000289.1:0-3904 GCA_964468105.1 Uncultured Candidatus Berkiella sp. | reverse complement strand
CATTGCGGTAGCAATGATCGTTGCTAGCCCCCCGTAAGTCGCTTTTAGCGACGCTACGGGGGGTAAGATTAACCCACCCAAAACTCTTTGCTGCGGTTGCAGCGTAACATGTGACCGCCGCTTCCGCGGCAAAATATGTATTAATTCATTTCCCCCCGTCTCGTTGCTAAGAGCAACTTACGGGGGGCTAGCAACGATCCTCGCTACCGCGAGTCAAGATCTATTGTTCAATTGCTTCGCAGTCTCATTCCCTTTCGCCAAAACATACTGCGGAATCATTTTCTTTTGAATGTTTGGCATAAATTGAATCGTTTTTTGTTGGAAATTATCTTCAACCACAATCGTAACCATTTTATCTGTGGATCTAAAATCGACATTATGCGTTTTAACTAATTGACCATTACGAATGCCTGCCTTATAGGCATTGCTAGTGGTGCTGACATCTGCAATAACGTTTTCATCCATAAATTTAGGCATGTTAAAACCATACTGCGGTGCATCCATTTCCACTTCAGTTAAAGTCGCAAAAGGTGCAAAGGCTGTTGGCGAAAAATCAATCAGCTTACCACTAAGAATATAATCTTTAGTTTTTTTCCACTCTATTGCTCCCACATGTTTTGTGAAAACTTCATCAATCAGCTTTTCTGAAATATGGGACTGACCTGTTTCTTGGTGCTGCACTAAGAGATCTTTCATCGCTAAATCCACTTTATTCTGACCAGCTGAATTAAACTTATCTCGTAATTGCTTTAACAGAAAATGGCCGCGAAATTGCGCTATCAAGTTATAATGTTCCACATCCACAAAATGTTTAAAAATATGGTCATTTGAAACCGTTGTTGCGGGCGAAAATAAATACTGCTTCATAAATATATTGTAAATCATAATATAGTCTTCTAAGGATATGACTTGACTTTCTTGGGCTAAAGATAACCCATAATAATCATTGAACCCTTCAATAAACCATTGCAGCTCGCCCTGAGGTAAGGGAACTCCCATTTTATATCCAACCCATGCATGAAACGCTTCATGGGTTAAAGCATATAATGCTATAGGTACCGTTATTTCATCATCAGGCATCAAAGCAGAAAAAGTATTGTACCAATGCTTGGCTGAAAAATGTCGTGGGACTGGCTCAGCTTGCTTAACCAAAAATACAGTATAATTTGGAAATTGATTATCTCCCCAAAAATCACGCACTTGTGCAATGATTTTTTCAATGTAATATTCTTGGGGCTTTTTAAAATGAGGCCATTCTCCATTGGATATTATAGTGACCGGACTATTTTTAATCATCACTTTGTTTATTTTGAATTCGCCAGCTGCAATAATTGAATTTAGAAAATCGTCCATAGGTACATGCAAGCTGAATACGTTTTTCTCTAAATTAAAGCTCGTGGCTACTTTCAAATCCGCTGGCAAGGCAGATAAATCCATATTTATCTGAACTTTTTTCCCTCTGCAATTCTCTGGGGACACTAAAAGATGAGAAGCAAGAAAGTGAACAAATCGTTTTTCAATAATCGGATGACTAACATCTCTTGTTGGATTTGATTGGCAAGCAGTGTACTCGAAGTCAAGCTTTGTAATTGAATTGGGTATTTTCAATAAAGTGTGGTCTTCGGTTCTTTCATAACTAACAGGCTTTCCTTGCGCATATAAATCGATGCCGTTTAACATCGGGGGAAGACGAAGAAATTGAATATCTTTTGAATTCCCGTCAATATTTCCTCTGACCGTTAAACAGCTATCATAAGGAAACGGGGGCTGCTCTATTTTATAGGTGATCTGATAATCAAGAATGTTATAACCAAAGCAAATAATGGGGAGCATCGCAAAAGGACAAAGAAATAGAAAAATATATGTCAAAATATTTTTTGATAGTTTTGTATTCATTTCAATTTCTCTTATCCTTTGCGAGCCTGATTTCACTTTATTAGAAACCAACTTTTAGACCAATGGCACCACTAATGTAGGGTTGATTATAGTTTCCTATAATGGACCCATTGACCGAAATGTTAGGAGCAACGCCCACCTGCAGACTCATTGCATAATTATAATTGCCATGTAAATCCCCCCCGACATGCCCATTAACATTTCCATAAGTTCCACTTTTATCTTGTGGGCCATTTGGATCAACACCACCACCAATTTGGTTTAACAAATCTTTAGAAATTATAAATTGACTTCCTGTTTTCATATTTACTACTCCTTTATATTTAAAAACCAATATAGGAGTAGTACTGAGTGTTTTCCTTCAATAAGCCACGATTTCCATCCGTTAGCACTCATCCTTAAGTGCAAAGCCATTCCAAAAAACACTCATACTACCCCTATATTGACGACTATACTATCGCAGCTACAAGCTACCATAAGCTGCGATATGCAGGATATTATTTTAATGTCATTCGAAATGCAAGCCTTTAATTAAACAAAAAATTCGATTATATTTAACAAACTTTATGTAAGTTGAAAAAGAAGTGCACGTCATCGAAACGACTACCCTCAAATCAAAAATTTGCGAAAGGCTTAAACTTGCCCGCTATGAAGCTGGCTTTTCTACGGCTAAAGAATTTGCACTGACAAATGACTTAAAAATATCAACTTATAATCTCCATGAAGCGGGAACACGCAGCATGGCTTTTGAGATTATTGAGCAATATGCCAACCTCTTAAATCTCAATGTGACTTGGTTGCTCACGGGTTCAGGCCCCAAATTCAAATCACATGTCAGAAACGTACCGGTGATTGAATGGAATGAAATAATGAGTTATCCGCAAGGTATCGATTTCGAGAACAAAAAATGGACGACATCAGATGTCGATTTAAGTCCTTTTTCATTTGCCTTAAAGGTAGATAGTGATGCCATGGAACCTCGTTACCCCGAAGGAACCATTATTATTGTCGACAATCAATTGAAACCAAAAGCCAAAGATTTTGCCGTCATTTTGCTCAAAGATAAAAAAGTCCCTGTCTTTAAACAGCTTATCCATGTCGATGGCGAGCTTTATGCAAAATCTCTTAATCCAGATTTTAAGCCCATTCGACTAACCAATGGCTCTGAAATTATTGGAAAAGTGGTACAAGCCAAACTTATTTTCTAGTCTGTGTGCTCATCAGCAAGAAGATATCCCAATAAAAAAGCATCATTAGATGAAAGCTGGTTAATCACTTCTGCTTGTCGACCAACCTGTTTAACTTCATGAAGGGTTATATTCCCCTTTTTATCATGAAAAACCACTTGTGTTGAACAACCTCGAACAAAGTGTGAAACTAATTTTATTTGTGGCGACAGCATCCATCGTGTTCGAAGTTCCACTATAGTTTGAATATCTTTTATGCCAAAACCTTCTAACCTAATTTCTTGGTTAAAAAGTGCCGATAAAGACACTTTAAGATAATCGTTTTGGCCATCGACTTTTAGAGTGACAACAGGTTCTTCCATTTTGTCGTTATACTCAACTAAAACAAGCTTATAACCAGCTTTGGGTATCAACTCCCTCATAAAACCTTTCCATGTTATTAAATCCATCCAGGCGAATTGTTATACAAGATCATCTGTAATGCAATATTAATTATTACATATACCTCAGTTGAAGAACTGATTTTTTTACGCAAGTAAACAGTGTAAAATACCCTGCGATTAATTATGACATTTCAATGTAAGGTCTTCGAAGTGCAAGTAAAGTCTGATAAACCGAGAGCGGCTGATCCTGAAGCTCATTTACGAGCCAAACGGGCTAAGTGCGCTAGAAAGTTTGCCGGCCTCACAATGGATCAAATGAATACGCAGCATAGTATCCCGCCATCGACGATACAAGGCTGGGAAAACACTGGGGCAGTTTCATTAAAAAATCGCCGGCTACCGTTACAAGGTGCACAACGATTAACCCCTGCCTTCCAA
>CAYXVT010000288.1:0-3913 GCA_964468105.1 Uncultured Candidatus Berkiella sp. | reverse complement strand
TTTGTAAAAAAAGAACTTCTTCAATCAATGATTGATGAAACCATTATGATGAATGGTGCTGCAAAAATGGGCTTAAGAGTGAGCCCACAACGAATCAACATCACCTTGAATAGCGTTCCCTTTTTCATGGTTGATGGTCAGTTTTCACCAGAAGCTTATGCACGATTTTTAGCAAATGCTGATTATACTAATCAAGGCTTTCGTAACCTACTTCGTGAGAGCTTGTTAAAACAACAACTTCAACAAGGGTTAATGCAGTCATCGTTTTCTCTCTCTAGTGATGTTGAATCATTAATACAGTTTATATTGCAAAAACGTGATGTTCGCTATGTCACCATTTCAAGAGAACCGCTGGAAAAAGAAATATCAATAAAAGATGAAGATATTAAAAAATATTATGATTCTCATCTAAAAGATTTCATGACGCAAGAGCAAGTAGCATTGGAATACGTTGTATTGTCATTAAAAGATTTAATGAACCAATACAACCCACAAGACGATGAGATACGAGCTTACTACAGCGAAAATGCAGCCTCTTTTAATCAACCAGAAAGAGTTCATGTTGCACACATCTTAATTTCTTTGCCAAAAAATGCCGATGAAAAAGCGCGCGCTGCAGCAGATGAAAAAGTGAAAGAGATCCAAAAGCGGATAAAAGCGGGTGAGTCATTTGAAACTTTAGCAAAAGAGTTTTCAGATGATAAAGCAAGTAATGCCAATGGTGGAGATCTTGAATGGTTTGTTCGTGGGGAAATGGTTCCTGAATTTGAGAAAGCAGCTTTTGCTCTGGATCAAAAAGACCAAATTAGTCCTCCTGTAAAAACAGAGTTTGGATATCACTTAATTAAACTCATTGAAAAGCAAAAAGAAAAATCACGTGACTTTGGCACAGTTAAAGATGACATATTAAATAAAATGAAGCATGACTGGGCGCAAGAACAATTAGCGACTCAAGGCGATCAACTCAACGATATTATTTTTGATCACCCGGATTCCTTGCAGCCTGCAGCTGATAAATTAGGCCTTACTATACAGAAAACAGATTTATTTACGCGAAGTGCAGGAGTGAAAGATCCACTCTTGCAAAATCCTACTGTTTTAGCTGCGGCCTTTAATCCCAGCGTGAAGGATGATAAGAACAATAGTGAGATGTTGAAACTGGATGATGAAAATTATCTTGTTTTACGCGTATCAAAACTTATTCCATCAAAGCAAAAATCGCTATCTGATGTGACACCTGAAATCTTAAAGACATTAAAGCTCCAAGAAAGTACTGCGTTGGCCGCAAAACAAGCGAATGAGATGTTTGCCTCAATAGAAAAAATAAAGGCTGATCAAAACAAAGTATCAACACAATATACTTGGAAAGAACAAAAAGATCTGACTCGTCAAAGTACTGCAATTGATACTGATTTGGTTGAAAGCGCCTTTTCAATGCCGACACCTAATGATAAAGACGGTGACTTTAAAGTAGTTGCTCTTGAAAACGGTGACGCTGCAGTGCTTTGGTTAACCAAGGTTTCTGATGGTGATTATTCAAAACTCACCAAAGAAGAAAAAGAAAATTACCAAGCGCAATTAACCAAGCACTTTGGTGAACTTGAATATGCTCTTTATGCAACACATCTCATCAAAGATGCCAAAGTTGAGAAAAAATTAAATAATATTTAATAGCCTCCCAATCCCTACTTGCCGCGGCTGGTTCGCGGCATCTATCTGAAATTGTATCCACACTGTATAATTTTTAAATCTTGTACTTTACCTTCATTGCGCTATAGTTATTTTGTAGTTTTTTCCCATTAAGGATAATAAAAATGAAAATAGATATCTTCATTAAATATGCATTTTTTATTTTTACACTCTGTATTTCATATCAAAGTGCTTATGCAACACAAGAGAAAGAAATGGCTGAACCTCCACAGGAAATGCTTGATGCTTGCAAAGATATGCAGATAGGCGATAAATGTTCATTTACTGATAAATTTAGCAAGAAAATTTCTGGACTTTGCACCAAAGATAGCCGAGTTGTGTTGTGCTATCCGGAAGAAGCAAAGAAAGAAGCAAAGGAGTAGGCGGCTGGCTTGGGAAATCTCAAGCCTGGGCGTTAAGGCGGCGCATAAAATTGCTGAGCCATAGCTGCTTGTTTAATATGCTGAATTTCTGCCATACCTGAAACTATGTCTATCGAAAATTTCTTGTATATATATGATATATTTTTTTCAGTGATTAAATTCGCTTCTATATTCTCTGAGCCATATTTAATATCGACTTGATTCCCACTAAGAAAAGGGTGCTTATTTGTGATGAGGGTATAAGTTTCCTTGTTGTTATCTACTTGCTCGGCAATCAGCAAGGAGGGGAGGAAACGAGATCCGTCATTAGCCGTAATTTTAGCCAGAACCGGGGAAGCATTTTTGGATATAAATTCAATGCCTGTTAAGAGTGAATGTTTCTCATTCTTTAACCAACGAACCACACCAATTAAAATTACTGGGATACCTGCTTCCTCTTCCATTTCTATGGCGACTATTTCACCACTTTTTAAGTTGGAGGCTATGGATTCCTTCCATTTTAAGCAACACCCGCCCTCATTAAGATCGACGGTTTGAGCTGTATAGATAGGTTGGGTTGTTGCTATGAGACTCTTTAATTCAAGCGTATTTTCTTCAGGTAGGGAAAGTAGATCAAGGTTGATTTCTTGTACCTCAGAAAATTCTGTTAATGATTCTATTGTACTGTTATTAGACTTAGATTTTGAGCGGCCATTGTTTATGTGTTCAAAAAGAGACGTTAGCCCTACACAAACTCTTACGCGTTGAATTATCTTTTTTCGTTCTTGCTTTCTACAATATGCAACGCTCCATAATTTCAGTATTTTATCGAGTGAATAAAGAGGAAATGACAATTCGACTTCATTAAATTTGAAAACGTTATTTTTAGGTTCTGAATTTGCATGATATTTAATGAGCTTTGTGAGTCTGTCATTTACTTTTGTTAGATCAAGATAGAATCCATTTTCACGATGACTTTCCATAGCGGTGATTAATTTCGGTTCGCAGTCTTGGTTAGGGGCAACAAAATACAGCGTGGTATCCTCTTTGAAGTTTGTTGTGAATTCTAATAATGGAGCCCATGTGCTGGTTAAAAATTGTAGTTTTGAAATGGTTTGTTTTTTAAATCTTGTTGTGTCAAGAATAGAGAAGAGTAACAAATTTTTATAGATATCCAGTAGCGTTGTTAATTGTTGGTTTGCGAAAGACACAGTGAGTTGTTTTTTAGCAAGTCCCATTCTTTCTGAAACTGTATATAAACTATGAATATCAAGCCATATACCATTGGGGGTCGTAAAGTGGACTTTAAGAGCAGAGTAAAGAATGCGGTTGGCATAATACATTGCATGATGCAGTGAATCTAAAATAATTTTTTTGTTATAGAAAAAACGGCTGAAACAACTATCAACAACAATTTTGTAACCAACTAACATTTCAAATTTTACTGCGTAAATAATATCGATAATATATTTTGATTTGTTATCTAATACCTCATTCTCAGTAAACATCGCTTTCATTTTATTAGTAACGTTTATCATGTCATTTTTTAATGATTGTAAAAATTGGTATCGCTCTTTGTAAGGCATTATTACTGCGTTGCTTTGATGTATTACGTCATAAATTTGTTTTGCATTTTGAAATGGGTTGTCTATGGAAAAGTTTTTTTTTATTTTTTCCAATGACTCATGATTATCTCTTTTGCCAGTAGATATATATTCAGTATGATCCGGAATAATTAAACCAGATTTGCCTTTTATGTATTTCATGGATACCTAGTAATCTCAAGGGAGTTCTAATATATATATATCGACCAATCAGGCGTTCTGTTTACCCACAAGAGATAATTAAAACAACTAAGCAAG
>CAYXVT010000287.1:0-3924 GCA_964468105.1 Uncultured Candidatus Berkiella sp. | reverse complement strand
AACCATAAACCTTATCCGCGACATCTTAAAGGACGGATACAAAGTGATTGTCTTTCGTGAAGATGAAGGGACCTTTCACAGGAACGGAATAAATGAAAAATTAAGCCGTAAAGAATGCGAGCGGATCGAAGCGGATTGCAGAATATTTATCACTCACAAAAAATTTAACAACCATGAGAACTACGGATAAGAAGGATAAGTCAAAATTAGTATTCAGCCAGATACTAGATGCATTGAAATACCACAACGGGGACGATGCCTTCATCGAAAAGAACGGACTGTTTTATAAGGCAAGCGAATTCGATCTAACAACATTACAACCAAAGCCGAGCGCGCCGGGTATCGTTAGGATCGTGGAGGGCAAGCATTTCAAGATCGGCGAAGTAAAAATCTACTTCTAATGAGATTCTGATTCACACTAAATGACACCACCGCTGGGCCATTAGTCATAAGTGAGCCCAGCGGGTTAGTGAAAGTTCAACCAGCTAACGAAATACTACAATGAAAGACGAAGACGAAATCCTGATTCCAAAGGAATTGGAAGATGAAGAAATCTTACCTCCAGTAAAAGAGGAAAAACCAAAAGAGGCCGAAAAGCCTAAGCCCAAAGAAGTCAAAAACAAATTCAGATCATTAAACAATTTGCCATGAACGACAATTCAAAACCAATAGCCCGGACCAGTAGCTTTGCGATACAGTCACCGGAGGAATTTCTATTGCATACGCACGAAGCGCGTGACGTGCAGATTCACCACAGAATCAAACCAGGTAAGCGCGGACACAAATGGACGCCGGATCGAACCGCACACCATCCAAAGAAATCAGGGCAATAACGTATGAATGAAATAACCTAAATATGAAAGCAAGGATAATTAGAGTAGGTAAAACCCAATTTTGGGCTATTGTAACAATAAAGGTTACTGGGGATGTAAGAGAACCTTTTAATTTGGATCAAAAAGTAAATCTCCCGATAGGTAAGCTAAGTGCCTTTAAGGAGTGCTTCAGGATTTCTTAGACGTTGAATCAATTTGTATTCTATCGGAAAATGTTTTGCAACAAAAGTCCTTCTTGACATCAAATCCTTCCCCATTTGCGAGAATCCAAACGGTAGAGGTTTGATTGGGATGATCCTCGCATTTAGCGTCTTTTAAGTGTTCGCGAATAACATCCGCGTACCCTACTGCTGCTTTATTCCAGGTAATCTTGATGATGTCCATTAGATCAGTCGATGGATTAGGGACGTACATTTCTTTTACCTCTACCTTAATCATAGTTGCCTTATTTAGATTGAACTAAGCTAACCAATTCCTCGAATAAAACTCATAAATCTAAGGGGCAATAAATAAATACCCAGGAAAAGGTATTAGACTACCCCCAATATTTCAACACGACCACTAACAACGATTACCCTGTGTTCCTTTTCCAATTCGCGCAGGTCTTCCCAAAGTTTCGGGCGCATTAGTTCCCCATAGTATCTGGCTAACTCTTCAACCTTGCAACTTGTCCGGGTGCCATAGTCGGTAATTGTCAAAAGTAAATCCGTTTGCGTCATCCCGCGAAAGTATTTGATCCGGTTTTCCGGACAAACCCAGATTCAGAATATTTCTTTCAATGATCCATCTTTGGCCAATGGTAATACTTTCGTTTGTGGTGGGGTTATTTGTGGGGCTTGCAGTTGGAGCCATCTATATGACGTCGGTATTAAGCAAGGTGATCGCTGATGTACAGAAGCAATCAAAAGAAAGCCCTATTCATCATTAAGCTTTTAATCTTTTTGACATAGATCGAATCATTACACCATCTACCCCTTTAGGGGTAGATAAAGCCTTTACCCAAAGCCCCAGTTGCCGTTGTAATACCCACTTAAAGCTATACTTTAGGTCCAGTTAAGCCCATATTCCTTTCTGGTCTAATTGAAGGATCAGTCGAAGTAAATCAAATGTCAATTATATTTATATTTTACCTTTGATTCTACTAGCTTTGTATGCTTTTATTTTCCTATGGCATCAATAAAAAACGTCTCCGATTTTATAATTCAAACCCTCAATTCTGATGGTAATGAATCTGATTTGAGCGCTTTGAAGCTTCAGAAATTACTGTACTACACTCAAGCTTGGCATTTGGCCTTTTATGATAAGCCATTGTTTGAAGGGAAATTTGAAGCCTGGATTCATGGTCCTGTAAATAGAGAGATTTATGACCTTTATAAGGGCACTAAATATGCGTACTCAACTATTGGCTTATCTGATGTTTTTGACCAAGAGTCGGTGAATAAGTTGAGCAAGGAAGAAATTCTACATATTCAAAGTGTTCTTGATTCTTACGCAAAGTTTACTCCATCCCAATTGGAGTATATGTCTCATAGCGAAGCGCCATGGATCGAAGCGAGAGGGGGTATTTCTTCGTTCAAGCGATGCGAGAATGTAATTAATGAGGACTTGATGAGAGATTTTTATAAATCTCGACTTAATCAATAGTGATTTGATCTTTATGTAAATGAATAAGTTTAAACCGGTAGTCACACCGGTTCCTCCGGTTCATAGACCAAAAATACCTTTATCACTTCAGAAGTCGCCGAAATGGGCTTTTTCATTTCGTTATTTTCGGCAAATTGAGCATTTCGGACTTGATCGATCTGATGCTACTTGGTTTGTGTCATTATTGGAACGTTTGTCAGAACTTTGCAAAAGCGATAAGGCCGAGTTGTTTCAATCAGCAGCACTTAAGCAAGCCCACAGGTATCATCGGATCGAGTGGGGACATCGCAATGTTCCCATCAGGCGAAGCGACCTTGATTGGTTAGACGCTGATGTGTTACAAAACGACGAGGATTTTCCAATTTATCAAATTCAAATTTCGAAGGCTTTAGGAAGGATTGTCGGATTCTGGGATCCTGACTCTACAATTTTTTATGTTGTGTTATTAGATCCAGCACACAATATTCAGCCATCCAAAAAGTATAATTACAGAGTAAGTGACAATTATCCGTTAAGTTGCGAGTATTCTTCTTTACTAATTGAGCTTGAAAGAGTAAAGAAATTGAAATGTAAGGACCCAAGTTGCTTGGTAACGCAAGCTGTGACCGGGATTCCATCTAGATCAAATGATCATAATCTCATAATTATTGGCTTGGAGGATGATTACATTGATCTTATCAATGAATTACCTGAACATGTCGATTTGTGCAAAGCTCTAGAGGACGCCATTATTAATCAATTATAAAAAGGCACAATTCTCAATGAAGCCCCCGAAAGGTGGTTTTTTATTTGGAGCGCTGTCGTTACTTTAGTAACCATGACAACAATTGAAATAATTACCCTATTGCTCTCGAGTTCTGCTATTGCCACAATCCTATCATCATTTATCAATTATCTAATTCAACGGAATAAGTCAAATAATGATTTTAGGAATGAGTATTATAAACAGATAATTAGTAAAAGGTTCAAAGCATACGAACATGTTGATCAGGTCATAATTTCCCTTTCAGGAAGTTCATTTATGAATGGCAAAGCATACCCTTTGATATTTAATGATAGGCAGAACTTTATTGATAAGTTTTCCAAGCTAGTATTTGCCATTTCATTAGGAACATGGTTATCTGATGAAACAATGAAAATATTGGTTGACATAAATCAAAAATTGCTTGAAGCGGATAAGGAATTTAATCTGAGCGATTCGTCTGATCACATTTTGTACCGAAAGGCCGGCACGGTTTACCACGCCTCGCTTATTAATTTAAAGGTGTTGCTTCAGGAACAACTTAAGAAGGACGTCCGGGATCTCTATAACATTAAGAACTTGAAGTGACACCGCCCCCCACGACGCCCCTTAGATAAAGTTCTAATAAAAAAGCCCGAATACAGCGCAATTTGCTATATTCGGGCAAGGGTTAGCGGTCTGGACGGAAATATTGCCAAATTAACC
>CAYXVT010000286.1:3593-3962 GCA_964468105.1 Uncultured Candidatus Berkiella sp. | reverse complement strand
CGTGGAGGAGCCAATGGAGCGCGAATTCGTTTGAGTCCCCAGAAAGATTGGCAGATTAACCAGCCAAATCAACTGAATAAGGTGCTCAAAACTCTCGAGGATATCAAGTTAGCATTCAATACTAAGGCAAGCGACGGGAAAAAAGTATCGCTAGCCGATCTTATCGTTCTTGGCGGCTGCGCTGCCATAGAGCAAGCTGCGAAAAAAGCAGGCGTCAACGTAACGGTTCCTTTCTTGCCCGGGCGAACAGATGCATCGCAAGCGCAAACCGATGTGGAATCTTTTTCCTATCTTGAACCGGTCGCGGACGGATTTCGCAATTATCTAAAGGCCAAGTATTCAGTATCTGCAGAGGAACTGCTCATCGAT
>CAYXVT010000286.1:0-3544 GCA_964468105.1 Uncultured Candidatus Berkiella sp. | reverse complement strand
ACGCCACAGATGACCGTGCTCGTCGGTGGTATGCGTGTATTGGGCGCAAATGTAGCTAACTCGGCCCATGGCGTGTTCACGAATCGTCCTCAAGTGCTCACCAATGATTTCTTTATAAACCTTTTAGACATGAACACACAGTGGAAGGCGACTTCGGATAAAGATGTGTTCGAAGGACATGATCTGAAAAGCGGCAAATTGAAATGGACAGGCACGCGTGTTGATCTTATTTTTGGTTCGAACGCTGAACTGCGCGCTCTAGCGGAAGTTTATGGTTCCGCTGATGCGCATGAGAAGTTTGTAGGCGACTTTGTAGCGGCTTGGGATAAAGTGATGAACGCTGATCGGTTTGATATAAAAGTGTAAGAAAATTTATTCGCTTTTGTAAGTAATGGCTCCAATTGTCAGTTTCTTTATACCTTATATCATAGGTAGAATTTTTGTGGCTTAAAACATAAAAAAATTTATTTAAAATTAATATGCTCCATCGTATACGCTGGAGTTTCTTTAATATTATATAAATGTTTAATAAAACTGGAGATTACTATGCTTAACACAAATATTCATGATAATAGCACCTCTTTTTCTGACCTAATTTTTCAGACCCTTAACATGAGAATGATCAATGCTGCAGCTATCAATTTTGTACCAAATGCGATTTTTGCACCGGCACCGCTTTTGCATTCATTTAATGCAAATAATGCTGCCTCGCAACGGTCAATTAATATTGGCGTGAATGCTTCTGAAAATTCTGTAAACACAATTGCTATTGGTCAAGATAGAATCACATTTAGCCCAAATAGATGATTATCGACCAGAGAGGTTCCAATATCATTGAGGAACCTCTTTTAAATTCAGATTAAGCTCAATTCAAAAAAGTAAAATATATATTCATAATTGCACTGTCCATGCCATGAGTTTCAATCCATTTAGCGTTAATAATTATGTAGCTGTAATGTTCAGGATTCTCGATTGTTATACAGAGCCCAGAATCCTCCGACATTGTATTTATTTGTAGCTTATGGTTTTCAGAAATTATATAGTCATGTTTGGGATGACAATCATTTAAATGTGTATTTATGTGCAACAAACGGTTATCCCTATTATGAAACTTATATTCAAAGTTTATTATGGAATTCAACCATTATGTAATATATGCTGGCACTCATAATCAGGGGTGCATTTGAATACCCCCCTGATGATAGGTGAGATTACTTCCCTTTTGCAGCACCCATTGCATTGGCAATAAACTGAAACAATTCAGCAGTAATCGTCATGCCATGTTGTGATAACACATTATGACCGCCCTCAGTTTTATACATTTTTTGAAAGGATTTTTCCATTTCAGGATTACCCCCAGTAAATTCTTGAATTAAAGCATTGGCTTTTTGTCCAAGTTTAATCACTGAAGGATCAGTCAATTCCTTTTTAGCATTAAAAGCAGTTTCGAACTCATTAAATAGAGTTTCCCAAGCAGCTTGTCCTTGTGCTAATTCTTCCTTTGACATCTTTCTTTGTCGTAGTTTTAAAGTTTCAATTTGTTCCGGAGTATAGTATTTCTCGTACATAACAATCGCCTTAATCGTCTCAATGGCACTATCTATTGATAGTGTCGGTTGATAGTCTAATGCTTCCACAATCGATTCAATTCGATTATAAAGCGCCTTTTGTGACTGCATTTCATTTTGCAAACGATTTAAATGTGCTTTAGCCATATCTTGAAGAGATAATTCATTGCCTTCCAAGCAGATTTTGATCTCTGCAAGAGAGAACCTCATCAGCTGCAATAGCATAATCTCTTGAAGTTTCTGAATATCCTTTTCCTGGTATAATCGATGGCCTGCTTGCGTTCTATAAGAAGGCGATAATAAACCTATCTCATCATAGTGATGCAGGGCTCTTACTGTTAACCCTGTCATTTTGGCAAGTTCACCGATTTTAAATGGCTTCATACAATCTCTTTTGTCGATCAATTGTCAGTCACATCTAGACTATAAAACCTGACGTTAGGTGAGGATCAAGCACTATTTTATCCCTACTTGGCCTGTTGTCGAAGAGCATTCTAAAAGTAATGATTAATCGACAACACGAAATGGTTAGGCAACTTAGCTAGCTCAATTGTATTGATTTGCTAAAGATGACCCCATCTTCCAATCATAGGGCTATATTCTCATTTTTCATTATGCATTTATTTTCATTTTAATTCGATTGGCTAATGCATCTGGATTGTTAGCAACTTGTTGAATATAACGGTCAACATTTTTTGCAGCTGCACCGGGAAGCCAAGATTTAGCATAATTTGCGAGTGCATCCAGACGATTTGCTGCCATTTGCCAATAGGACATCATTTTCTTTTCTTCTTGTAAACGTTTGCGATGTTCATCGATCGTTTCTGTTCTTACAAATTCAAGTTGCTTTTGTCGCTCTTTCATATATTCATCACGGTTGCTAGACAATCCTAATCTATCAAACAATCGCTGAAACAATGTTCTTTTCTTGGAAATTTCCTTATCCTTTTTAGGTAAAATGAAATCTAATTTTGGAGTCTTGTCCGTTTGTGGTTTATCAAAATGCTTAGCAATATCTAAGAAATGCTTTATATCCCCTTCTATGCCTGCTTTTCGATATTCGCCATCATGTACTTTGGGAAGGACAAAACCATCTACTGCTTTAAAAGCTATTTCATCTGAAGTACTTTTGGAGTCATCCACTTCAAATTTTACAGCACCAAGACAACGTTCAGATTTAAGCTCTGGTGTGGCAAATTCGAATTCAGTCCAATCAACTTTTTTATTAACAAGTTCAGTTGTATTTATACCCTTTATCGGTTCATAAATCATAATCCATATGGAGTCAGGTTTACCCTGCCTCAAACCATGCCTAGAAGCAAAATACATCGCAATGTTGGATAATGCCGTTGATGAACGATTACTCGCACCTGTATGCCCCACATCATAAGTAGGGTTTGCGCGCGCTCGAGAAGCAAGTTCAAAATTAAACAGATCTTTTTCTTTTGATTTGTCGCCACTAAGTGCTATGCTTTCAACGACATCCCTGTCGACATCATAAAGCCCTCTTACACTTGCTGGTAAATAACGTTCAATTAAACCATCGTATTTATATATCTCTTTTGCTTGAGTGCTTTTTACAACTCTTAAAGCATTATTTGTAATTTTTGATTGCACATCATCCACTAGCAATTTAGGGTCTGTTGAAAAAAAACGACTCAAACTATCTTCTTTAATTGATCTTTTTTGGAGCAGTTTGTCTGCGACTATTTTCTGAGCTTCAATCGGTAATAATTTCAAGTTTTGTCGAAATGCAATAACATTGTCAATTGACTTGCTATTATCCTCTATATCATTAATTAAGTTAGTCAATGATGCTCTTAAATCATCAGATTGAGTGGTGTCTGATAGCTGTTTTGCTTTTTCTAATTTGGTGATTATTTTCTGAACCACCTGTTCTTTGGCAAATTTCTCAGTTAAGTTTGCAAATTTGTCTTCATTCGTGCTTAGATATTTTCCAACAATTGATTTTGCAT
>CAYXVT010000285.1:2079-3966 GCA_964468105.1 Uncultured Candidatus Berkiella sp. | reverse complement strand
CTTTGTTTTTTTTAGGGGTGCACCGTCTTTCATTAAATCCTACTGTAAATCTTGTTGTTTGCTACGTAACTATATCAGAAATAAACAAGAGCAAAAGCCATAAAAATTCTATCTATTTGTTTTGATATCTACACGTACAGAAACTTGCCTAAAGAGGTTATATAGGCATGAATCCATCATAAACTTTTGATGTTCGAAGCCGCTTCTTACTCCAGACTCTACTTTTTGATCTGCTATTAATATGAGGCCGGCAAACCACGCTCACATCAACGTATTCATCTCTCGTTTCTCGAGATACATCATCCTTGTTTAGAAGATCATGAAGTGTTCTGTAGCCTTCTCGAATTTCTCTTGTAACCCTAGGCGCATCCTTTGAAAAAAACAATCCTGAAAGCGAGGCGGTTGAAGATGAAGAATCATTTATTGTCCCTGAAGAAGCTGGCAATACTTCACTCACACAGACGCCTGGTATCTGCTCAAGAAGTCTGTGTGCAACCGTCATCTCTTCATGTGTCATGTTTAAATGTTCCGCTTTTTTTGGATTTGATACAGGCAGATACGATTGTTTCTTTTTAGTAAAATCTATAAGTGCAGCAAGCAACTCATTATCATCTCTATAACCGTGTCCTTCTTTTAGTCTTAAACAAAGTGCCTTATCTGTAATTTTTGGTTGTTCACATTTTTCTTGAAATGCATCTGATCTTTTATACAAAAGATACAACGCATGATTGATTGATCTGTAATACTCTTCTTGGTTGTAGTCACTAATCGGAACCAGGGTTGCTTGATTTTTGTCAAGTGAGACGCCTGCTAGTAATTTGCCTTGGTCCAATAAAGCTTTTATACTCAATTTCTCTTTACTTTTATCTTTCGCAAACCCAACAAGCGCAGCAAGCACCTCTTTATCATCTTTATAACCATGGCCTTGTTTTAGAGTTAAGCATTGCGCCATTTTTGTTTTTTTTGGTCGTTCAAATTTTTCTCTGAAAGGTGACGAAATTTGATATAATCTATATAATCCTTGATTGATTCCTAAGCAATTCAGTTTTTTATTAAATTCATCTTTTAAAACGAGTGTCACCTTGTTATTCATAATGGATACACTTTTCAGCAATTCACCTTGCGCTAAAGACTCCTTGATATTAAATCGGTTTTCTCTTTTAACTTTCGCAAAACCAACGAGCGCATCAAGTATCTCTTTATCATCTTTATAACCATGATCTTTTTTTAAGATTAAGTATGGCGCCTCATGTGTAGCAATCGGCTGTTCAAATTTATCTTGAAAACCTGCTGAAGTTTGATATAAATCATATAACGATCGATTGATTGTTTTGAAATTTTTGTAACAAGCGTTCAAAACCAGTGTCACATGATTTTCATTAAGTGATACGGCTGCAAGCAATTCACCATGTGCCAAAGCTACTCTAACATTTAATCGCATTAGTTGTGCCTTCTTTCATTTTAAATTCCTTATAACAGATAACACATTTAGAAGGGCATAAAATTTTAAGCCCATAGTCCTCATCATTTAAAAGATGTTTTTGAGAGTTTTGTGCATTTTCTTCTCGGATATCAATTTCTCTACTATGAACGCTTTGTGCTTAATGTTGAAATCGCTCTTCAAAATAAGTTTTGCCTGATTTTTGTCAATTAATACACCTTCTAGCAATTTGCCTTGAGCCAACTCAGCTGTAATATTGAATCGCTTTTTCTTTTTTATCGACGCACCGTTTTTCATCTAAATAGCTATTTTATCCTTTGCGGTTTGCTATATAACTATAACAAATAAAAACTCTTCATTAAGCCATAAAAAATCCCCCTTTTGCGTTCGGGGCGCTTTAAGTTCACTCGCTTTTAGCAAGACTGGCATTTGGCTTATGTGGGATT
>CAYXVT010000285.1:0-2069 GCA_964468105.1 Uncultured Candidatus Berkiella sp. | reverse complement strand
ATTTTGACAAGATCACTGGATGAGATAATAAATGATTTTTGTGTTGTCTAAGCAGCAATACAAGGTGTTTCTGACGAATGTTTAATGACCTTCATAAACCACAGATAACCGATTGTTTTTGATTTCTATATTGAATTTGGCATTATTGAGCATATCATCTTGAAGTTGGAGCTTATTTATTTTTACCATAACGTTGGCACTGACATGGGTCAACCAATCATCCGGAAGCGTTTTATTCAAAATGGTTTTATCCACCGTCGCAACTTGTTTTGAAGATAAAAAGCTATGCCAAACCTGTGTTTCTACATTGCCCTTGATATTCGTCTTTTCTTTGGCAAATGCTATTTCAAAGTTACCCTTAATATTATTGCTGCCAAGCTTAAGTTTAAATGCATGGAATGCTACTTTATCAAATTTGTTGATAATATGCCCTTCAAAACGTTCAAAAAACATTGAAAGGTCTTTTTGTTGCGTATCATGGTAAGTAACCAATACCGATTGCGCATCAATATCGTTGATTTCTTAGATATCTTGATAAAAATATTTCCACGGCAATGCAAGCGACATGGCTTCCACTTGGAAATTGAGCGCTTTCGTTTTCGAGAGAGGCATATTAATTTTGATATCTTTTAGTTCAATATGCGGTAAGGGGATCCAGCTGACTTTCATTTGTCCGTTAAGCGGGATCTCAACGCCTGTCATTTTATTAAGTTGCGCTTGCAGTAAGGGCTTATATTTATTCTCATCAACCACATAATGTATGCCAAAAAGCAACAATGCAAATAAGAAAATGGTTAAAAAAACAATTTTAAAGATTGTTTTAGACGCAGACATTCAAACCCCTGAAAATTATTGCATTCCCATACTAATTGGCATCGCAACGCTTTGGTTTGATTTATTATGTTCAGCAAAATATTTATCAGAAATCTCGCGCGCTTTTGCCAAATCATTTGATTTTAAGTTTTGTGATATTTCATCTCACAGTTCAATGGCCTCGATTTTACCACTCATGGCAGCCAGGCTTGCCCAAGCGTAAGATTGTATGTCATTTTTGGCAATAATATCTCCAACGTAATACATGTGCGCTAAGCGATATTGCGCATATCCATCGCCATTTTGCGAGGCTTTAAGATACCAATCATAAGCTTTCCTCCTCTCCTCTTTCGGCCACATAGAGGTCGAGGAGTTTAGCCTTTGATTAAGGAAGAGAATTTATGGCATTAAAAATCTAAAATGTGTTTTTATCTAAATTCATACTCAATTTCCTCTATGATTGCATGTCAGACTTCCTTTATATATCTGAACTTTTTATTTTTTAATTGCATATTAGACGTCGCGCTGATATTTTATGCCATCTTTGAGAGATGGCATGTCAAATTTATAACTTTAATATTTTGTCAAAATCAATAAAGGAAAATAAAGATGCTTGGGGTTACAATCGAAAAAGCCAGAAATTACGTCTTATCTGCAGTAAATGAAAAAAAAAAGACACTTGCTCAATTTGAGATCAATGCGGATATACTCACGGCAGATCATTTACGAACAATTGTAGGTAGTCATGAAAAAGATAAAAGAACACTGCTATGGGGTATTTTGTTAAATCATGCGAACGGACAAAGCTCTGATTTAAATAAGTTACTTCCTAAAATTAAGGAATTATCTATTGAGGACCTTCGTGTTGAAGATAGTGTCGATGATGAAGACAATGATGGTCCATATCAGTCTGGTATACCTTTATGGTTTTTAGGTTTCAGATTAAATCGCAGGGGTATACCAGAAGATCAAATTCCGGCTAGCCTTGTTCTATTAGATCATTTTAAAGACAACCTCAAAATTTCGGATCTGTTATATAAGCCAAAAAGAGTAAAACCAACACAACATCGTTTAAATGTTTTAACTGATAAGAACTTGATTGAAATGCTTCTTCAAGAGACCGAAGAAGAAAAAGTGAGAACTTTTCTATTAGACGTTGTCATTGGCAGGATGCTCATAGCTGATAACCCTTTTACGCTTTTTGCTCGTTTCAGACCAAATTTGGAATCATTAATTGTCAAACTCAGAGCAGGACA
>CAYXVT010000284.1:0-3971 GCA_964468105.1 Uncultured Candidatus Berkiella sp. | reverse complement strand
TAAAACAGCCTTACATTTTGCAGCAAGCATGGGACAAGTTGATGTTGTTTCCTTTCTGGTAACAAAAGGGGCGAATGTTGACGAGCTAGATGCCACCCTCAATACTCCTTTAATGCTAGCCCTACAAGAAGGGCAAAGAGAGACTGCGCTATCACTTTTAAAAGCAAAAGCAAAAGTTATTACAAAGAATACAGCCGGTTTGAACCCCTTACAAATAGCAAAAAATAACGCCAAATTAAAAGATGATGCTGAATTACTCAATCTGATAAAAGCGAGAATATATAAGCAAGCTTATAAAGAGCATCAAATAAGAGGCGAAGTGACAATTACTGAAAGTGGTGAAATTGTTTGCTCATTAGTTGAATTAACACAGGCGATGGCCCAAGTTAGCTTGAGCGATGCTCCTCAACAATCTGCTGCACAAACCTTAGCGCCTGACTTTTCCCCTTTTGAATATCCAGATCTTAACCAAGCAATCACCTTATTTAAAAATGATATTGCCCAAGTTTCGACATCTTTGGGTTTTGCAGATAGCGACCGCATTCCTATTATCGTACAAAATTGCAATTCTTTACGCGGGCAAGCCGATAAATATGTTCAATCAAAAGAGTCTCGTGCTGCATCAGACATGCCAGAAAAAGATAGGCAAGGTATTCAAGCGGTATGGGGCGCAACTTTAAAACTTCTCATGTCAGTTATTATGTCGAGTAAAAAAATATATGACCTTATTAATAAAGATCAATCTAAAGGTTCCCTTTTCGCTACTTTGCTTTTATTCAAAACAATCTCAAGTTATGACGAGCTTATTGAAAAAATAAACAAATATCCCCATCCCACTGCAGCTCAACTCAAGGAAATAAAAGAGGATCTAGAAAAACTAGTAGATGATCATACTTTGCTCCACCGTTATTCAGCACGAGAGGATTTAAATGATATCTATAATAAAATTAAAAATCGCTTAATTTCGCAAATCAATCGTCTTTCAGGTCGATATAAAAGCCTTACGCTGGGCTTTGATGAATTGCAATTTCACATTGAGAGAAAGAACAAAGAAAGTGAAGTGCTAAAAACAAATTATCATGCCGAATTAATCTATAATCCCGATGCGATTTCCATGGTTGAATTTGATGACTATTGTCTTGAAACTTTGATGGCTAAAATAAAAAAAATAAAAGCGGGGCACCCGCGAACACAATTTATTGTAGATGTTATCGGTCAAAGTCATGCTTTAGTATGTGATGTTTCGTGGGATCAAATAGAAAATCAAATTCAAATCATCTGTGTTGAACCTACAGTGTTGGAAATACAGTTTCACTTCTTATTGAATTTAAGAACTTCTCTTGCCCATGAGAAAATCAACAATTCTATCATCGCTATTCAAGCAGGTTTACAATATGATAAAAGCAGCTGTTATACCTTTGCTTATCTTTTGAGTAGAGTTCTCAGTAAATTCACTTTTTCTCAATTACAAAAATTATCAGGAATTTCACAACCCTCTTTTTATTACAATGGTCAATTAAACACTCAACCGGTCATACCGCATTCTGCTCCACAAAACCCGCCTGTCAAATGGCTACCTGTCACTGCATTGGGTCAAAAAGTTATAAAAATGGGACAATCTTACACCCAGATGAGAGATAATTTACTCACATTGAACCCAAAAAGTGATGCTGTTGCAATGATAGAACGTTGGAAAAAATGCTATCAATTTGATCCTGGTCCTTGTGTAACAGAAGAAGAGAAGCTTTCCCTTGGCAGCTATGTTGCTTATAGACGTTACTCATTACGTTTAAAAGCATCACAAACCCCATTTGAAGGGATAACACCTCAAAGAATATATGCCTACACAGATGCCACAACACCAGGGCAAGCGCTGCGACGCCTAGCAGCGACAGGTGAGGGCCCATTGCGAGATATGCGTTTCTTGCTACAAAAATATCCTGAAGTGGTGAATGAAGTAGGTGGAAAAGAGAAGAAGACTGCACTAGATTGGGCTTATAGTAAAAAGCAAACTCATCGCGCAAAGGTACTGGAAGAAGCGGGTGCCAAAGAAGCACATGCATTAGAAAAAGTTGAAGGCGATAAACCAAAAACAAGGAAAAAATAATGTTCTTCAAATGTAATCATCGCAAATTCTCAATAGTTTAATCAGCAACTTTAAGAATAATTTTGCCAATATGCTCACTGCTCTCCATCAGGTCATGGGCATTGGCCGCCTCAGCAAGGGGAAACACTCGAAAAATTTCAGGGCTCGCGTGCCCGGCATCTAATGCTGGCCATACCTTTTCCAGCAAATCTTTTACAATCGGGCCTTTTTCTTGTAGGGTGCGTGGTCGCATACCCGATCCTGTTATCATTAATCCGTTCATTACTGCACTCTCTGTTTCTTCGGTGTTGAATCCTCAGGTTGAGCAGCAGGTGGTGGTAGGCTAGCCTGCACCATTTTTGCAATCAATCTTACGATATCCATTGGGGGTTGCCGCAATAGAGCATTCCATTGCCGATGTCGTCCAAGAGAACTATAAGCAAAACAGAGCGTTTGGGCTTCATTATTTCGTATGCTTTTCATTAGCTTTGGGTAGCCGTGTGCACAACTTTTAAAGAGGACATCGATTTGTTGGTCTACATTTTGATCTGCTGCTAAATTCAGTTTCAAATATCTGATTGCTGTTTCTCTTACAACATCTACCTTGAGTAAGCGCCTCACTACAGCAAGATGACCATTTGTGGCCGCCAATTGTAGCGCTGAGTTACTATTTACGGCTGCACTTTCTCTAACCGAATCAATCTCAAGCAAGCGATTCACTACAGCCACATGACCATTTCGGGCAGCCTCCCATAATACAGCGTTACCATTTATTGCTGCATTTTTTCTATACACATCAATCTCAAGTAAACGATTTACTACAGCAAGATGACCCTTTTGGGCCGCATTGAATAAAAGGTCATGACCTGACGCATGATCTCTAACTGCATTAACCTCAAGCAATCGGTTCACCACATCAAGATGACCATTTAAGGCAGCCCAGCGTATCGCTTCGTTATTTAATGCTGTTGCATGATTTCTAACAGTCTCAATCTCAAGTAAGCGATTCACCACAACAAGATGACCATTGAGAGCCGCAGAGCGTAGCGCATGGTTATTTGATGCTGTTGCATTATCTTCAACAGCCTTGATTACAAGTAAACGATTGACCACAGCAAGATGACCATTTTTGGCTGCCAGGCGTAGTGCATAGTTATCCGCTGCTGCTGCATTATCTTCGATAGCCTTAATCTCAAGTAAACGATTCACGACAGCAACATGACCATTTTCGATTGCCATACGACATGCTATGTTTTCGTTTGATACAATAACTTCTGTGGCAAGCGAGCTAATTGCATACTCTACTTGTTCTAAATCTCCCTTTTTGCAAGCTTCAACAAAATTTTCATAGGTGGCAGGTGGTAATCTTTTGGGACTATTCTGCCCCTCTAAATCTTCTCCAACACTTCCTGATGCGCCACGTTTCATAAATAATTCCTCTCTCAGTAATATAGTTACCTGTTTACGTATGGCAGATATCATCAGAAGCCTAACGAAGCTTACCTCATGACAGACCCGTTTTATAAACGGCTGCCTCTCACAATCAACTGGAGAGTGTACTAAGTTGAAATTAGGAAATATGCCAGGAAATTCCTGTATTCGACTTGGATGTGACGAGGCGCTATGGAAACCGGACTAAAGGAAGTTCTTTTCAGAGTGCTTTTAACCCAATGGCGGAAGGGGGATGATAAGATGATCCTTTATTGTATAAAACGTAAATATTGCGGCTGGTCCTGAAACTAGCCCAACACCTAGGCCAACTAAACTATTGTGCAACAGAGGACTAGCTGCAGCAAAACCTGTTGCCTCCACTCCCATACCAACCACTGCGCCAAGCGCCATTGAACCTATGACAGGCACTGCTACTGCAGCAAAAAGAGCGCCA
>CAYXVT010000283.1:0-3980 GCA_964468105.1 Uncultured Candidatus Berkiella sp. | reverse complement strand
TGGCCTTTACCTATCAACACAAAAACCGTTGGCAACCCAAAACAATTCGTACCAGAAATAGATTACTAGCAGCGCTATTTGGCGTTGGACTGTTATCCTTTGCTGGCCCTTCTTTTGCGCTCCATATTATTCCTGTTTTTACCGACGGACCTTGTCCTATAGTGACACCAAAAGATGATGTTTGCCCACCGGGAAGTCCTAATGGCAAATGCCCAGCGTTTCATGATCCCAGCTTAGTGCCTGCTGGTTACACTTCAGTTACCTATTGTCAAAATGTGATGGGTGTAATTGGTTTTGGCTTTGATCCAACTGCAGGACAACAGTTCATAACACTCAAATTGAATCCTGCTGAACAAGCAGCCCGATAGAAGCAGCTAGACGAATTGAGTCTTATGTCAAAGATGATATTACCTTAACATTTGAAACTTATAAAAACGCTTCGATTTCGCCAGGATCAAGTATAGGCACATCTGGTTTAGTTGCCCTAGCAACAGAATTTTTTACACCTGTTTGCATGAGCGATTTACAACTCCCGCCTTACAGTAATAAAAAGCCAACTATTATTTATAATCCTCCTCCACATGGAACTTATGATCCTAATGGGAATGGACTAACTGATACCTCACTTGGGACTTATAGTTATGTTGGGATCCCACAAACCTATGATGTAATGGTCCAAGCGTTAAAGGCCAAAAATGCAAAGAATCCCAGACCTTTCGCCTTAACTCCATATTTACCGAGTAACAAAGACATTAATGTCGAATGGTCAAGTACCTTCAATTACACAAAAGCTGATTCCAATATTATTCAAAATGATGTAAAGCAAAATTTTTGGATTAATTCATTTTATGCTCTAAATGATGGTCCAAACATTGTGGGTACTAATGGTGATCTCTTACCTTATCCACCAGGACCTGAAAAAGGCACTAAACCTCTAACAATCTGCGGATCTCCTGCCAATATGAAGGTATTAGGATTGGATAAAAAATTTAATACTAAATCCTTTAGTTTTCAGGAAATTAATAATCCTGCCCATAACCCTTGGGTAACGGTGAAAGGAACAGATGGTGCCATGACAATGGCTAATTTTGCCGATGCACCTTCAGATCCTTCTCAAGTACCTTTTGTCGTACATGTCTCAGATCCCAAGTATTTTAATTGGATCTTAGATCCTGCTTCGAAAAGTATACAACAACAACAATTACCAATAGCGTTTTATACTCAGCGCAACATCGCTTCTGCACAATCTTGGGGCGCTTGTGATGATCCCGCAAAATGCGTATGGCCAAAAGGATTTAATTGGGGAATCGATATGGTAGCCACTGTTCAACATGAACTACACCATTTAATGGGCATTATGACCTCTGAATACTACAAACAAGCTCTGGAAGGAAATGGGGTAGCTGCTAGTTATGGAAATGCATTGTTCGTCATGGATCTTTTTATTCTTGATGATAATGCAGTAGCTAAACAAAAAGGTGATCCTTTTGTCAATGGAAATGGTCAAGTGATTATGACAAGCGCAAGTCAATGGGCAAAAGCACCGCGTAGTTTGGATTCAAATTATCCAATATTAAATAATTCAGGCTCTACTAATGTGAGGTATGACAGCACAGGAAATACGTTAATAAGCCCACCACCTACACCATGGATACAATTTGGGCAGCATGATCATTTATTTGTATACAAGGATAAAGATAGTTTTAAATACTTCTCGTTACAAAATTACTCTTCTTTCAATCCAGATGGAGATACACAAATTGTTAACTATAAGAAGATTAGAGGATATAATTCAACTGATGATACAGCGGTTGGATTAAATTATGTGTTCATTGATCCTGACATTACCAGCCAAAATCAACTTAATCGCTTAGGTCAGGGCGTACAAGCTAACTCCATTCGGGGAACAGCGGATGTGGCAACAGAAAGGGAGTATCAAGTGTTGTCAGCACTTGGATGGAATGTTGCTCCTGCATCACCTATTACAAGAAAATATGAAGCTCCAGCCCTTGCACCAACGGCGAAGTGGTATGCCACCTGCTTTGATGCCAATGGCGTATTCCATGCTTCTAAACAATGCAAATTTAGCGTTTTACCAGAAGACTTGGAATTGTGTAATCACTAAAGTTGCATCTATTAAAAGACCGGTTTACCCGGTCTTTTTTTTACTAACTCATATTGAATCGATTAATAGCTTTATGCCAAAAATGTCGAAGGGGTGAATAACACTCACTCTGATTTAACAATTGCGTAAAACGTGCATAATCATGTTTTGGTTTTGTATTTAAAGCGATAGGTACCACAAATTCATCAATAATATCCTGCCAAAAGACATCCCAGAGAATTTTATCTAAGGCATTCTCTTCAAAGGTTGGAGCATCTGGTGCTTGGTTAATTTCAATTAACCAGACTTTGCCAGTGTTATCTAACATAAAATCAAAACCAAATATCTCAAAAATCTTTGTTGCTTGTGGTTTTAAATAATCAGGGTAGGATTTTAATAATGCCTTCATAACTTGAGTCACAAGACTACACATTTGTTGGTAAATAGCAGGGAAGTTATTCAATGTTTGGGTGGCTCGCTGCTCAATATGAGCAAATTCACCGTCTAATACATAATTAGTGATATGGACCTTTTTATTTTTAAAGCCATCCTCAAGTTGAAAAGGATGGGCACTGATATTGATATAGCCCTGTTTATTTAAAAATATCCCAGCATAATTTGTAAAAACACCACTGACTCTAAAGGTATATTTACGACCATCGATTAAATCGGGATTTGTAATATATTGCTGAATGACATGATCCCCGCCTAACCGCTTAGGATTAGCATAATGCGCTTTTAATTCATCAACATTGTTGAATAAAAAAATATTATCTCCATTGTTCAACATTGATGGCTTTAAGATCCATTTAAGATCTTTGGCTTTTTGAGATTGGGCACCGATATAGTGTTCGTAGATCATTTTTGCAAAAACTTGCTCAGCATTTTGATCATTCACATAATAGGTAATCGGCATCGTATTGAAGCATGATTTGGCTACCACATTTGCAAGTAAATGCTTATATTCAAGCTGATTGGAAATTTCATCATTTAAGGTCAAGTTTTTATCAGTAAATAGTGCTTGTTCCGGGGATGATGCTTCCTCCCAACCACCGATGAGCAAACGACGAGCAATATGAAATTTCGTAGCCATGCGTGAGGAGAAAAAATGAAATTTATTAACTTTTTCCCTCACCATGATTTAATGGACCGTTGTTTTTGAGAACAATTGAATCGTAAATACCCCGAGAATAATTAACGCAATTCCCATGATGGCTGGTATATCTAAACTTTGTTTATAATAAAAATACCCCACTACAGCGACTAGAACTATCCCTACTCCAGACCAAATAGCATAAGCAACCCCTAATGGGATCTCTCTTAAGCTGAGCATTAAACAGTAAAAAGCAACAACATAACCCAGTATCACTATTAAACTTGGTACAAGATTAGTAAATTCATCTGCTGCTTTTAATGCACTAGTTGCTACAACCTCAGCAATAATGGCAATCATTAAATAGAAATAATGCATTAACTGTCCTTGCCTTGGATGTCAGTCCCAATGAAATGGCATGGGGGGTAGCTTTGAGATATCGATACAAGAATAAATCATTGAATTGGTAATTTTCTGACCACTGGCATTAAAACGATGGTTACGCAGTTTTCCTTCGAGATCATAATTCAATCTAGTCGCTACTTTTGCGCTTCTTACATTATCTTCTTCACAATTAATCTCAACACGTTTCGCTTTTAAAACTTGAAATAAATAACGCGTTAGCACATTCATGGCTTCGGTTATTAACCCCTTTCCTGCGTATTGTTGATTAACCCAGTAACCAATCTCAAAGCTTGGGATCGACAAATTCGCCGGTTTAATACCAGTAGCACCGATATAGTGCCGATTCGTTGGGTCCATAATTTGAAGCGGTTGCTCAAC
>CAYXVT010000282.1:0-4039 GCA_964468105.1 Uncultured Candidatus Berkiella sp. | reverse complement strand
TTTAGAAAAGCTGGCTATTATGATGATGCAGAAAAAATATTGAAAGTACTTATTAAACACAATAACAGTGAAATGCTTGAAGAAGTTTTAGCAAGAGAACAGTTATTGTTAGCAAGATGTTACTTGATGAAGAATGATAAGGTACATGGAGATAGACTATTAGGTTGGTTAATGGAAACCTTTCCTCAGACAGAGTCGGCTAAGCAGGCTAAGTCATTTGTCAGTGTTAAAAATTCGGGTACCTATCTATAACATCCCCTCGCGCTTTGCGCGGTCCCCTATCGAAGGGGACATATTACCCCCTTTGAGAGGGGGGCGCGAGCTTGCTCGCGGGGGGATGTTTTCGGGAAATCTAAAATTATCCAGTATGACTATACCTATGCGCCCTAATAGCCGGTAAATAGGGATTTGGATCTAATCTCACATCTGAGCGTTTTGAGCGATTTTGATCCTTATCGCATTTTTTAACTGGTGGTTTAAATTGCGGAAAAGGCGTTTCAGGTGTGCATGGAAAGAAAATAGGAATAGGGCCTTTAATCATACTACGGTGAATTTTATCATCTATTGAATAAACGATATTAGCTCGTAAATGGGGTGCTAATTCTTGAACAATTGCTAATTCCTCAAAAGCGCCAAGATGCTTCAATTTATCAATTTGCATTTCAATACCAGCATCCGTACCTTTTTTAAGTAACATTTCTTGCGCTTTATTGATGCTTATTTTTTTAATAGAACGCGTATGCGCCCAGGTCCAACTTATTTTAAGGGGGCTATGCGACAATATAGGTATTTTCCGGTAACACTGTTTTAAATGTAAACGAGCAAGGCCTACTGATTTTAAAGTAGTGGCTGTATTTAAATTTCGAGATAAGATGCTGTTCATTTTTTCTGTTAAATCAGGGCAGAGTGTTGTGGTTTTCTCAGTTTTTAATGCAATAACGCTTTTTTTGAATCTCTCTTTGCACTCATTAACCTCACTTGCTAGGTTTAAAGTATGAGGGGAGGCTCCAATAAATCATGGGCAGACAAGAATTTCACGTGGCGCTTGAGTTTGAGTGTATTGCAATGACTTAAGAATTTGGCAAGTGCTTTCACGTGCATTTAAAGGATATAAAGAATTTTCATGGTTAAACTCGGATCCTTGAACCCAAGCAACGAGTTCAGATTCTTTTGTTGCTGCGTCGCACAATTTTGAGATAGCCAGTGTCATAGAGTTGAAGGCTTCAATTATTTCTATGCGCAATTCTGATCCCAGCATGAGGTTTTCTTCCAAATTGGATGTTTAATATTAAGCAAAGGGAAATTGGCAATCATCATGAGACATAGAATAGAAAATAATGCTGACGATTCATTAGAACATCTCAATCAAGCCTCTATGGATCTGATGAAAACCTATTTTCATGCTTGTGAAGTGATAAGCGATTACAATAAAGTTCCGCATGCTAATTGGCAAGATATATTCAATGTAGAACACATCTATAAGAAATGGTTTAGCGAGCTAACACGCGAACCATCCAAAATTGTAAATGCTCAAACGCAATTTTTTTCAGATTATTTTAAGTTATGCACTCATGTTCAAAACATGATGTTGGGTAAAAATGAAGAACCTCTCATTACACCTGAAAAATCTGACAAACGATTTCGATCTGCGGACTGGAAGGAAAACCCTTTTTATTTTTATTTGCAACAAAGTTATTTACTATTTACACGACATTGTTTGCAATTTGTTGAACAAAATGCAAGTAAAGATCCTAAAATTGCGAGACAAATAGCTTTTTTCACTAGACAGTATCTGGATGCGCTTTCCCCTACAAACTTTATTCAAACAAACCCTGAGGTTATCAAACAAACAATCGAATCAAAAGGCGAGAATTTAACAAATGGTTTAAAAAACTTTATGAATGACATTATCAGTGGAGATGGTCATTGGAATGTTAAAATGTCTGATATGTCTGCATTCGAGATTGGGAAGAACGTTGCTGTCACTCCTGGGAAAGTTGTTTTTCAAAATAAAATGATGCAGTTAATTCAGTATTCTCCTACCACCGAAAAAGTGTATCAACGTCCACTATTAATGATCCCTCCGTGGATTAACAAATTTTATATTTTAGATATTACCGAGAATCATTCATATGTTAAGTGGATCGTAGAACAAGGCTTCACGGTCTTTATGATTTCATGGATTAATCCAGATAGTAGCTATCGAGATATTTCTTTTGAAGATTATCTTGAATTAGGTATTTTAGCAGCCCTAGACGCCATAGAGCTTGCAACTGGCGAAAAATCAGTCAATGCACTCGGTTTTTGTATTGGTGGCACTTTATTGGCAACAGCTTTAGCCTATATGAAAGCAAAAAATGATAATCGCATAGAAAGTGCGACTTATTTGACCACTTTAATTGATTTTACTGATCCAGGCGAAATAGAAGTGTTTATTGATGATCAACAGGTTTCATCAGTAGAGAAGAAAATGGAAAGTGATGGTTATTTAGATGGTCGTGCGCTGATGGCAACTTTTAATATGTTAAGAGCAAATGATTTATTTTGGTCATTTTATATTAATAACTATCTTTGTGGTCATACGCCTCAAGCATTTGATCTGCTGTATTGGAATAGTGATTCGGCTAATTTACCGAAAAAAATGGTTAGCTTTTTATTGCGAAGCTTATATTTAGATAATCTTTTAGCAAGCAATGGTCTAACGGTAAAAAAGGTGAAATTAGATTTAAATCGTGTAAATACACCATCTTATTTTCTCTCTACAGAACTCGATCATATTGCGCCTTGGAAATCGACTTTTATCGGGACCCAACTCTTAAAGGGACCAGTTACTTTCGTGCTTGGAGGATCAGGTCATATTGCAGGAGTAGTAAACCCACCGACTAGTCATAAATATGGTTATCGTCACAGTGATCAAGATCCAAAATACTACTCTGACAGTAATGATTGGTTTGAAAATAGCCGCCATGAAGAGGGCTCCTGGTGGGAACATTGGGCCAACTGGTTAAAGCCATATAGTGGTTCCAAAGTGAACCCAAGAATCCCTGGAGAGGGTAAATTGTCTATTATTCAGGATGCGCCTGGAGATTATGTGAAGAGAAAGCTTCACTGACAGAATTTGGTTCGAGTATATAAACGTTTTCATATATAACGGGCTAATTTGTTCTATGCTTCTTACATAGCGGTGTGTATCAAAGACACTGTATAGATTTTAAGTTTAACAATAATCAAACATGCGAAGAAATAAATCATGAAAATTTTGGTGTGCGATGATTCCGTCATTAACCGTCAGATAATTGGTGGTTATCTTCAGCAAATGGGTCACAAAGCAATATATGCTGATAATGGGCAGCAAGCTATTGACTTATTTACTAAAAATGAACCTGATTTAGTATTGATTGATGTTGAAATGCCTGGAATGGATGGATATGAAGCCACTCGTGCGATTCGTCAATCGTGTTATGACTTTTCACAATGGACCCCCATTATTTTTGTGAGCAGTTATATCGATGATGAAAGTATTGTTAAAGGAATTGAAGCGGGGGCTGATGATTATCTCACTAAACCTGTTTCAGCAGCTGTTCTTCGAGCAAAAATACATGCAATGCGTCGATTAGCCGCAATGCGCGAAAACCTCATTGATTTTGGTAAACAATTACGAGAAGTGAATGAAAAACTACTGAGTTCTAATCAGTTACTATCTGAATTATCACTGAAAGATCCACTAACACGTTTAGGCAATCGACGTGCTTTTGAAGAAACCTTAACCAGAGACTGTCGAACAGCAATTCGAGATAAAGAGCCTGTTTGTATGTTGATGATTGATGTTGATAATTTCAAATCATTTAATGATACCTATGGACATCAAGCTGGCGATTACTGTTTACAACAAGTATCGCAAGTACTCAAACAGGGTATTCATCGTGCAACAGATTTCGTTGCTCGTTATGGCGGAGAAGAATTTGCCATTTTATTAGCCGATACCCCTTTTGCCGGCGGTATGCATGTTGCGGAAAGACTTAGAATGGGTGTTGAAGCA
>CAYXVT010000281.1:3302-4072 GCA_964468105.1 Uncultured Candidatus Berkiella sp. | reverse complement strand
TCAACGGTCTCGCCTGAAATGGCATGCGCTCATCCTAACTGGAAAATGGGCAAGAAAGTGACGGTGGATTGCTCAACTTTAATGAACAAAGGGCTTGAAGTCATTGAAGCGAGTAAGCTGTTTCAATTTCAAGCAGATGAAATTGAAGTGGTTATACATCCCCAAAGCATTATTCATTCCTTTGTTGAATACTTAGATGGTTCGTTATTGGCTCAATTGGGCACGCCTGATATGCGGATCCCGATTGGTCATTGCCTATCGTGGCCCAAGCGTAGAACAACGGGAGCTAAAAGACTTTCTTTAACAGAGATTGGTCAATTAACCTTTTTAGAACCAGATCATGAGAAGTTTCCTTGTTTATCATTGGCCTATTCTGCACTCAATCTAGGTGAGGCTGCATCTTGTGTGCTTAATGCAAGTAATGAAGTGGCTGTTGAGGCCTTTTTAAATAAACAAATGAACTTTTGTGAAATTCCCACTATTATCGAAGAAGTGCTTCAGAAGTACTATGATTTATCTGCCGCAACACTTCCAGAAATCCTTGTTGCAGACAAATTAGCCAGAGAACATACCTTAAAATTAATTCAAACAAGTAAACAATATGTTTAATTTTTTAATTTCGATTTTTGCCTTTCTTGTAGCGATAGGTATTTTGGTGACGTTCCATGAATTTGGTCATTTTTGGGTAGCTCGTCGCCTTGGAGTGAAAGTCGTTCGATTTTCAATAGGGTTTGGTAAACCCTTATGGCGATGGAAAGATAAGCACCATA
>CAYXVT010000281.1:0-3292 GCA_964468105.1 Uncultured Candidatus Berkiella sp. | reverse complement strand
GAAGGGCCTGTGGCTACGGAGCATCTACCGTATGCTTTTAATCGTAAATCCGTATGGGCGCGTATAGCCATTGTTCTGGCTGGTCCATTATTCAACTTTCTGTTTGCGCTATTAGCTTATTGGCTCATGTTTATGATAGGGATTTCTGGATCAATCCCTCAAATTGGCGAAATCAAACACAACTCAATCGCTTCACATGCGGGTTTAATTGCTGGAGAAGAAATTGTTAGCGTTGATCATCAAGCGACTTTAACTTGGCAACAAGTCATGAAGCAGTTAATGAGCCGAATTGGTGACAAAGATGAATTGCTGATTGAAACAAAGCAACCAAGTGGTGTTTTAAAGACCTATTTTCTGAATTTAAGAGGTTGGGAACTAAAGGGTGATAGGCCCGATTTGCTCCATGGTTTAGGAATTATACCATTTGAACCTCCGATAACGCCTGTTATCTCTGAGGTAATGGATGATGAACCTGCTATGAAAGCTGGGATGCTCTCAGGCGATATTATTATTGCTGTCAATGATAAACCAGTTAATCAATGGAAGGATTTTACTGAAGTTTCCGTTAATAGCATTGGCCAACCTATTAAAGTCACGGTTGAGCGAAGTGGTGAAAAGAAAGATTTTACTTTGGTACCAAGAGCAAAAGAAACGTCTAATGGCGAAATTTCAGGTTTTGTTGGCTTAGTGGTTAAAACCCCAAAGTTCCCTGAATCGATGTTGCGAAAAGAGCGTTTGGGTCCAATTAATGCTTTTATTGCCTCTTCTCAAAAAACCAGAGAGTACATTGGCATTAGTTTCAAAATTATTGGCAAAATGCTCATTGGCGATATTGGATTGCATACCTTAAGTGGTCCAATCACGATTGCTCAAGGCGCTGGCGCTACCATGGTTGGAGGCTTGCAGTATTACTTGAGCTTTTTAGCCCTGATCAGTATTAGCTTAGGGGTTTTAAATTTGCTACCTATCCCAATTTTAGACGGTGGGCATCTTCTTTATTACGTCATTGAGATAATAATACGCAGGCCGGTACCGGAACGTGTTCAGATGATTGGCTTTAAAATTGGCATGCTCTTGCTCCTTTTTCTCATGACAATTGCCTTTTATAACGATTTGCATCGCCTTTTGTAGGTTATATACCCCTTTTGGTCGTTTTTTTTGCTTAATAAGCCGTTTGTCTCGTGTATTTGTTATCAATCTTGGATTGTCTGCGTTATAATAGGTCTGCTAAGTGACGTTAATTCCTACAAGTCAGTAACAGATTATAGGTACAATCGTCTTATAGCATTGTGTTAACTTTTTGTATCTTTTGGAAATTTTTATGCAAAACAAAATTTATGTTGGCAATCTAAGCTACTCTCTTGATGAAGCTGCTTTACGTCAGTCTTTCGCAGAATTTGGTGAAATCACAGATATCGCTTTCCCCAAAGACCGTGTAACTGGTCGTCCACGTGGCTTCGCTTTCATCACTTTTGCCGATGCTAAGAGCGCTGAAGGCGCTTTGAAGCTTGATGGGCAAGAGATTGGTGGCCGTAAAGTAGTTGTTAAATTTGCGTTAGAGCGCAAAGCTACTGGAGGTAGTGGTGGTGCAGGCGGTGGCCGTAGAGGTGAATCACGCTGGTAGTCACTTAGCAGCGTAATTTCTCTATATCGTCTCTGAAAAAGGGCGCTGGAAACAGCGTCCTTTTTTTTTGTGTTTTTAACAAAAAAGAAGGTAGTTTAATAACAATATGCGGGAAGAGGTTCAATTCCTGCCGGGGCGCCATAGATCCGATGTAGGGGCCGGTCACTGTGCCGGCCCTCTGAAAAGAATGGGCGGGCACAGTGACCCGCCCCTACACCTGATCCATCCTATAAAAATTCGTTAATCCCAAGCTCTTCATTACAATTAATTTTGGCTTCAAAGCTTGCGGAGACTTCAATTTATTTTGTGCTGTGTTAGTATGGCGGCTGCGCCGTTTTGTATCAGCAAAACGCGCGTGCACGAATATAAGTACTATAAATAAGTAAAAATAGTAAAATGAAGAATCGTTGGTTGATTGGTATAGCTGGTTTACTCTCACAATGTGCAATCTCTGCTCATGCGCTCGAATCTTTTGTTGTAAAAGATGTTCGAATTGAAGGGCTGCAAAGAATTACCGAAGGAACTGTACTAAATTATTTACCAGTTCGAATCGGTGAAGAGTTGCCCGAAGCAAGAACAGCAGATGTTTTAAAAGCTTTGTTTGAAACGGGATTCTTTCAAGATATTCAGTTAGAACGAGATGGTAATGTATTGGTAATTAAGGTAACTGAAAGGCCAACCATCGGAAAAATTGAAGTTTCAGGAAATAAAGATATCCCCAAAGATAGCTTACTTTCTACCTTAAAAACGGCTGGTTTAACGGAAGGTTATGTATTTGATCGTTCCACGTTAGAACAAGTTCGTAATGAATTAGAACGTTTGTACTTTAGTCATGGTAAATATGGCGTAAAAGTAGAAACGATAATTGAGCCGCAAAAACATAATCGTGTGAATGTCAGCATCGAGATTGATGAAGGCCAAGCAGCACGTATTAAGGCTATTAATATTGTTGGTAATAAAAAATTTACCAATGCTGAGATAATGAAATTATTTACGCTTGCGCCTTCTGGCCCCTTGAGCTGGGTGACAAGAGCAGATCAATACGATAAACAAAAATTAAGTGCTGATTTAGAATCGGTGCGAACATTTTATCTTGATCGCGGATATTTAAATTTTCGTATACTTTCAACACAAGTATCCATCACACCTGACAAACAAGACATCTTCATCAATATCAATATGGAAGAAGGTGATCAATTCACGCTTGGCGGATTCCATTTAGCTGGCGATACGATATTAAGCGAAGCTGAATTGATGCTGATGATTGATTTGAAGGTTGGCGAAGTATTTTCGCGTGCAAAAGTAGCCGCAATCGTTAAGTCGTTAACGGATCGATTAGGCAAAGAAGGCTATGCTTTTGCGAAAGTAAATCCTGTTCCTGAAATTCAAGAAGGTAATCTTAAAGTTAAATTGACCTTTTATGTTGAACCTGGCAATAAAATTTATGTACGCCGAGTTAGCTTTGAAGGGAACACAAAAACAAAAGATGAAGTAATCCGTCGCGAAATTATTCAAATGGAAAGCGCGCCGGTTAATACTAAAAATATTGAAGATTCAAAATTACGTTTGAATCGAACCGGTTATTTTACCGAGGTCAAAGTAGACTTGCGGCCTGTGGGTGGTTCAACTGATGAAGTTGATGTGATCTATACCGTTGAAGAAGCCTCA
>CAYXVT010000280.1:1828-4123 GCA_964468105.1 Uncultured Candidatus Berkiella sp. | reverse complement strand
TCAGGTAGAGAGGGATAATTTTGAAGTTGGTTATCTTGGACTTATGTACCTCGTTGACGAGGTTTATCAGAATTACTAGTTGAAAGAGAATTATCGCTGGTCGATTCGTTAGGTACAGCAGGTCGTTTAAGCTTTTGTGCAGCTACAACGGGTAATGCTCGTTTTGATGGTTCATGAGTAGGTAATGACAAATTAAATTTTTTCAATACCGTTTCGACAGCAACTTGCTTATCAACTGTCTTATCGACAATTTTCTTAAGTGTATCGCCTTTATTTTCAATATCCGTATTTTTGAAGGCTTCATTTAATGTGTTCCATAGTTGTTCTTTTGCCTTGGTCGCTTCAGAAACTTTGCCTAGTTTATTTTGAGCTTCCACTAGGGCAGATTCTAAAGAAGAAATTTTGTCAGGTGGTATGGTTTTACTTTGTTTCAGTTGTGTGATTCCTTCATCAAATTTTCCTTGGGAAATTAATCTTGCTACACTCATAATAATCGCATTCTTATTCTCAACGCCTTGCAAAAGCGCATTCATTATACGAAGCGCTTCTTGAAGTCCTAATGGCTTTGTCTCCTGATGTTCTTTTTGTACGAATGGATTTTGTAGTGCTGGTTTTGGTTTATACTGCTGAGCTACCGTGAGGCCAACACCATTATTGTTAATATCAACTAACTGTTGCTCCACATAAACTTTTTCATCATAGGCTAATGGGCGAATTTTTGGATTTGAATTATCAAAGATCTCATTTATTTTATCGAATACTTCATTCACTGAGCCAAGGCCTGTTATGATTTCTTGGCGTGTTTTTACCCATTGTGCTTCTGTGACTTTTTGATTTTCTAATACATTTTTTCCAGATAACGCTACACCTAGGTTATCTTGAGTAAGCGCTACCAAAGACCAATAAATGACTTCCCGTTGCTTTTCATCTTTTCCTTCCATCATTCCGTCTACACGTTGTTGCAATATACTCTGAACAACTTTTGATAGCTCCATGATAGGGTCAACGACCACTAAATCACGATGGCCCCTACCCATTTTAGCTATTCGTCCGATGGTGCCGGGATAACAAGAAGGATTATCATTGCCTGCAGTATCATTAAAATTATGTGCACGTCTTATTTCGGCAATTTCACTGATAAAAAAAGCTTCTCTATCTTCTTGGCTTGTGGTTGCTGCTTTGGTATCTTGTAATGCCAGAAAGTAAATGGCAACACGGCGCCGAACATCCATGGATGTATCTTGCGGTGATTGATCCCATGAACCGAACAGATGTGTAACCCCTTCTAAAGGAGGGGTAAATAAGTTCATCCAATCAACGGTTGGAGCGTTTTGATCATAAGCACGCCAAGCGATATGGAGATCATTGGTATTGGATTGAAAATACTGCCGGGCTTGACGCATTATCTTTTCATCTTTACCCTGTATTAACAGTTCGCGATTGTTTTTAATAAAATTACTGACCGTATCATTACTTGTTTGTGCAAGGATCTTATCTAGAATCATACCGCGAATATCAAATTCAATTTTCTCAACGCCAATTTCATCAACTTTAGCACCATAGAGGCTTTGCGCCTTTGCATAGGCAAGATTGGCCGCACTTAACTGACGAGGAGACATGGCAGTTTCAGAGTTTTCACTATATATTGCTACTGCTTTTTTAACCTTCACATTAACATCAAGAATGTTCAATGCCAATAAAATGCTAGGGTGTAATAGTTTATCAGCAGAAAAATAGCGTTCAACAAAGGACCGCGGGTTAGTTTGCGCAAACATCCAATCATAGTTTTTAATATTTTCGGCTACTTCATTTAAAGCACTTGGGGTCAATAATTTTTTAAGTGGTAGCCCTAAAACAGTCGTTTGGGGGAGTAGGCGGTTCGCTATATCCTTTTGATCCATTGCTATGAATTTGTCTAAAAGAGCAGGGCTACATTTTATTTTAAGCTTGTCACCAGTCAATATAAGGGCTTTGAAAAAATCTAATTCGCCACTTGATGAAGCAGCTTCAAAGGCTGCCTCAAAGGTCCCTTCAAATAGTTGAGTATCAACAAGCACCGTTGTAAGTAAATCACGAATTAACTTACTGTTGCCAGATTTGGCAAATTGTGCAATTAGCAAAATGATAGTATTTCTTTTTAAATTATCGGGTAGCTTGCTTAGCTCTTCATTTATAGCTTCAGATTTTAGCTTGTCAGGATTGTGTTGTAATGCAGGTTGATCGGATGGTAAGCCAGAAGAAAAGCGGTTATATTTTTTAAGGATGAGTAATACGCATTGCTGGGCATCTTTGTAT
>CAYXVT010000280.1:0-1818 GCA_964468105.1 Uncultured Candidatus Berkiella sp. | reverse complement strand
TCATTATGTGATGATATGTTCTGCAAACCAGGAATAAAGACGTTTAAACGTTTTGCAATATCTGAGTTACCTGCCCCCGCTTTCCATAATAACAATAATGTATCTTTATCTCCATTTTTAGATATCCAATCTAAAAATTCAGATATATGTTTAGGATCCCGGGGGTCGAAAGGAAAGGAAAAAAATCCTCTTTGATTCTTAAATTGCTGGTAGCAGTCAAATAATTTTGCCATTTCTGTGATGGAAAGATTAGGATTTGGATCTGTAAATTTAGCTATTAGTGTTGAAAAAGGACCAAATAACGAAGATGAATTGTTATACACCCATCGAATTACATCGAATGTTTCATCCGCTATCTTATATTCCGGCATGGCCTACGATCCTAGTATTTAGCGTTAAAAGTACTAATTTAGTGTTTCGACAATTTTCTAGTTTATTTAGTTCAAGTAGGTTTATTCAGACAGGTGTATATGCTCTTGAATAGGAACTTTATTCTTAATGCAAGTGTCATACATGTAAATATTTAATGACTGAGTAACTATATGACTAAGCGCAAGAAAAAACCTGAACCCGTCACTACGGCATTAAATCAAATGGCTGGGAAACTGGTTGACGACATTTCTTCATTAGAGTCACTTGATGAGAATCAACAAGGCTATTTAATGTCATTAGCTCATGGTATTTATCAAGTTAGCAATTTCCTTGCTGAAGTAACTATTGTTAAAGCAAAAGAAGCGGTTGGTATCAATAGAGAAAGATATCTCATTGATGCGGTTAGAGATGTCGTTGCTTTGGATATAAAAGAAAATAGAAGGGTAACGCCAGGTGCTAAAAAGTTCTATCGTGACAAAATTATTGCCATCATTGAAGACCAAATGAACGTTCATAATCCTGAAATTATAAAACAGTTAATAAGTAACATTAATGCTACTGATGATTTGCGACATTTTAAAAGAGCCTTGGCTGTGTTAGAAATTATGGCTGAATTCGGTATCCGGGGTAAAAGAGCAGGTGAATTTTTAAGAGGTGCTCATTTTGTTGTGGAAGATGGTGGCGCAATGTTTGATAGGTTGTCTGAAATTGATGGTGCTGAGGAAAGGTTTTCATCGCATTTTTCAGCTACGCGAATAGAAGAAAAAGGGATCCATTGTGGCAGAATTATTCCTGAAATTTTGTTTTTGAATACTTTTGATCCTAAAGCGGAAAATAAAGATCCCAAAAGGTCACATTTTCAAGTGGAATCATCTCCTTGGCGTGGCACAGGATTAGGGGTGGCCAAAGGGATTGTTAAAAATCCGCAAACTCTTGAACATATTCCTCATTCTATGCACTATGCCTATAAGAAATATAAAACGCCAGAAGGAGAGCATGCTAAAAACCATGGCGCTTATGGTTGGTCAGAACATAACGATGCAAATCCGATTGTTTTAAAACAACCTTTATTGGAACCTTCAGCGCCAGAGCCTACTTCCCGCAAAGCAAAAAGATAAGGTGATTAAATCTACCTTTAACAAATCGACAAAATCAAATCCTGAATCAACTTTGCTGATTTGTTTTCTTCATCTCTGGAAGGATCAAATTCTCCAATGCTTTTAAATGAGGGTTATCTTTGATTTGTGCTAAACAAGGGATAACATCTTGCGGCCATAGACCACCCGATTCTTGGGTGCCTGTGCCAGGTGCTATAGAAGGATCAAAAGCATCGATATCAATCGATACGCCAAATCCTTTAGTCCCTTTGGAAATATGCTCAAGTGCTTCATGAAACACGCTCTCAAAGCCTCTTTTTTGCACATCAGTCATAGTGAACACTTTTAC
>CAYXVT010000279.1:0-4128 GCA_964468105.1 Uncultured Candidatus Berkiella sp. | reverse complement strand
TTAGGGTATTAACCACATTCCTGCGTAAATGCGGCTTAAGGAGATATTCCAATATCAGTAAGGGTTATAAAGCTTCTTATTGTCATTTTTCACAAAAATCTTTCCCATAAAAGATTGAATTAGAAATTCTAATTATGCTCTACAACCCATTATTTTAAAGAGATTTAAATCAACACTCTCCCTAAAAAGAACTTTTTCGAGAAAGACATTGTTTTTTGATTGAAATATAATCTAAAGAAGCAAATTAGATGCATTAAAATCTTTCCCTACTTTGACCAATTTAGGGAATGTATTGTTTTTATTTCCTTGTGTTCATTGCTGATAAATAATATCATGCTCAAACAACCAATATCCCTTTTAGGGAAAGATGATATTTTTTATGACTAAACCTCCCAAAAAAGTAGCCAACATCGAGCGGCGTGAACGTGAGTTTTTAACTCCAAATGAAATGGATCAACTTATTGACGCTGCAAAAAAACAAGGTCGACATGGCCACCGTGATGCGACGATGATCTTGCTGGCTTACCGCCATGGACTTCGTGTGTCTGAATTGATTTCATTACGCTGGCAACAAATCGATCTCACTTCGGGATTAATGCAAGTTAATCGGCGCAAAAATGGCCTTAATTCAGTACACCCATTATTTGGTCCAGAACTTAGGGCATTGCGAAAAATAAAACGCGCATACCCAAAAACAGATTATGTATTTATTTCTGAACGGGGCAGTCCTATGATTGATTCAACGTTCAGGAAAATTGTAGCTAGAGCAGGGATTGGAGCGCAACTGGAATTTCCTATTCATCCACATATGTTGCGTCATTCAACTGGGTTCAAATTAGCCAATGATAGCCAGGATACTCGAACCATACAACAATATCTTGGTCATAAGAACATCCGACATACAGTGCGGTACACAGAATTATCAGCCGAAAAGTTTACTAACCTCTGGCCTGATTAATGAATCACAGTTTTTCGCAATACACTCTTATTGAGTATGGTTCGTTGAGTGAAAATGACTTCAATTTAATCCGACAATGTCGTGGCGACCACAACAAATTGGGTTTTGCCTATCAACTGATCTTTATCAAATTACTCAATAGAGCGCCTATACAATCACCTTTTGAAATTATCGATGAGATTGTAGTTTATGCCGGTGCGCAATTGTTTTTGGATAGTGACCACATTGCAAGATATTCCATCAACAGGAAGAAAATATTTATCCATCAACAAACAATAATTGATTATTTGCAGCTACACGCTTTCAGCGAACAGACAAATTTACTAAAGGATTTTATTTTTCAGCAAGCGTTGCAATTTGAGCCCATCAGTCTTTTATACATTAAATCAATCGAATTCTTGCGTCACTTAAAAATACTATTACCTGCTGAAGATACTCTACTACGCATCGTAAGAACCCAAAGAACTTCAGCCCGTCAATTATTATTCGATAAAATCCATACGCGTTTATCCCCCGATCTCATCAATAAACTCGATGCATTATTAGAAACAACATCAGACTACACTCCTATTGAAGAATTGAAATCGCCTGTTAAAAATGCTTCCCCAGAAACCATATTAAATTTAATAGAGCGCGCTGAATGTATTATGGCAACAGGAGCATTACAAATCGATTTGACGCATGTAAATAATAATTATCAACGTACTCTGGCTAATGAAATCAACCGTTGCTCTGCCGATCGCATACGAAAAATGGAACCCACAAGACGATATACAGCCCTGATCTGTTTTCTCCAGCAGGCCCATCAAAATTATATGGATCTTGTGATCTCTAGTTACATCAAAGTAATGAATGCTGCTTATGCACGTTCTGATACGCTTGTGGAGAATCAATTGAAGCGAAATGAAGCCATGATTAAGGAGTCATTAGAAAATTATGAAGAAATCAAAGGGGTTATTCGTGATCAAACAATTCCTGATATTAAACTGCGCCAAGCACTCTATGAGCGATTTTCTGAGGAACTGGAACGGGATCTTCCGGAACTGCGCGCTCTATTGAAAGAGAAAAAGATTCAAATATTCAATGCTGTTACTAACAAATACTCTTATTTTAGACAATTTACACCCAGGCTGTTTGCCTTATTGGATTTACAATCTGAGTCAAAAAACACGAAATTAAATACCCTACACGCATTGGAAATTCTCAAGCAGCTCAATGCAGAGAACAAACGAATATTACCTCAACAGGTACCCCTTGAATTTATTCCAAAGAAGCTGAAAAAAGCGGTTATTAATGACGATGGAACTATGAATAAACATGCTTGGGAGTGTGCACTCTATTTACAAGTAAGGGACGAAATTAAACAGGGAAATATCAATGCGGTCCAGAGCAAGCGCTATTTAAGCATTAGGAGTTTTTTTATAGCCGATGAACAAATGGAATTAATTGCCCCTGAATTTTTTAGACGTTCCGGTTTTCCAAAAGATCCAAGCCATGTTAAAGAGTATTTTACAAATCGTTTAAGAAACGCTTACTTAGGCTACTTCGATAAAGAACCAGATAATGATTATGCACAAGTAAAAAATGGTAAATGGGTATTAAGTACCGATCCTGCTGAAACATTAACACCTGAGCAGAAAAAGAAACTCGATGCAATGAAGTCCTGGTTAAACAAAAGAATGCGCCCCATCAAATTACCTGCATTATTGATTGAGGCAGACAATGACATTCATTTTACGCAACCGCTTACCTTGCCAGGTGAGGATGGTACTCCATCTGTTGATGCTATTTTTGGTGTTTTAGCCACATTGATGGCTCATGGATGTAATATTGGTCCATACACCATGTCAAAATTAATTGAGGGGATCACTTATAAAGAAATTTGCCGCATCACAGACTGGCAGTTGACCAACGATGCCATGCGGGTAGCACTTTCATGGATTGTAAATACCATGTCAAAGTTGGGTGTCACAAAACATTGGGGAACCGGGAAAACAGCCAGTAGTGACGCGCACTTAAAAACATTCAATCAAAAAGTGGCGCAACAATCGTATCAAGCACGTATCGGGGATTTTGCATTGGCATTTTATACTTTTGTAGCGGATAATTATGCGCCATTTCATTCAAAGCCATTCGATTGTGCTGAAGGCGAGGCCCACCATGTTCTGGACGGGTTTTTATATAATGAAAGCGACTTATCATTAGATGAACATTATACAGATACAAGAGCGGCAGCCACTCTTATTTTCAGTGCCTTTGGCTGGTATGGAAAGAAATACAGTCCAAGAATTCGAGGAGTTAAAAATCACCGTATGTACATGCTCGATCCTGACATGGACTATGGTAACCTGGCGCCATTATTGAAACATAAGAATGCAAAAATATCATTGGCGCTTGTCGAAAAATATTGGATGGAAATGGCACAGTTCTATGCATCCATTGAGCAAGGAAAAGTAACCGCATCGGTGGCACTGAGACGATTATTGTCACTGAGTAAGAAAAATGAATTTTACAAAGCCAATTTATATTTAGGACGCATACTCAAAACGGAACATATTCTTGCGCACATGAGCGATCAGGAATATCGAAGAAACAAGCACCGAGGTTTGTTGAAAGGAGAGGAAATCCATCAACTGGCTCGAGATATTAATTATGCGAATCGGGGGAAAATTACAGCTAGAGAACCAAAAGGACAGATTATAAATTGCAATTCGTTAACGATTATCATGGCGTGCGTTATTTACTGGCAGGCCAAAGAGCTTGACCGATTGATTAGTACAGATGAGTTTGCAGAAATGGGCTTTGATCCCAGTTTAGTGAAACACGTTAGTCCTGTAGGCTGGGATAATGTTGTTCTCTATGGAGAATATATAATCAATAAGTTGCTTATTAATCAGTAAAAACTTTATTGATAAAAAATCCATTTTCGAGAATGTTTTTATCTCTTTAACATTAAAAATCATTACTTTCTCGAAAAAGTTCTTTTTAGGGAAAATCATTAATATAGGTCCTTTAATAATCAAGCTTTTTGACCTGTTTTAATCAACCCTGTTTTTGTCTTTTTAGAGAAAGATTTTAGATGAAATTATTAAATTAATGCGCTACAACCCTTACTGGTATTGGGATATTTCCTTAAGCCGCATTTACGCAGGAATTTGGTTAATACCCTA
>CAYXVT010000278.1:0-4151 GCA_964468105.1 Uncultured Candidatus Berkiella sp. | reverse complement strand
ATCATCCCCACTTGCTCAAGCGGGCCGTTTTTAGAGGGTGTAAAACACAAACCCATTTCAAAACATTTCATGCGTGAAGCTTGACGATTTTGATTATATTTTAAAGCCGTTATCAAACCTGGCCACAAGCTTAATCTCATCTCACCCATATCTGCAGATATGGGGTTCAGTAA
Source organism: Uncultured Candidatus Berkiella sp. (assembly GCA_964468105.1). Taxonomy (GTDB): domain Bacteria; phylum Pseudomonadota; class Gammaproteobacteria; order Berkiellales; family Berkiellaceae; genus Berkiella. The sequence goes on along the minus strand of CAYXVT010000278.1, from coordinate 3,978 downwards.
AGCCAATGCGCTTTGCTCTGGGAAGAGTTGTTTCTGTAAAACGCCATCCACAAAGCTATAAGTGATAATCTCTTGAAAGCCCAAATCGACAAAAGCGCGTTTAATGCGTGATGTTGTAACAACGGTTTCAGATTGCGCAATAAATTGAGAGCTAATGACTGGCATATGCGTGGGAATATTGTTATAGCCAATTAATCTCGCAATTTCTTCGATTAAATCCACTTCATTCATTAAATCATAACGATAGGATTTTGGTTTAACTGTCCAAGCGCTTTGACCTTCCACTTTAGTGTCTGCTACTTCACATCCAATATGTATTAACATATCTTTTACAGCAGCTTCGACGACAGGTGCGCCCAGTATTTGCTGCAGTCTTGCATAGCGCAAAACGATAGAGACTGGTGCAGGCATAAATTCATTGTTAACCACGTCTATTATCGGGCCAGGTGTTCCACCGCAGATTTCACAAATCAATGCAGTTGCTCGCTCCATCGCAAGTGCTTGTAAGCTGGGATCAACTCCCCGCTCAAAGCGAAAAGAAGAATCGGTATGCAAACCATAAAGTCGCGCTTTACCTGCCATTAAAGAGGCCGTAAACAATGCGCTTTCCAAAAAGATGTCTTGTGTGGTTTCAGTAACGCTACTGTCAAATCCACCCATAATCCCAGCGATTGCTTGCACGCCTTGGCCATCGGCAATCACCAACGTGTTATCGTTCAAGGTTACTTCTTGATCATCTAATAATTTGACCTTTTCACCTTGATTGGCTTGCCTAACAACAATTGGCGCTTTGATTTTTTTCAAATCAAAAGCATGCATCGGCTGACCAAGTTCTAGCATCACATAATTGAGAATATCCACCACCGGATGAATGGAACGCAAATCACTCTTTTCTAAACGTTCACTTAACCATAATGGCGTTGATTTTTGACTGATGTTGCGGATGATTCTACCCACATAACGTGGACACATCTTGGGTGCTTGAATATCGATTTTTAAAATATCTTGATTGCCCGCTTTGACCGGATCAATTTTAATGGTATTCAACGCCACTTGATTTAAAGCAGCAATTTCTCTGGCAAGACCTAATACACTTAAACAATCACCCCGATTAGGGGTTAAATCGATTTCTATAAGAGAATCCGTTTCTTGTTTTTCAACACTATCCACTTCTAAACCAGCCATGGTGAGCTGTTCAGTTAGTGCTTGTGTTGTTAATCCTGGATTGACCCACTCATGTAACCATTTTTCACTAATTTTCATCTCTACACTCCGTTAAATTGTTTGAGGATTCGCAGATCGTTTTCAAAAAAGATCCTTAAATCATCGACTTCATAACGAAGCATGGCTAAGCGCTCAATGCCCATCCCAAAGGCAAATCCTGTATAACGTTCAGGATCAATGCCACCATATTCCAACACCTTTGGATGGACCATGCCACATCCAAGCACCTCTAACCAACCGGTGTTTTTACAAATACGACATCCCTTTCCTTGGCATTTAACACAAGTCACATCCACTTCCGCCGATGGCTCAGTGAAGGGAAAATAACTGGGACGAAATCTGGTTGAAACATCTGCTTCAAAGAAAGCAGATAAAAAGGCAGCTAAAACCCCTTTTAAATCAGCAAAGGTGATATGTTCATCAACAAGGAGCCCTTCGACTTGGTGGAACATCGGTGTGTGTGTTACATCTGAATCACAGCGATAAACCCGTCCTGGAGCAATCACCTTTAAAGGGGGCTTACGCTTTTCCATTGCTCGAATTTGCACAGGCGAAGTATGGGTGCGTAAAAGCATGCCATCACTAAAATAAAAAGTATCATGCATCGCTCTGGCGGGATGATGTGACGGAATATTCAATGCTTCAAAGTTATAATATTCTGTTTCAACTTCAGGACCTTCTTCGATCCAAAAGCCTAAGGAAGCAAATAAGTTACAGATCCTTTCCATAGTAATAGTAATAGGATGTAATCCCCCTGCCTCGATATGGCGTCCAGGTAAGGTGACATCTATTTTTTCACTTTCTAATTGCTTATTAACGTCTTTTTGCGCCATCAGATCTTTATAAGATCTGAGCATCTCGTCGATAGCGTCTTTTATGCGATTAATATTTTGACCAAATTCTTTACGTTGGTCTGGTGGGATATCTTTTAAGGATTTTAATTGCTCGGTAACAAGTCCTTGCTTGCCTAGATATTTAACGCGAATTTTTTCTACGTCAGCGCTAGCTAAAGCCTCTTCTAATTCTTTTTTTGCGTTATTGATTAATTCGTCGTGATTTTCCATTCATCCACCATAAAAAAAGGGAAGAGCAAAGCCTTCCCTTTATTTTTAACCGTTCAGAATTATTGGTATATGCCTAACCATTTAGGCCGCCAATGCTTCCTTCGCTTGTTCTGCAATTTTAGCAAAAGCGGCTTTATCAAATACAGCCAACTCCGCTAACATTTTACGATCAACTTCAATATTCGCTTTGCTCAAGCCAGCAATCAAGCGGCTGTAAGAAAGGCCACATTCACGGGCACCCGCGTTAATGCGCACAATCCAGAGACTGCGAAACTGACGTTTCTTTTGTTTTCTATCGCGATAAGCATATTGGCCTGCTTTTAATACCGCTTGGTTAGCGGTTTTAAAACAGCGACTACGCGCGCCATAATAACCTTTCGCTTGCTTTAAAATTTTCTTATGACGTTTCTTAGCAGTAACGCCACGTTTTACTCTTGCCATTTTCTAATCCTCAATTCACAAATCTAAAACCCTCACCCTAACCCTCTCCCGCAAGCGGTAGAGGGGAAAGACAAGATCAATCGTATGGAAGCATGCGGTGAACTAGTTTGGCGTCACTGTCACACATAACACCATTTGCTCTTGCATGTCTTACTTTCTTAGTCGATTGCTTCGTCTTGATGTGATTGCGATTAGCACGGCGAAAACGAACCTTACCGGTTCCTGTCACCTTAAACCGTTTCGCAGCGCCACGGTTGGACTTTAACTTAACTTTCGTTTTGGCTTTTTTTGCCATAACTTTCTACTCCGCATTGTCATTTTTTTAATGGTTTATTTTTTCGGAGATATAACCATTACCAATTGTCGACCTTCAAGTTTGGGTTCTTGATCTACAACCCCAATACCGTCGATATCAACTTTAATTCGATCAAGTAGTTTCATTCCCAATTCCTTATGGGTAATTTCACGACCTTTAAATCGAATGGTAACTTTTACTTTATCCCCGCGCTCTAAGAAGACGATAAGGTTGCGTAGTTTTACCTTATAATCCCCATCGTCCGTTACAGGACGTAATTTTATCTCTTTGAGTTTTTGGATTTTTTGTTTTTTCTTCGTTTTCTTTTCATCAAACTGGAACTTACCAAAATCCATCACTCTCACCACAGGGGGTTCAGCATTTGGTGAAACCTCGACCAAATCTAACCCAAGCAGTTCGGCTTTACGCTGTGCCTCACGCTTTGTCATTATCCCCGTATGTGTACCCGGTCCTAAGACACCACTTGCTTCCATTGTTCCGTCAGGATCAACGAGGCGCACATTAAGTGCTGTGATGGCGTCATTAACGCGAACCCTCGACTTTTTAGTTGTATTAATAGTTTTATTCTCCCTTTAAGTCACTGCTTTCGTTTGACACTCAAGATTTAGTTTACCTTCAAACTCACTCAGTGTCATACTTCCTAAATCTTCCCCTGCTCGTGTTCTAACCGTTAAAGTTTGCTGAGCAACTTCTCTATCGCCTATCACCACGAGATAAGGAACACGCTGTACAGTGTGCTCGCGAATTTTAAACCCTATTTTCTCGTTTCTCAAGTCAGTAACAGCCCTAATACCCTTTGTTTTTAACTCTTGGCAGATTTTTTCTGCATAATCTGCCTGGGATTGGGTAATATTCATCACAGTGACTTGGATTGGAGCCAACCAAGTTGGAAAATTACCGGCATGCTCTTCTATCAGAATCCCGATAAATCTT
>CAYXVT010000277.1:302-4219 GCA_964468105.1 Uncultured Candidatus Berkiella sp. | reverse complement strand
TTTTGTTCTTTCTTGAATCAAACGCTTTTCAAATTGTGCGAGAGAGGAAAAGATATTGAAGATGAGTTCTCCAGAAGCTGTTGTTGTATCAATATGTCCATCATGAATGGATTTGAATCCTATTTTTCTGTTAAAAAGATCTGTGACAATTTTAATCAGATGGGAGAGGGACCTTCCCAGACGATCGAGTCTCCAGACGTAGAGAACATCTCCTTCTTTTAAGGAGGCGAGACATTCATCTAGTCCAGGTCTTTTCTCATGAGATCCAGAAATCTTATCAACGTGGATATCTTTTCTGTGACATCCTACTTTCAAGAGAGCATCAATTTGGAGTTGAAGGTCTTGGTTGTTACGACTAACGCGGGCATATCCGATGTGTTTCATAAGGTTGTCTCATTTATATATTATATTTACGGGAAAATGGTACATAGATATATGAGATGAGTAAATAGGAATATGACGATAGAAGATGGTTGATTTTTAGAAGGGGAGGGGAGTGTCTCATTAAACGATCGTTTTTTGAGACGGATGTTTTATCAAAAATTCGCCTTAAATATGTTCCAAAACACTGTCCCGTTTAATTTATTCTGTTAATATCACAAAAAATCGTTTTTAGAAATAATATGCTAATTGGTTATGCACGTGTTTCAACTCTAGATCAAATCCACAGCATCAGATTGATGCCTCAATGAAGCTTGATGTAAGAAGATATTCACCGAGAAAATATTCGAAGCCAGAAAAACGAAAACAACTAGAGTAAGCACTCGATTATATACGCGAAAGCGATACGCTTGTTGTCTGGAAGTTATCGCGCCTTGCACTCTCCCTGACGCAAATGATTAGAATGGTCAAAAATTTGGAAGAGCGTAAAATCACCCTGAAAGTGATTACCCAAAATATCTATACATCAACACCGGAAGGCAGCCTATTCTTTCATATGAATGCTGCTTTTGAGCAGTTTCAGAGGGAGATCATTGTTGAGAGTACAAAGGCGGGCTTAAAATCGGCATGTAAAAATGGCAGCATTGGCGACAGACCACTTCTCATAACCGATGAGAAACTCCGCATGGCAAAAGCCATGATTAAAGATACAGAAAATTATATATTTATTTTTGAAATTATCAAAACGCTCAGTATCGGAAGAACTACTTTCTATCGATATATCCCTCCGAAAGAAATTCAAAAGATCAGATCAGAAGCCTAAATTCCTATTGGTAGATAAGTACCTTTATGTTGAACAAGGAAAATTAAGACCTCTTCAACACTTCCCGCAAGCTTAACGTTCTTTATAATCCGTTTAGTGAAGTGACCCCATCTTTTAGAAAAGAATTGACCGAAATGAGTATCAAACCGCTCTCAACCAACTCCATAAGATAAAAACACCAACTCATGCTTATTATTGATGATGTTTTCGAGTCTTTGACGTAAAAATTTCTGCTGATTATTCGATTGAGTTTTCGGAGGTTGCATAAAGATTCCCATAAAGAAAATGCAAGGTTTTGAGGCTTTTATCTCTCCTTTCTCGCAATTATTTTATCAAAATATCTCATAAAATCCTAGGCTATTCCATACTTATTTTTGCTTTTTAGGCAATGCCGCATTCAAGCGATTAATAAAATTAGTCATCTTTCTTACACTCTCGCAGGACTCTGCATAGGTAGCAACAAAAGGATGCAGATGGTGAAATTGATTAGGACAAATTTTATCTATAGAGTAGGAGTCATTGAAGTATGGTATTTTCATTAGCCGATTTATTAATCCAGCTGGTATTGACTCATTGTGAGCACTAAATTTTGGATGTTGCATCGTTTTTTGTAAAATAAATAGAGACTCTAAAAGCTGAGGTTTAAAGGTATAAATTATATCTGAGCCAAGTGTTTTTTCTATATGCCAACAAGATGCTTTGCCTGTATTTGGGTTTAGATCACACTCTATACTAGAGAGTAATATTTTGGCTGGAACATCAGAAATAGATAGAACTTCACAAAAACGTTTAAAGATTGCAATTTCAGCCCAACGAATACATTCAGTAGTCAGATTAATATTTCTTTCTTTTGCCTGTTGGATTAGACTTCCTTGCCTCCCGAATCGGCCAATCATGAACGTTATTACGCAGCGCCAACGTGATGTATCTACACTATTCTTATTTGCTTTTTCTAAGCCTCTTCTAATAGCATCTATACACTTTACAAGCTGAGGGACAGTATATGAAAATGTATTGTTGATAGAAACTCCACATGCGACGAGTCTTTCAATAGCATCATAACCTGCAGCACTACCAGGAACTTTAACCATAATATTGGGGCCAAGCGCTGAAAGTTCTTGTCCCTGCATAAAAATTTGATCAGAATTTAGAGTAGTTCGAGGGTCAACTTGCGCACATACCCAACCATACTTACCCTGGGACTTAACCCACATTTCTTTTAAAATTTTTGCTCCTGTTTCAATGACCTGTTTGTATATACTCCAGTATAATATTTTAGAATCAGTAATGCCTTCTGCCTTTTTTATTGTTCTAAAATCATTTTTCCATGAATCCTTATCAAGCAAAACACAATTTGTAATAAGGTTAGGGTTAGTTGTAACCCCTTGAATTAGTGATTTTGATGGGTCTGAGGGAACAAAAAAATCTGCCAAGAATTCTTCTCGTTGTTTGCTTTCTTCCTTGTTATTAGTTTGCTTAATAAATTGATCTATCCAAGATCGCAATAAAGTAGGAGAGGAATCCCACCATATTTCCGCTCCAATAGAGTTTTCTTTGAGTTCTTTTAAGAAGCTATATCCTTGAATTTTTTTTGTTCTCAAACTAATTTCCATTTATTTATTGTATACACACTTGTAAAGCAACAATCTGCTACTTAGGCTGGTTGTGAAGGACTCTAGCATATGATAACAGCAGTCGTAAAATTTTCCAAAAGGAAAATTCTCTAGGACGGCATACCTAATCCATTATAACCAAAATGTTTTTAAATGAGCCTTCTAACTTTAAGCCCCTGATATTTCCGATTTTGTATAAAATAAGTTTTCAGCGCGTTCTATTATATTAATATAAAAATTAAAAAATATTTATATAATATTACTTATCAATTTGTTTTTTATTATATATCTGGAGGATTGCTGGATTTAAACTTTCTCATTTTTCTCTATACAAAGACCTCTGAATAAAAGCACGTGAGAATTTTGAGAGATCAAAGAAGAAGCTTGGAAACAGTAGCGATGCCTTTTGCCCATTTCAAGAGAGCTATTTTTGGCCCTTTTTAGAGTTTTTGGAATAGGTTTAGAGGAGATTAGCCCCATTTCACCTGTCTGAGAGCTTTGTTAAGATTAAAAGCAATGGCTTTAGCTGTAAATTTACCCCATGTAGTCTAAGGCCCATGTAAGAAGACCTCACCATATGAAACTGCCGTTTTAGAGTCCCAAAACATTGCTCAACGCGAAAGTGGGTTTGGCACATTCAGGAATGAGGTGCGACTTTCTGTTAGGAGACTAATTTGAAGAAACATGAGGTTAAATGAGTCAGAAAAAATACCGTCATATAAATGGAGCTGAGAGGTTAAAAATATATAAGCTCTTGTTTGAAGGACATAGTCTCCAAGAGATAGCCGAGCGTATAGGCCGCCATAAATCGACATTATATCGAGAGCTTTCCCGGAATAGTTCGAAGTTGGGGTATAGACCGGACTTTGCAAGTCAACAGTATCTGTTACGGTGTCGCTATCAACTAAGCAAAATTGACAGGAATGAAGAAGTAAGGAGGCATGTAATCCTCAAACTCAAGGAAGGGTGGAGCCCTGAACAAATTGCAGGACGACTGAGAAAAGAACATGGATATACGGTTGTGTCTTATGAAGCCATTTACCAGTATATTTACAGTGGCTCAGGGAAGGCTCTAAAACTTCATTGCCACTTACGGAAGA
>CAYXVT010000277.1:0-292 GCA_964468105.1 Uncultured Candidatus Berkiella sp. | reverse complement strand
AGAAAAGACCTTATCGTTTTCCTCGAGGCAGGAGAAAGCGACAGAAGGCCAATCTTGATAAAGAATCCATTCATAGAAGAACGGATATTATCAATGAAAGGAAGTCTTTTGGACGCTGGGAAGGCGACCTCATTTTGTTTCGCAAAATAAAGACAAACGTTTTTACTCTGAGAGAGAAGAAAACCCGATTTCTGATAGCGATTAAGAATGCGAATCGCAAGGCGAAGGAAACCTCTAAAACACTCATAAATTATATGGAAGAGAAGGTAGGAATGATGGATTCTCTAACGCT
>CAYXVT010000276.1:275-4277 GCA_964468105.1 Uncultured Candidatus Berkiella sp. | reverse complement strand
GGAAGCTATGTTGCTGGTGTGGGCTTTGCTTTAATGGGAATGTTGAAATTTAAAGCGCATAAGGATCAACCCGCGCAAGTTCCATTAAGCCAACCGATTGTTCTATTATGCATTGCAGCTGGATTAGTGTTCTTGCCAAGCCTTATCACCACAACAGGTACCACGGTATTTGGTAGCGCTAAGACAAATGCGACCGCTAAAGGTACTGGTGTAACAGGTCTAGAATAAGACTTTAAAAACCAGGTAGGAATGTGAGTAAATCAATAGTCATCTCCTATTGTTCACGAAAAAAAAGCGGCCCTTGTGGCCGCTTTTTTTTTACTTCCTGTACAAAGAAAGGATTAAAGGTTTAATTTTCTTTGTGCAGAAATAGGTTTTGGCGCAACGGCTAATGCTTGAGGTTGAACAGCTGCTGGTTTACGTTGATTATTAAAGTTAGTCAGAACAGGAACAGCAGTATCTAAATTAATAGGAGCTGCAGCGGTACCAGGGTTTGGCACATTTTGAACAGCCGGAATAACAGGCATTTGTGCCTGCCCTTCAGGTAAAGCGAATTGAGCAAAGTCACCAAAGAAATGAGAAAGTTGCATTCCACCCCAAAGAATTGCCCCGCCACCTAAAATTAAGAGCGCTGGCGCTGATGTTAAGAGTGCACTTGCTTTTAAAAATAGTGCTATACCAATGGGGAAGCCAAGAAATAACCCGGCGGCCCCTAACCCTGAAAACAGAATTGTCTTCGTCCAATTCAGATTGGTTATCCAATCTATAAACCCAGGGTTCTCAGGGTTATTCACTGCCACTTCTGCTACAACTTGCTCAACTTCTTGCTGCATATCGTTCTTGACAGCATTAAAAGCATTTATTGCTGCTTGAAGTAGTTGAATATCCGATTTATCTTTAACCGTCTGCTTTTCCTTTTGCATTTTTTCTATTAATACTTTATCACATTCTTTAAGTAACTCTTTGCAGTGATTAAATAAACCCATTGAATCGATATCAGGCAATGGCTTTTGAAAGTTGCTTGATACCGCGGGCGTTTCTATTTTCTTACCTAGAACTTTTTTCAATGCTTCTTCAAGATTCTTAGCAAGCCCTTTCAAAACGCTGTTTAAGGCGCTACGGCGTTGCGATAGTTCACTTAATTGAATAAACTGTTCTTGCTGCTGACTAATCTCTTTTGTAAGATCATCACTAGGAGTACTATTCTGACCTAATTCTCTTAATTTCAGAGAAATAATATAACGATAATAATTCATTCGTTGAAAATAGTTGTAAGGGTTTAAATCAGCCAATAAACGTTCATCATTCTTAACATTTTCATTGGCAATATCAATGGCTTTTAAACTAGCGAAAACAGCGCAATTAACGCCTTCGTTTTGATCATGTTTTGAAACGCACTCATAATTTGGTATGAAACCCAGTTTTCTAAAGTAAGACATCAATTGCGTTTTCATAGAGGCATTGAGATCACTGCCTAGGGAATCATAATACTTGATATTAGCAATGATTTTGTGATCACTTTGTTCAAAGCAATGCACAACGGCAACAGTCCAATGGGTAGCACCTTGATTAATGGGGATAATTAATTGCTCACAATCATCTAGCTTGAGGTCTTTATTTCGACTATTGCTTAAAAAACGATGTTCACTTTCTGCCATCGCTTCCAAATAATATTGAAACATAACGTCTGACGTTATTTTATGCTTTGTTAAGAGTGCTTTTGATTGCTGCCTTCTTTCTCTTGCTTCTTTGTTACGTTTACTATTTTCTTGTTCTTTTGCTTGTCGTTGTTCTGCGTTGAGTCCTTCGCTATCCGGTAGTGGGTCCTCCTTTATGACTTCATCACCATCTGCCGTTATTCTGGTAGGTAATCCTAGGGCTTTAATAATTTTTACTTCAATGGCATTCTCGGCAAATTCTGTATATCTTTCTAAATTAAAAGCCGGAAAAACACCAACATTATTTCTTAAATGCGCACGTTCACCTAGCAGACTTTGAATGGTGCCATCAACATGTTGTGCACTTAACCAATTGTCCGTTGTCACTTCGTCAGATTGAATTTTAAAGCTTAAACGTTGCCTGTGTATGGAATCTTGGAAGCCCTTTTTGATGTCTTGTGCGGACACAGGCAGTGCATTAAGCACTTGAGCTATAGCTGCGGCTTTGGCTTGCGCTTCTGCTTTAGCCTTAGCTTCGCTTTCTGCTTTGGCTTCGCTTTCTGCTTTAGCCTTAGCTTCGCTTTCTGCTTTTGCTTTGGCTTCGATTTCTGCTTTAGCCTTGGCTTCGCTTTCTGCTTTTGCCTTAGCTGCTAATTCTTCCTTGGCTTTGTCTGTTTGAGCAGGATCCGCTTTTGCTGAATTTTTCGTGCGCGCCATAATGACACTCCAACTGATAGATATAGGCAATCTGTTAATCTTAAGTATTATACCTTAGTTAAATAAAATAGAAAGTGGTCTAACCGAATAAACCGCAAAAAACTAAGTCGATCAACTTATTTTGGTAGTAGTTTTTCAAACCCCTCTCTATAACTTGGGAAATGAAAATGATAACCAAGTTGAGTAATTTTTTGGTTGGAACAGCGCTTATTACTCTGTGCCATCCGCAAAGACATACTTTCCCCTTGTTTTACCTCTTTCTGCATTCTTTTCCCCAACCAAGCGAGTATTTCATTATAAAGAGCAGGTTCATTATCAACCCCAAGATAAATACCAGTAAAGGTATTATCAGCAAGAAATTGTAAGATCCCAACACAATCATCAAGATGGATACGATTTGTATAAATAGGTAAAGGTGTATACTGGGAAGTTCCATCAAACACAGCTTGTACTAATTTATCCCTGCCAGGACCATATATACCCCCAAATCGAACGATGGTGGGCTTTAAAAAACTCGATTCTATTAAGCTTTCAGCTTTTAATAATATTTTTCCGGAAAAATAAGTGGGCAAAGTCATTGATGTCTCATCCACCCATTCTCCGCCATTCTGTGCATATACAGCTGTACTTGAAATATAAATAAATTGTGTCGTTCTCAATTTGCCCAGAAGTGTTGCAGCATTAGCCGCCCCCTCAACATAGGCTTTTTCATAAGCAAGCTCGTCATGATTTTTGGCTGCAACACAATAAAACACTTTATCCACATCAGGTAATGTCTGCACTGTTGTGATATCCGCTACAATATTGTCTACACCCTCCAAAGAAATCGGATGACGCTGTAAAGCCCATACCTTATCCCCTCTTTCAAGATAGGATTTAGCCAGAGCCTGACCTACATAACCGCAACCAATAATTAATATGTTAGCCATATGGCCTTCCTAATTCTTGACATATATCCCTACTAGCCAGATGAGTTAAAAAACCGTATTCTGTGAGAATTTACGCTACATTTTAAGAACAATTATGCAACAAAGTGATATAGAACGTACCATTGCAAATGCCTTTGAACTTCGTAGTTCACTCTCCCCTGCAAGCGCAAGTGAAGAACTCAAACAGGCCGTGAGCACCATAATAGAAAAGTGTGAAACTGGCGAACTTCGGGCAGCTAATCGCCTATCATCAGGCCAATGGGAAGTTAACCATATTGTTAAACAGGCCATCTTACTCTATTTCCGTTTGCACGATAACACCCTTATTGAGGGAGGTTTTACGCAATTTTTTGATAAAGTGCCTTTACAATTTCATCACCACAGTGCAAGTGATTTTAGTAAGAAGAAAACCAGAATTGTTCCCCCTGCGTGCGTCAGGGCTGGGGCCTATATTGGCCCAAACACCGTCTTAATGCCCTCTTATGTCAATATTGGAGCTTATGTTGGTGAAGGTACTTTAGTGGACACTTGGGCAACGGTTGGCTCATGCGCTCAAATTGGTAAAAATGTTCATCTCTCTGGTGGCGTTGGGATCGGGGGCGTTTTAGAACCTTTACAAGCAACCCCAACGATTATTGAAGATAATTGTTTTATTGGAGCCCGATCTGAAATTGTTGAGGGTGTGATAGTTGAGCAAG
>CAYXVT010000276.1:0-265 GCA_964468105.1 Uncultured Candidatus Berkiella sp. | reverse complement strand
CATTGGCCAAAGTACTCGCATTTATGATCGCGAAAATGACACTATTCTCTATGGGAGAGTTCCCGCCGATGCTGTTGTTGTGCCGGGTAATCTTCCTTCAAAAGATGGTAAATATAGCTTGTATTGCGCCGTTATTGTTAAAAGAGTTGATGAAAAAACTCGTGCAAAAGTTGGGATTAATCATTTATTGCGAGAAATAGAACAGGATCTATCTTAATGTCTAATACCTTAGATTTGGCTACAGAGCTCCTCCGCCGTCCTCCCC
>CAYXVT010000275.1:3554-4368 GCA_964468105.1 Uncultured Candidatus Berkiella sp. | reverse complement strand
AAGTCGAAGATGAAAGCACCGGTGGCATGATGACTGTGAGTGTTGTTATTGATGCGCTCAGTATTATGTATTTAACTGGCGGTGAAATCGATTACAAAGAAAGTTTGCAAGGGGCTCATTTTACCGTTAAAAACCCAAATGCCCAAACAACCTGCAGTTGTGGATCATCTTTTTCTCTCTAGGGTAAGTAAACGCCGCCCAAAATAGTTGGTTTTTTAGCGCCTGTAATGGCAGTTAAGTCAACAGGTTCATTTTCCATTCGTTTTTTTGCATACCACGCAAAACAAATCGCTTCTAACCAATCAGGAGCCACGCCATATTCTTCGGTGGACTTTAATGTAAAGTGATCGCCTAAATGTTTTTGAATGGCTTTGATCAGCACCGGATTATGGAAACCACCACCACAGACTAACACTTCACCGTTTTGGCGAAAATGATGGATATGTTTAGCAATGGTGATGGCGGTGAGTTCAAGTAAAGTTGCTTGAACATCTTGTGCTGTCAGAGAAGGGTATTTGGTGAGATGTTTTTCAAGCCACTGTAAATTGAAATGATCTTTGCCCGTGCTTTTAGGGGCTTTTTGTTTAAAGAAGGGATCATTTAACATTTGTTCTAGAAGCGGTGAATGACAAGTGCCTTTTGCAGCGAAAGCGCCTTTGTTATCAAAAGGTTGATGCAAATGTTTAAAGACCCAAGCATCCATTAAACCATTGCCAGGTCCTGTGTCGAAACCAAGGCAAGGTTCGCCTTGAAAGGGCAGCAAAGTTATATTGGCAATGCCGCCAATATTCAAAATAATCCGAGAATCTTCACT
>CAYXVT010000275.1:0-3509 GCA_964468105.1 Uncultured Candidatus Berkiella sp. | reverse complement strand
AACCACATGTGAAAGGGGGGCACAAAAGGTGCGCCTTGCCCCCCGAGAGCCATATCTGCTCTTCTGAAATCAGCAACTGTTGCAATGTTGGTTTCTTTGGCAATGATATTGGGATCGCCAATTTGAATCGTGAAAGGGAAAGGGCTTTGCGGATGATGCCAAATCGTTTGACCATGGCTACCAATAGCTTTTACTTGTTGAGCCTTAAGGTTGGCTTTGCGTAAAAGGTTATTGACGCTTTTTGCAAAGAGATGGCCAAATTTGAAATCAAGTATGGCAATACGTGTAAAATGTACGTTTGCTTCACCTAGGCTAATAGAAAGCGATTCGTTTTTTAAATCATCAGGTATTGTTTCAAGATGGGAGGCGATTAAGTTGGCTTGGCGTTTTGTTTCATCAAAGCTAACTAGCGCACAATCAACACCATCCATACTGGTGCCAGACATAAGCCCAATATAGAGATCAGAAGAAGTTTTAATCATTCGCGGCTACTAGTACTTTTCCATGCTGATCCATCGTTCGTAGCAGATTGTGTGAATAGGCTAAAAACTGGGTTTTTGCTTTACCAGAAATACCATCAGCTTCCGGAAGTGCCACTTTTAAAGGATCGTGGTGAACACCGTTTATTCTGAATTCAAAATGTAAATGAGGACCTGAAGCTAAGCCCGTGCTGCCGACATAACCAATGATTTGGCCTTGACGGATGGTGTGACCCATTTTAAGACTCTTGGCAAAACGAGAGAGATGCCCATAGAGCGTTGTATATTTAGAACCATGCTGCAAGATAATAGCGTTCCCATAGCCGCCCTTCTTGCCAACAAAAACAACTTTGCCAGCACCTGCTGCTTTTACCGGTGTTCCCGTGGGGGCTGCATAATCTACCCCTTTATGAGCACGAATTTTATGGAGAACAGGATGACGGCGGTGTAAGTTAAAGTGAGAGCTGATCCGCGTATACTGTACTGGTGTGCGAATGAAGGCTTTCTTTAAACTTTGCCCATTAGGAGAATAATAACTGGTTTCGCCGCTGCTATCGGTGTACCGGATGGCGCGATATTGTTTTCCATTATTAACAAACTCAGCTGCTACAATGGGACCATTGCCCACTTTAACCCCATTGACGAAATACTCTTCAAATAACACTTTAAAGTAATCATTGGGTTTAATGTCTAAAGCAAAATCGATGTCATAGGCAAAAACATTGGCAAGTTCCATGATTAAGGCATCGTCTAATTTTGCATGCTTGCCGGCAACAAAGAAGGAATCAAAAATTTTTCCACCGCCAAATGCGACACGCTTTTCAATGGGCTTATCTTCAATGTGGCTTAGTAGTTTGCCATTATCTTGGCGTTCAACAATCAATGTTGTCAGGGGATCAACATCAAATTGAAGCGTTTGCAGTTCACCCTCTTCATTTGCCAAGAGTCTCAGCGTTTGATCGGGATAGATCTTTTTGAGATGCTGAACGTCTCGTCCTAGCGATAACACTTCCTGAACGGTTTTAGAATCAAGACCAGCTTCTTGAAAGTAGTATGCAAGGTTATCGCCAGCTTTGACTTTGAATTTTTTCCAATCTAACGATTGCGTTGCAGATTCTTCTGCTGACGTTGTTGGTTGGATTAATAAGGTGTCTTCTTGATTTTCAGGTAGCATCACATCAAGTGTTACCTGATTAGGATCTACCCATTCCTGTTCTTGTTCTTCTTGTTGTTCTGTTTCATAGGTTTGAGACCACTCAACCCATCTCCATACGAGTGCAAATGCCAATAGCGTAATAGCCAAAGGCAACTTCCATTTGTTGGCAAAATGAAATACGTAATAAGGTTGTTTAACCTTACTGTGTTTATAATCGGTTTTCACTTTAATTAAACGCTGCATCCTTCTTGCGATTACCTTATAAATTAGTCGTCTATTTAATTAAAATCAATTTTATTAATATTTGGTTAACAAAATAAACTCATTATTTCGTGGGCCACAATCTTAACCTATTACTATATAGGTATAACAGTCGCATCGTGCTGCTTGACATGATATATACTCTGTTCACTTTATTTTTGAGAGCAGACAATGAAAATGGCGATTGAATCCGCGTTAGAAATCATTGAACGTGGCGTGCAAGAAATATTAATTAAAGATGAGTTAGTAGCGAAATTAAAATTAGGCCGCCCCTTGCGGATCAAGGCAGGCTTCGATCCTACGGCTCCCGATATTCATATAGGTCACACCGTCCTTATTAATAAGCTCAAGAACTTTCAAGACTTGGGTCATGATATTTTGTGTCTTATTGGAGACTTCACCGCAAGAATTGGCGATCCCACTGGTAAAAATATCACTCGCCAGCCGTTGACCTTGGAACAAGTTGTTGAAAATGCAAAAACATACCAAAGCCAAATATTTAAAATTCTTGATCCAAAAAAGACTCAACTCGTTTTCAATTCTAGCTGGCTGAATAAGTTTAGCGCAGCTGATTTGGTGTCCTTAGCCTCAAAACAAACGGTAGCCAGAATGTTGGAACGAGATGATTTTTCCAAGCGCTATCGGGAAGGTCTGCCAATTGCTATCCACGAATTTTTATACCCCCTATTGCAAGGATATGATTCTGTCGAGCTGAAAGCGGATGTTGAATTAGGGGGAACAGATCAAAAATTTAATTTGCTAATGGGTAGAGAGTTACAAAAAAATTATCAGCAACCTCCTCAAGTGGTTATCACAATGCCTTTATTAGAAGGCTTGGATGGCGTGAAGAAGATGTCTAAATCTTTAGATAACTACATTGGTATATCTGAGGAGCCAGGTAGTATGTTTGGCAAAATCATGTCTATCTCAGATGATTTAATGTGGCGCTACTATGATCTTTTAAGCTTTTTATCATCTGCTGAAATTAATGAACTTAAAAGCAAGGTTCAGGCTGGATTGAATCCTAGAGATGTCAAAATACTACTAGCAAAAGAAATCATCACACGCTTTCACACAGCACAAGAAGCAATCGATGCGGAACAAAAGTTTATTCAGCAGTTTTCTAAGGGATTAATTCCCGAAGATATTTCGCAAGTACAGATTGCAACCGATAAAGCTGAGATCTCATTAGTTCAAGTATTGAAAGAAGCAGGATTAACCACAAGCACATCCGAAGCTATGCGTATGATCAAGCAAGGCGCGGTTAAAATTGAAGGCGAGCGAATCAATACGATGGAATATCAGTTAAAGAATGGAAGCACATATGTAGTGCAAGTTGGCAAACGTCGTTTTGCAAAGATTGAAGTGTCAGAAGGCGAACCAAAAGCAAAATAAAAAGGTTCGTTTTATCATTGACTCGCGCTGAAAAAAGCGTAGAATTCTCCCTTCTTCGACCGATAGCAAAGTTGTTGAGTGTAAAGAGAGATTGACAAGCGTCAGCAAATCGATACAATTAGCGGCCTTGCTTGAAGCAAGAGTGTTCTTTAACAAGTTGAAATCATGTTATTTGTGTGGGCGTTTTTGTAAAAAAAGCCAAGTCAAATGAATTGAGT
>CAYXVT010000274.1:2030-4377 GCA_964468105.1 Uncultured Candidatus Berkiella sp. | reverse complement strand
TTAAAACGCTTCCAAGCGGCAGATTTGGTCAAGATGGATATCCTCATTAATGCCGATGCGGTGGATGCCCTTGCTTTAATTGTTCACCGTGATAAATCCTATCAACGCGGCAGAGACATAACAAACAAGATGAAAGAGTTGATCCCACGGCAAATGTTTGATGTGGCAATTCAAGCTGCAATTGGTGGACAAATCATTGCCCGAACCACCGTAAAAGCATTACGCAAGAATGTGATCGCGAAATGTTATGGGGGCGACGTCTCACGTAAACGCAAGCTGTTAGAAAAGCAAAAGCGTGGTAAAAAGAGAATGAAGCAAGTGGGATCAGTTGAAATTCCACAAGAAGCCTTTTTGGCTATTTTACAAGTAGATAAGGACAAGTAATGCCAGTATATACGGATTTTTCATCGCTACTTGCTGGGGCAACTGTTGTGAGTGGTTTAATTTGGGGCGTTGATGCCTGGTTCTTTAATCCCAAACGATTAAAAGAGGCTAAACAAAATGAAATGGTGCATGAACCAAAACTGGTTGAATATGCCAGATCATTCTTTCCCATTTTACTCATCGTTTGCGTGTTGCGCTCATTTATTGCGGAGCCTTTTCGTATACCTTCTGGCTCAATGAAGCCCACTCTCTTGGAGGGGGATTTCATCTTAGTAAATAAGTTTACCTACGGTATTCGTTTGCCCGTTTTTGGAACAAAAATCATCAAGATCCATGAACCAGAACGTGGCGATATTTTGGTTTTTCGTTATCCAAAGGATACCTCTATAGATTTTATTAAACGTGTTGTTGGGGTTCCCGGCGATAAAATCAGCTATAAAGACAAAATGGTTTATTTAAACGGTAAGCCAGTGGCGCAGCAACCATTAGGTTCAGTTTATGACACCGATACCTATGGACAAACTTATCAAGTTAAACACTTCAAAGAAGATCTAGACAAAAGACCTCATTCCATCTTTATACACCCAGGCGAGGGGCAAACGATGGAAGAAAAAACGGTGCCAGAGGGTATGTATTTTGTGATGGGTGATAACCGGGATAATAGCGAAGATAGCCGGCGTTGGGGATTCGTACCTGAAGATCTTATACTGGGTAAGGCCTTTTTCATCTGGATGAGCTGGGATGGCGTCTCTAAAGACATTCGTTGGCAGCGCATAGGACATGTCATTAATGATTAAAGGAATAACGATATGAGAGCAGCATCAAAGAAGTCTATGAGAGGAATCACTGTCCTAAATTTGCTAGTAATAGCGATTATTCTTGTTTTTGCTGTTGTTATCAGCATGCATCTGATTCCCCCTTATCTGCATAATTTTGCGATTAAGGATGCCTTAGAAGATTTGGCGCAAAATCCAGATCTTTCCACTTTTACTAAAGCTAAAGTAAAAGATTTATTAGCAAGAAAGCTGCAAGTGAATTATATCAGTGAAATTTCGCCTGAGGCTTTGGTGATAGATAAAAAAGATGGAAAGGTAACATCATTAGGGCTCAAATATGAAACGCGAGTTCGTTTGATAGGAAATATTGATGCAGTGGTAATGTTTGATGAACGGGTGAAGGTTGAGTGAGAACGGTTAGTCTGGATGTTTTGCAACGTCGTTTGAAATATGAATTTAAAGATAAGAACCTGCTGGAACAGGCACTTACCCATAAAAGTGCTCATCATAAAAACAATGAGAGATTAGAGTTTTTGGGCGATGCCATATTGAACTTTGTGATAGCTGATTTGTTATACAAACAATTCAATAAAGCCACCGAAGGAGAATTAACCAGAGCCCGCGCAAGTTTGGTTAATAAAACATGCTTATCAGAAGTTGCCGGGGAATTGGTATTAAGCGATTTTTTGACTTTGGGAATGGGTGAGCAACGAAGTGGTGGCTTTAGAAGAGATTCCATTTTAGCTGATACGCTTGAAGCCATACTTGGGGCAATTTATTTAGATAGTGACTTTTCGTTCGCACGAGCTTGTATTGAAAATTTATATGCGCAAAGAATGCTGGTGTTAAAACCTGAATCACAGGTGAAAGATCCTAAGACAAGATTACAAGAGTGGTTACAATCTAATCAAAAGCCATTGCCTAATTACCAGATTGTCGCCATGGTGGGTGAGCCCCATGCTCAAACGTTTACTGTTAGTTGTGAAATTGAAGGATGTTCGCAAATCGTACAAGGGACAGGATCAAGTCGTCGTTTTGCCGAACAAGAAGCGGCACGTAAAATGCTGGAGATAATTATTCATGAATCCCATTGATATTGAAAGTTTTAATGTGGGTGCCTCTGAACGTACTGGGCCTACTTATTGTGGATTCATTGCTATTGTCGGTCGCCCCAATGTCGGAAAATC
>CAYXVT010000274.1:0-2020 GCA_964468105.1 Uncultured Candidatus Berkiella sp. | reverse complement strand
ATCTTCATTGCTTAATTCCATTTTGGGCAAAAAAGTAAGTATCACTTCTTTTAGGCCGCAAACAACACGTTATCAAGTGCTTGGCATTAAAACGCAAGAAAATAGGCAAACGGTCTATGTGGATACCCCTGGTATTCATTTAGGGGCTAAAAAAGCCCTCAATCGTCAAATGAATAAAATTGCGCATCAATCGTTAACGGATGTGAATGCGATTGTTTTTATGGTTGAAGCTTTAAAATGGACCGATGAAGATAGTTTTATCTGTAAAACCATTCAAAATGCCACCTGCCCCATCATTATAGCTTTGAACAAAATTGATTTGGTGAGAGAAAAAGACAAATTATTATCGTTCATGCAGCACGTAGCGCAGGAATTACCGCAGGCTCAAATTGTACCGATGTCTGTGAGAAAGCGTTTACAAGTTGATGAAATAGAAAAATTATGTAACAGCTATTTACCAGAGAGCCCTTTTTACTTTCCTGAAGATCAAAGCATCAATCATAGTGAGCAATTTCATATTTCTGAAATCGTTCGTGAAAAATTAATGCGACTTTTAGAAAAAGAAATCCCCTATGCCACCTCCGTACAAATCGAGACCCTTGAACATAAAGGCCACATTATTCATGTTAATGCCTTGATTTGGGTAGAGCGCGAAGGGCAAAAGCGAGTTGTGATTGGTGAAAATGGATCAAAATTAAAAGAAATCGGCACGCAGGCCCGGGTCGATCTTGAAAAATATTATGGCAAGAAAGTGTGCTTAAAGCTGTGGGTGAAAGTAAACGAAAGCTGGTCGGATAATATGCATGCTTTACATAGCTTGGGCTTTGTCGGAACATAAATGAAAGTCGAGCTAGCGGCTGCTTACATCATTCATATTAGGCCGTTTAAAGATTCAAGCGCTCTCCTGGAATGCTTGAGTGAAATGCATGGCCTGGTGACTTTAATTGCCAAAGGCGCTAAACGACCACGCTCACGTATGCAAGGATTGATACAGCCTTTTATTCCCTTACAGTTAGGATGGGTAGGGAAGGGTGAGCTTAAAACCTTAACCCAGATTGAAGCGCAAGTGCTTTACCCTAAACTGGTTGGGCACAATATCTTGTTAGGGCTGTATTTGAATGAGTTATTAATCAGATTATTGCAGCGTCATGATCCGCATCCGCAGTTATTTCAGGATTATGATCATGCTATTAGTACTTTGGCATCATCGACAAGTGATTTAGAGCGGCAATTTATTTTGCGCCAATTTGAGTTAAAGTTGCTAGCAGAATTAGGCTATGGATTAGACTTAACTTGCGATGTAAAAACAGGGGAAGAGATATCTCCGGATCTGCTTTATAGCTATGATCCTACGGTTGGGATTTTTGAAACATCCAGTTTTATATCGACTCAGCAACAATTGGCGGTCTCAGGAGCCAGCATTATCGCCTTACACAAGGGTGTTTGCGAAATCGAAAGCGAATTAAAGGAAATTAAAAAGTTGATGCGCTTTGTATTGGCCCATTATTTGGGTAATAAACCGATCCAAAGTCGAAAATTATTTCAGCATACTGTTAAAGTAGTAGAGAGTGATACTCATGAATAAAGAGATTTATCTTGGTGTTAACGTTGATCATGTGGCAACAGTGCGTCAAGCACGGGGCACGATTTATCCTGATCCCGTACATGCTGCGATATTAGCAGAATTGCATGGGGCCGACGGGATAACAGTTCACCTACGTGAAGATAGACGTCATATTCAACCGCGTGATGTGCGTTTAATAAAAGACACTTGCCAAACACGTTTAAATTTTGAAATGGCAGCAACCGCGGCGATGGTTAAATTTGCCATAGAAATTCAACCGAAATATTGTTGCTTGGTACCTGAGAAAAGGGAAGAACTCACTACCGAAGGCGGGCTAGATGTGGTTTCTCAATTTGAGCATATTAAAAGCACAACCCATCAATTAATGGATAAAGGCATTGAAGTGTCATTATTCATTGATAGTGATGAAAAGCAAATTATTGCCGCTAAAGAAAG
>CAYXVT010000273.1:0-4407 GCA_964468105.1 Uncultured Candidatus Berkiella sp. | reverse complement strand
TTAGCCATAATAAATTAGCGATTGAAATGGCCGAACAATTACAAGGAGTAACCATGCGTGAACCAGGTGTATCACGTTTGGTGACAGTAGATATTGAAGAAGCCAAATCGATGGCACAAGCATAAAAGTATATCTTAGAATTCAAAGGGAGATGTTAAATGCGCTTAATGATATTAATTATAGGGATGGTATTAGGCAGTTTTATTCTTTTTAATGCTATACGTCGCCGAAAGTTAAAAAAGCGCTCATTAATCCATGAAGAATTTGAGCAAACAATATTAGAAAACAACCATAGTCATTATCAACAAATGCAACGTGTTGAAAAAATGCAACAGGATAGCCACAGTGGTAAATCCGAGCATGACCCGTTATTAGATGATGTGACCATCGATACGATCCAATCTGCACAAGTAGCCTATCTTGAAAACCAACGTCCAGAGCAAACGTTTGTTGAAACCGCTAAACAGATTGAAGATGAATTTGAAGATTTAGACGAAATGGATGAAGACGACATAGATGATATAGTTGATATTGAAGAAGAAGCTGCACCAAAAGCACAAGATTTTATTGCTCTAACCATTATGCCTAAATATAAGGGTACGATTTCTGGTAATGCTTTGTTAACGGCATTAACGAGGAATCATTTTCGCCATGGAAAGCAGAAACTTTATCATAGGCACGTACAAGATAATGAACATTTACCAATTATGTTCAGTGTAGCATCCATGGCTGAGCCAGGTTTTTTTGAGCAAGAGACAATAGTGCAAAAATCCTATCCAGGTCTATTAGTTTATATGTTTATCTCTAGCGGATCAGATTCTGTTGGTACTTTTGAAAAAATGCTAACAAGCGCAAGACAATTAGCAATGAGTTTACAGGCAGAACTTTGTGATTCTAAACGTATACCTTTAACAGCAAGATCAATACAGCAGTATCGAGAAAGAGTTAAGGAGTTACAATACGTTCATGCATCACATCGACAAAAGGAAACTGCGTGGTAAAAGGTTCTGTGAATGAGAGGGTGAAGCATTTACGAAAGCTTATCGATGAGCATAATTATCGCTATTATATTTTAGATGCACCCTCCATCTCCGACGCCGAATACGATGAATTATTTCGTGAGTTACAATCTCTAGAAGAATCCCATCCTGATTTAATTTCACCTGAATCTCCAACACAAAGAGTGGGGGTAACGCCTCAAGGCGCTTTTGAATCTGTAACCCATCTAACCCCCATGTTGTCGCTCGATAATGCCTTTTCATTTGAAGAATTAGAGCGCTTTGATCAAAGAATCAGTCAATTACTCACTCAAACAAAATCAAAGCGCATTTATGCTTGCGAGCCAAAATTCGATGGTCTGGCGGTTAGCTTAATATACGAAAAGGGTGTTTTAATCCGTGGAGCAACGCGAGGCGATGGGACAATCGGCGAAGATATAACGGCGAATTTAAGAACCATCCCAACCATTTCGTTGCAATTACAAGGAGATTATCCAGAAAAGCTCGAGGTGCGTGGCGAAGTAGTCATGCCTAAAAAGAGCTTTGAGGCTTTAAATAAAAAAGCAACAGAAAATGGCGATAAGCCTTTTGCTAACCCTCGAAATGCGGCTGCAGGTAGTTTGCGACAATTAGATTCTCGTATTACCGCTAAGAGGAAATTAGAGTTTTATAGTTATGGCGCGCAGGTAATTACGGGTAATGCGCTGCCTGATACGCATAAAATGACTTTGTTACAACTTCAAAAATGGGGAATTCGAATTAGCGTTGAAAGTGCATTAGCTTCAGGAATTCAAGAAGTACAACACTACTATGATAATTTATTGCTTAAAAGAGACAAGCTTCCCTATGAGATAGATGGGGTTGTCGTTAAAATTAATGATGTTTCAATGCAAGAAATGTTGGGCTTTGTTTCGCGTGCGCCTAGATGGGCGATAGCCTATAAATTTCCAGCAGAAGAAGTAATGACGCATTTATTAGATGTTGATTTTCAAGTCGGTAGAACTGGAACTTTAACTCCTGTTGCACGCCTCAAGCCAGTTGCAGTAGGCGGTGTTATTGTAAGCAATGCAACATTACATAACATGGACGAAATTGAACGCAAAGATGTTCGAATTGGAGACTATGTTATTGTTCGCCGAGCTGGTGATGTTATTCCAGAAGTCGTGCGTCCTGTACTTGAAAAACGAGAGTCAAATGTTAAAAAAATAAAGATGCCTTTAAAATGCCCAGTCTGTGGTTCTGATGTGGCAAGAGGTGAAGATGAAGCTGCGGCGCGTTGTGAAGGTGGTTTGATTTGCCAAGCGCAGCGCATCGAAAGCATTAAGCATTTTGTTTCAAGAAAGGGTATGGATATTGAAGGACTTGGGGCTAAATTGGTAGAACAATTGGTTAATCAAGATCTTATTCAATCGGTCGCTGATATTTATACCTTGACCAAAGCAGATTTGATGACGCTTGAGCGAATGGGCGATAAATCGGCCACCAATGTGCTAGCGTCAATTGAAAAAAGTAAAAAAACAACTTTTGCAAAATTTCTCTATTCATTAGGCATTCGTGAGGTAGGGGAGTCTACCGCTCAAACGTTAGCAAATCATTTTAGTTTAGAGGCACTCATACAAGCAGATAACCAAGCACTCCTTAATTTACCGGACATTGGACCGGTAGTGTCTGAGCATATCGTGTTGTTTTTTAAGCAAATGAACAATTTGAAAATAGTTCAAAAGCTACAAAATGAAGGTGTTCATTGGCCTAAAGTGCTAATTACACAAGAGAATCGGCCATTAACTGGCAAAACCTACGTGATAACTGGGACGCTTTCTCGCCCTAGAGATGAGATTAAAGCTCAACTGCAAACCCTAGGGGCAAAGGTCACAGATAGTGTTTCTGCTAAAACCGATGGGCTTATTGTTGGATCGGATGCGGGTTCAAAACTAGCAAAAGCCCAAAAATTGGGCGTCCCAGTGCTAGATGAAGAAAAATTAAATCAATTACTACTTTCATAATTCTTTGATCAATCATTGATGGGACGACCTCTGTGTCGTCCCGTCATGTACCTCTTTAGTGCATATCCCCAGATATTTTCGTCGGACCCTATTGCCCGCATATCACTAATACACCCGGTGAGTCTGTAAACTAACAAATATAAATGATAAATTACTCAAAGTTCGATTATTGGGTGATATTTGGGGGATAGTAATGAGTGTTAATTTAATCCAAGACTTATTGGTAAGATTTAATAAGGTTGATAATTTACAAGATCTTGCAGCTTTGATGAGCGATGTTAAAGGATTCTTCAACCCAACCGTCAATAATAATATTGTATTTTCAGAAGAAATTCCTGAGATCTTAAAAGATTTACCCTTAGTCGGTAAATCTGATATTCCTGCTTCTATTGAAGAAATCGAATTAATCGAGCCAACAGATGCTGATCAGTTTCTCGCAAATGAATTTAGAAGAATCGATTTAAATCGCGTCGAACATAAGCATCAATCCGTTGAACTTAATAAAAAGTCAGACTTTATGTCAATGGATGAGCTGACAGATTTGAAAATAATAGTGCCACCAATTCATTTAACGACACCCACTATTCAAATTGAACCAATTATTCTTCCATTGAACATTCATGGGCAAAACAATGAAGCTAATGATGGTCTAGATCATTTGCAAAATAATGAATCAAATGATGTATCAACTATCGAACAAAACCAAGATCTTCATGATGATAATCAGATGGATCTGGATAAACTTATTGATAGTTTAGAGGTTGTAGCTACTACTGAAGACTCAAAACCCAGCGTTTTGATTACCAATGATAAACCATTGCCTTTAACTGCAAAAAAAGCAATATTAACTGAACAGTCTACTTCTAAAAACACCTTTGATATTCAGAAAGCATTTAAAGATTTAGCTAAAGCTGTGAATAATCTTGTGAGTGTAGCTAAGACAGTTACTCCTAAAAACAAAGAAGTTGGTGTGGTTGAACAAGATAAAGCAGCTCTTGATGCTAAAATAGCGCTTGAAACTAAAACAGCACAAGATAAATTGAATGCAATGATTGACGCATTGGAAGTCGAAGCTAAAGCATTAGAAGCGAAAAACGCAGCAGAAGCAAAACGGGCAGCTGAGCAAGCTAAGGTATTAGAAGATGCTAAAATCGCAGCAGAACAAGCTCAGGCATTAGAAGCCGCTAAAGCAGCTGAGCAAGCTAAGGTATTAGAAGAAGCTAAAATCGATGCAGAACAAGCTCAGGCATTAGAAGCCGCTAAAGCAGCAGAACAAGCAAAGGCATTAGAAGCCGCTAAAGCAGCAGAACAACAAGCTAAAATGGATGCCATGATTGATGCCTTAGAAGTTGAAGCTAAAGCATTAGAAGCGAAAAACGCAGCAGAAGCAAAACGGGCAGCTGAGC
>CAYXVT010000272.1:0-4438 GCA_964468105.1 Uncultured Candidatus Berkiella sp. | reverse complement strand
ATGGGGTGTATACTATGTATCCGAACGTCTGTATACCATGTATCCGGTCTGTACATAATGCTTGCCCCCTTTTCTTTCTCTTTGAATGACTAAAAGTCTATCTTTGTTGCGTTAAAGATACGAGGCGTGGTGCCAGGGCCTTGAGCGACCACATCCGTTGGTTGACATATTGGATTCCCTGGGCAATTAAATGGGATTGAGTTTAACGTAGCATCCTTGAGATCCCATCTTGTTGTCTCAAGTCCATTCGCAAAGCTAGGACTAGAGGACGTTATTGTTTTGCCATCAGCGCTTAAGGTTAAATAGCCCTCATTTTTAACCCTATAAAATGGCGTTGCAGGAAAAGGAGTTGTAGCACCTCTGCGAACAACGACTTTCATATACACCATGTGATAGTAATTTTTGCTAATCCTCTCCCATTTTCCCACGCCAGTGGAAACCAAAACACCTTGCGGTGTAGCTGGGTTAGCACCAATATCTAGCGTATCATGCACTGTTACCAAGCCACCGGGCTGAAACTCAATAACACCAAAATTGGTCGCAAGACTTGGTATATTGTTGAATGTAGTGTATGCACCAATGATCGGATCATTTAGTGACTGCTCATTTCTACGATCACCATCGTGATCATCTCTATCGCCATCATGTGCCAACGCAATCCCTGAACCTAGTGATGCTGCAAGGGCCATTCCGACTAATATTTTGGTTACTTTATTTGTTTTCATAATTACCCCTAATCATTCTTCAACTTTTTCTAAAATCATCTTGTTGTAATCTTTTTAATGGTCTCTGGAATCACAAGGTAAATCGATAACAAAATCATAAACTGATACTTCATGCGCGCCGGCATGCAGAACATTGTCAGAGCCCAATACGCCTGGTCCCAAAGGTGGAAGATCAATACGCGTTACTTGGCAAACAGATTCTCCTTCACCAGTAGCACCAGCAAGGCTTCCACTGAGACCTTCTAGCTTATAAAACATTCTTGATCGGGTTCCCAATCCGTTTGGAACATCTGGTGGCGAATTACCCGAAGAGCCTTCAAATAGCGTTATTGATGTTACCTTCACTCGCCCACTGTATTTGTTCCCCAAACTATCGGTAATTGTCGCATTAAAAATTTCTGGACTAGTTTTCATAGCCACGCCTTGACCATAGCTAGCACCTGCAGGATTAGCAAGGGCGGGATTGAAATCGGAGGCATTCTTTTCCCATGAATAGGCAACTCTTGCGTCGCTCAATATTCTTCCATGAGATACTACAGGTGTTGCTCCACTATTAATGAACCCGGTCCAAGTTGAAAAGTTATCTCGTTGGACTTGCGTAATAACACCTGTTGACGAGATAGCAGGTGGCACACCTGGTACAGTGGCTCTTAAAATAGTAGCATTATTAGAAATGATGACGCCTGTTCCTTCTATCTGTTTTGGAGTGCAGCTGCGATCTCGGTCATGATCATCCCTATCATCATGTGCCAATGCAACCGTAGAACCTAGGGATGCAGCAAGCGCTATAGCGGTGAATATTTTTGTTACTTGATTTTTTTTCATTTTTTATCCCCATTGACCATTTTTAATTCATCGTATTTAGCTCTCAGGTACTTCCTCTACTAAAATTTCCATGCATTTCATAAACAAGTCTTTCCACTTTACTCCAGCAAAAAATAAAAAAACATAACTGTATGGTGTGTAGTCTATGATTTTTTTACATGAATTAGCGCGATTACACTATATTAATTGAACTTCAAATCAAACATTCAACTCCAAGATATAGAACATGAATTTAAATGTTGTATGCACACTTAGTTCAAAAATTAAGGGGATGGTTTATGAGCACAAAAGGGTTTGATGCAGAAAAAGAACGTAAAAGTAGTTTAAATGCTCTTGTGAATTTTGATATCACAAAAAAATATAATAACTATAAAAAAGATGCACATCCAACTACTCGTTTATTTAATCAACCAAAAGGCTTTAAATTATCAGGCAAGAGTAAAGACGAAGATAAACAAATCAAAGCGCTTTGTGTGATTCTTAATAACATGAATAATATTGGATATATGAATCTAGGATATCCGAATCTAAAAAAGTCAGACATTGACAGATTACAAGCCGAAGTCAGAGAGAAGCTCTATTGCGCTCTTCACTCTATAAAACCAGAAAAGGAAGGCTCCTCTTACAAGCTCGTTCAATTAAGAAATGAAATGATGGGCTTGATTGAAAAAACCAATCCTAACGTAAAAGAGATGACGGACAAAGATAAAGATGAAATTGGTCAGCGAGCAATTGAAGCCGCCAGTACCCTTGTAAACAAAAAAGATAAACCAAAGTAGTTCAAAAGAGGTCAAGTATACACTTATCCCTAGGAGCAATTTTTTCTCCAAGAAATTGTGATACCAGATTCAGTTGTAATGCATATATTGCTGTATCAAGCAAATAATTGCCCACGAGTTGATTGACGGTTTTGAATATAAGGCATCATTGCCAACATCATTTTTGG
Organism: Uncultured Candidatus Berkiella sp.; assembly: GCA_964468105.1. Lineage (GTDB taxonomy): Bacteria > Pseudomonadota > Gammaproteobacteria > Berkiellales > Berkiellaceae > Berkiella. The sequence continues at coordinate 1,942 of CAYXVT010000272.1, read as the reverse complement.
ATTTTCTCGTTGATAGGCAGAATCATTTAGCTTATTAATCATGGTTGGTGTCAATTCTGCTCCATGTTTAAGCGCACGAACAGCGCCAATTTGTAATCCTTGTTTAATGCTGTTTTCTAAATAGGTTTGAGCAATTACTTGATGGGTTTTTGGATTAATTAGTTTATAAGCAGCATCATCTAATTTTGCAATTATCTCCCTAGTTAATTGTGCTCCTTGAGCTAAGGCCTTCAGCACACCTTTTTGCAAGCCTTTATCTACACAGTATTCTAAGTCACCTTGAGGAGTATTTTGATTGCGCATGAGAACAACTGGCGCGGGCTGAACAACTGGTGCGGCAGGTACTTGTGAATAATTTCTTGATGAATTTTCTTTAGCAAGCAATTTTCTCAATTGAATTTTAGCATCTTGTATGGATTTAAGATCTTTAAAACTATCGTAATCTTCCTGTTTTAAAATTGCCTCCGCCCAATCATGTTCAAAACAGGCTTGTTCCATTAAACTCGCCACTAAATGTTCTTCATATTCTTTGCGTTCATCAAGTGATGGCTGTTCGACTATTTTTGCATTTCCAAAATCAATGACATCTACTTTAAAATCATTGTTTTTTTCAAAGCACACAAAATTACATAATTTGACATCGTATTGGCAAACGCCTTTGTTTAGTAGATTTTCCAAGGACTCCATCATTCTCAAAGCTTTTAGGAGATTTTTTTCTCTGTGTGTAACAAATCCACTGTGATCATCTTTTTCATATCCCGGGAGATATTCTATTAGTAATGCATCGCATTTGGGATGGCTAGCGTTATAATTATTTTCAAAAGGCACAGGCACATTTCTTTGATACCCATATGCCCTATCCAACCTTTGGTTAATTTTATATTCATTTTCATTAATATAGCCATTATGTGAATATTTAAGAACATATTGTTTTCCAGCAGTGTCTTCTACTAAAACAGCTACACCATTTCTGCCAAATCCCAACTCTTTAACTTTCTTTAGTGATTTTCCAAATAATTGACAGTTTTGTGTGGATGGTGACGCTAACATACAATATGTACCCCCAGATTAGGATGATTTAGTATTCCATTTTTTTTATGAAAACATTCCGTAACGATAGGATACTTTAAACAATAATTGGGTGAAATCTTTTAGTGCTTAACGGTTAATTGGCTAGGATAGAATGTTTTACATAGGCTAATTAGCGTGTATGTGCATAATCCAGGTTTGCCTGCATTCTTTATTTGTTATTGGACTTGGCTAGGAAATTCTCCGTGAAATAATGGGCGCAGGGTCCGGGACTGCCCCCAACCATTAGCTGAGTTTATTGCCCTGCCTGGTATTCAAATTTAAACCCGCAAAAAACTTCTTCAAGCTCGTCATCATTGGAGGATGATGAATCTCTTTGGATTTTATGAGCCTCAAATTGAGGTGTAATAGTACGCGGGGTGACTTTTGGAATGAGCTCCTCACAGGGAAAACAATCTAGCTGAAATGTTCTATCTGGTTTACTTCTAACATCCATCAAAAGTACAAAGCCTTCACCTTGAGAAAAGCAAATGGGTAAATCTTTGTCGAGACCTGTGTTCTTTGCCGGTAGATCACAATATCATCTTAGTGCAGAGCTGACGATTTTTTAAACCAAACATTGAGATACCACCTTCAGCTATGATGCGTAAATTGAAAATAATTTTCTTGCGTGAATTAGCATGATGGCTCTATCGTTGGTGATTTGATTTCCTCTTATCGTTTTTTATAACCCTCTCATCTTTGAATGTAAGGAAAAAATTGACAGGAAAATCCTGATTCCGTATCGTGTCAATCTCAAGTGATAGGTCTTCTCGTTCATAACGAATTGAGAACTGGCTTATGAATCCTGCCTAGTTTAATCATTAAACGGGTCTATCACGAGGTAAGCTTTGTGCGGCTCGTGGTAAAAATT
>CAYXVT010000271.1:3298-4462 GCA_964468105.1 Uncultured Candidatus Berkiella sp. | reverse complement strand
ACTCGAGATTGATGTTGTTAGAAACAATGCAACAGCAGATCATAACTGGGCGCTTAACCATGCGGCTGCATATGGTCGTCTTGCTGTAGTGAGGTGCTTACTCAATGTGGCTAGCGTTAAAGAAAAAGCCATCAGGGATTTGAACCTGAATTACGGTGCAGACGTAAATGTTGACCAACAAATTAATATGCTGATTAATCGTCTTGCAGACAACAATCCAAAGCTGATGAAAAGCCTTCGAAATAATGAAGCCAAGGCTTTCTTAATTGCATATAAAACTAGATGCAGCAATTATCATACTAAAGTTATATTTGGTGCAAACTCAAAAGATGCCATCATTATAATTGCAAAGATGATAAAAACTAGCGCTCCGCCACCGCAAGCTACTTCGGAATCAAGTGGGTATAACAAGCCACGATCGATATGTGGGATTATGTAGAAAACCCACCTCTTTCTTAAAGTGAAGGTGCGCCTAGTGTCGGTAATTCCATCCTAGCAAGTTAGGTTTTTGAACACCCTTTCCAGCGTGCGAAAAACGGTCCTGAAATTACAAAATCTTTTCAACATATGTATGCCACGGAAGGAGGAAGTAACATTTTGCAACATCACAACATGAATGTTATTCAGGAGGAATTTGACTTGTTAAAGCAAGCCATGGTCCAAGCAAAAGGATAAGGTGAAGGGCAACCGGGGTTGTCTTTTTGTTAATGCCCAATGTATTCGTGCTTTCCTACTTTATCTTGACAGATTACTAATATCGTCGTAAAGTGCATTTTTTTCACCAAATAGAGGTAATTTAATGCAAGCTGGCCCAGGCGCTGCTGAGTTCCAACGACACTACAACATGAAATTCCTAGAATACATCCAAGCTAAAGAAGCACTACCGGTGTGGCTTTTAAGGAATCTCGAGCGAGTTTCATATGGGACACTTATCAAAGGTTTAAACATCGCTACTGCAAACAATGATCTTAAAAATGTCGAGCTGCTATCTAAACATATTCCGATAGATGAAGACACTGCTCTCAACGTATTGCTAACTAAGCCTTATGACTTTTTTGTTAATATGGGAAGTCATGTTCAAAAGGCAATTTCCGAAATGAGCAGTCAATCTTTGATCATTTTATTTGCGCATTTCAAAGCAGAATATGCAAAAAATTTTAATGT
>CAYXVT010000271.1:0-3288 GCA_964468105.1 Uncultured Candidatus Berkiella sp. | reverse complement strand
GTCACAGCAGAAATCAATCATCTGTCGGTACTGAACCGAGCAACATGGCTGTTCGAACAATTGGTTTCTAAAGGTAAGGAACGTACCGTTGATGAAGGTTTTCAATTGCCAAGGGAACTTCGACTAAGCCATCATGAAATCGCTATACCATCGGCAGAAAGTGAAATAGGTGATGATCCAGCGAGCCTTTTATTCTCCCCTCATTATCAACATCCAGCACGAATACCAGAAAGAACCATTGTAGCTCGATTGCAACAAGATGAGGTTCGTAGAAGGCGAACCATGCATCGGCGAGAAGGATCTTCAGGCTATTTTTAGTTTCAATTTAAACGTAACGTTATCGAACGTTTTTCGCATTCCGTGTACTTCCATTATTCAAATCAAAACACACGACTGAAATCTCTGTTTCAGATGCGTTACTACCTAACTTCCCACAAGAACATATAGATAACAATGGCTGTTTCGAGCTTGGTCAGGTATATATTTGGTTGTACTTACATGAGAAAGAATTAAATGGGCTTTTAAATTGAAATTATCGTTCCGTTATTGGTTAAAAGCGGTGTTCACTACTCTGGTGTGGAACATATATAGAATAGCTTTTGGGTATAACTAATAGAGTTGCACCTAGTTAGGCTTATGTTGGGTGTGCAATTGGAAGCGTTATTTTAATAGTGGTTCCTTTGCCAACGGATGAGACAACTTCAATATTTCCCTTAGCCATTTCAATTATCTCTTTAGCGTAAGATAAGCCTAGTCCGTTACCAGCTTCCTTGTTCAAGCTAAATCCACGCTCAAAGATATTGGATATCTCATTGCGTGGGATCCCACATCCTGAATCTTGGATACAAAGATATGCATTATCAATATCTGAGCGAAGACTCATCTGAATGATCCCACCCCCATTAATTGCTTGAATGGCATTATCAATAATGTTTGATAGCACTCTATTAAGGTGTTCTTCTGAGATATTTACGAAAGTGTCATGCGACAAATCATCAATTATAAGTTCAAATGAAATTGCTTTATTTGGGCAAGAAGCTTTCTTTTCTTCAAATAATGCTCTAACGAGATCTGATATAGGCAACCTCAATTCAGAACATGGTTTAACATTAGTTTCCTTAGAGATGGGTAGATGCTCAGTTAGAATATCATTTGCAATTTGAGATATTCTTTTCGTGGCATTATTTATCATTACTTTCCCCTCCCCTTCTAACTCAGGAAATAAGCCAGTAATTGTTTCTAAAGCTAGGACAGGTGAACGAATATCGTGAGCTACTTGCAAGGCAACATCGTACTTGGCCTGTTTAACGTTTTGTTCTTGTATCGTGTCTCTTTGCTGATGTAATGTTCGAATAAAATCATTGGTCTTGTTATATAAATCCACTATTTCAGATGCTGCCGATTTTTTGTCAAACCATTCAAAGTCGTTACCATTGCAATTCAGTGTTTGGTTTAACGGAACGACGATCTGAGAGTGTAGCTTCTGTTTAATTCTTCTATACATTATAATGGATGCAAAAATAAACAAGATAATTATACCTAGGGAAGTTAAAAACGGCATTAATATGGTTTTTTTATCTATTTTCGATTGAATGAGGATGTATTTAGTAGGGGCAAGTCCAGGAATTGTCCAAGAGGAAACAACTCTTTGAGTTCTTAGGAAACTTAAAAAATCAACATCATTCAGGCTTTCTTTATTATTTGATATGCTTAGTTCATCTAAATGATATTTTTTCTTAAAATCTTTTAACGTCACATATAGTGCTTGATGATTCTCAATGATGATATCTGCCGCTGCTGCTTTAGATAAGAGTTGATTGATAAGTTCATGTCTTGAATATTCTCTTTCAATTATACTATTGGCATGATGCTTAAATAATAATACTGAAAGTGCTATGGATAAGATGACAATAGTACATGCAGGCCAGAAAGAGGCATTAAAGCAGATAGTATTAATGTCATTACCTTTTTTCATTAATTATCCACATAATGCGAAAATGCAATCTGTCCGTCTTTGAGGGCATAGAGAGCAAATAACTTTTCTTTTTGAAAATGAGCTGGTGGCTGGTTAGCAAGATATTTTGCAAAATCATCCTTACTTTTTGGTTTTGCCTTACAGAGATCATCGGATAGTGTTCTGATGAGTTCTACTAAAGAATAAATGCTATATGGAGGTGTTACTACAGATCCATTTATCTCAGTGTCTAGTGAATACACTCTATAGTTTTTGCTTTTATCATTCTTTTGAGCCCCAGCCCTTATTGATAAGCCGATTGAATCATTGTTTATCCCATAACCTTGGAGAAAACTAAAACTATCTTCCCCCCAACCATCAGCGCCTACAAATTTGATAGCAGGGTTAAATTTTTGGATCTCAGCTATTAGGTATCCTGTCAGCTCTGAATAATTTGGAATGAGAAGATAATCTACACTATGTTTAGTTAAATATTTAAGTAGTTTAGCCAAGTCCGGGGTATTATCAGCAACCTCAAGATAAAATGTTTCTTTGCCTTTGTTGGCCTTACGGAAAGATTTTGCAAAATCGATACAAGTGTCACATCTAACATCAACCACAGTTCCGTAATTTTCACCAAATTTTCTTTTCTCAAGTTCCTTCGACATTAATTGTGCGAGTTTAGAAGCACTTGGGTACATTGTAAAAGTTAGATTGTTTAGCTTGTATACTTTCTCTGAATTGGCCATGGTGGAGAGGATAGGTGTGGTTTTGAGGGTGTTAGAAGCTGTAATAAGTTGACTGCTCCTGCGAGGACCGATGATTACCCAAGCGTTTGAGTCTTCATGTTTCTTTGTAACATTAATAAGATCTTGTGCGTCAAATGTATCGAAATAAGATATTGAGGATGTGATCTTGTATCCACAACTCTGTAGTTTTTTTTCATTTTCGCCAAGAGCATAAAACAAAGCTGACTCATAAAGCCGCTTATAACGTTCAGAGGAGCTGGGGGCAGTTGGAGACAAACTTTCTGTCAATCCAATTTTTACATCTATTAACGTAGGGTTTGATTTAGCTAAAACTACATTAATACTAAATGATGCAATTACCGTAATAATTATTTTAAGCTTTTTCCCAAAGCAAGTTGGCTTGTCCATAATCGCCTTTTGCAGTCAACTTTAAATACTTCTGGTTTTTTATTTCCGCAATCCTAGTCATATCTTTTCCAATTCTCTTAGGATTTGAAGCATTTGTTACATGGTGAATAATATTATTGTTATTGATAATTTTATAGGTTCCTGCATAAAACAGGATATTTTTACCTAAATCTTTTG
>CAYXVT010000270.1:1708-4486 GCA_964468105.1 Uncultured Candidatus Berkiella sp. | reverse complement strand
TTAAATAGAGCTAAGGATTTTCTACTACTAAACGAAAATAAAAAAATATTCCAAGATATATTAAGTTCATTCAAGGATGATAAAAGTTTTAAAGTTCAAATGTTGGATAAAGATTTTTTGCATGCCATTGCTAATGATTTTGACTTGTTAAGTTCGTTTCAAAGTAGTGCTCAAATGGAAATTTATCAACAGTTTCGACCTACTGGGGTCGTTACCCCACCTCTATTAGCAATTGATGCATGCTATTTCTCAAAAAAGGCTGGCCATATCTTGGGGCTAAGCAAATTTGTAACGAGTGATACACCTGAAGGTGCCCAGGTTCATCTTGAAGTAGAGGCAAATCAACTTGAACCGTCTCTTAAATGGCTGAGAACATCTGTCAGTGAATATATTGTTAGTGATCATTTAAAGGGGAAGCCTGAGCAATCTTATTTTAAGCAAATTGAAGAAGCTCTGATTTTATCTGAGTCTATGTTGATACCGGGGGAAAGTGTATATGACGCCGATGCTCATTCAGCGCTGCATAAACATTATATTGAGGGGAGTTTAACTTATATCTCTTCGGGATGGACTAAACATGCTGTAGGTATAGCTCTCTATGGAGATTATTTAGTGTATTGCAACCGCGGAGAAGACACGCTTGATATGATGCGTGGGACGCGAATTTATAAAATAAGGGAGGAAGATAAGCATAAGATAAATTCAGATTACATTAAAAAGTTGATGTTAGAAGCTAATAAGAAGGGAAGTGACTTGCATAAAAAGTTAGAAGAAGTCGTTAATTTACATGATCCCTTGGTATCATACCCCACTAAAGCACAAGAACATGGAACTTGTTCTTATGCGAATCCTAAAGCTACTATAGAGGCAATGCTTGCTTTATGTGCTGTGCATGCCACGCCAAATCATGATGATAACACTCTTAAAGAAATTGCTAAGCTGGAAAATCGCAATCAATATAAGGATTTTGTTCGTTATACGCGAGATCAAGAAGTTAAAGACATAATTGAGAATGCGAATCTAGCCAGCACCCCTGAAATGAAAAGCTTTTTTGCGGGGTTAATTAAAAAAGTAATATTAGAACATCATGGTCAATTCCAAACGCGATCGGATAGAAAAAAACAAGAAGAAATAAAGAGAGCCATGGCTCTGCTGCAAGGTATCCCGTTGCCGATGAGGGAATCTATTATTAACTCTCCTGAAATTCAGGAATTATTTGTTAAAGTGGCGCAACAAGGTAATGTAGCTGTGCTTAGGCAATTAATTGAAATGGGCGTACATAGTGATAGTAAAGATAGTTTCGGACAAAGTGCATTATTTTTTGCAGCCCAAAAGGGGCATCATGACGTTGTAGTCGAATTACTTAAAGGTGTCGATAACGTTGATATAAAAGATTTAGGCGTGGCAATACACAGAGGGCATTTAAAAGTAGTAGAAGAATTGATAAAAGTCAGACCAGATTTGATGACGCAGCAGTTTTCAGAAGAATCAAAGTATTCCTTTTTGGATGTAGGTAAGACTCCCTTAGAAGTTGCAGAGTTAATTGGAAATGCTGGAGTAGTGACTATTCTTAAACAGAAGGATGCGGAACTAAAGCAACAAGACCCAGAGCCGGAACAACCATCAGATAAATCAAAGCCATTACCCCGAAGACCACATATTCCATTATTAGATTTGACCAAGTTACATAACCTAGATGAACCTAAATCAGATATAAAACCACTGCCACCAGTCCCTTTGCCAATAGCAGACACAGATACTTTTGCTGCTTCAAAGCCAGCTATTACTCCCTCTAGTTCATCTAGTTCAGAGCAAGTTTATGCGTCACCACCTGCTCCTGTTCGCCCCGAGTCTTCTTTAATGAAAAAGCTAAATGAGATAAAAGACTCAAAAGACGCAAATATTAATTTAACCACTACGAATAGAACGGAATTTGAAAAGTTTGTTAAATTTGTCTCAAATTTTGAAAATAGAACCAATAAAGATGTTACAATTGCACAATTAAAAAATCTCCTAGTAGAATTTAAAAATGACTCAATTCAAGATTTACTAAAAAACAAAATTCCAAGCCTAAACACTCAAGATAATTATCTAAAAAAAATAAGAACACAAAAAGATAATAAAATTTATTCTGCTATTAATGCCCCTACAATAGAGAATCCCAATTTGCTTAAACCTAAAAATCCGAAAAAGTAATATGAAGAGAAGTGCTATGTTTCAATGATTATGAAGTCAAAAAAGAGCATAAGCAATGTACAAAAATGCACTGATTTTTTCATTACTAGCCTACCCCTTGCTTGGTACTGCTGCTGAAGCAATACTGGTCGGTGAGGGCGAAGTTTTAAGCTCGCCTGATTATGTGACGCTTTCTATCATAGTGGACTCAAAATGCTACCCCACGCCTAGCGACGCTCGAAAGGTGAATGATGATGCCGCCAGAAAGATAGTCGATTTTTTAAACACTAAAATTAAAAACAAAAATGCCTATAACACGGTTGTTTCAAATGGGGGATATACAACAGCTTACCAAACTTATTATCAAGATAAAACGCTGTGCAAAAATACCTTTCAAAAGCAAAATACTATCACCTTCAAAACGCAAGACTTAAAAGAATTTGAATCCTTATTTAATGAAATTCAAAGCATGGTCTATAAACAATTTTCAAGCAATGCACCCTCTATCGTTGATGCGCCTATTTCCTATGTGACTATGTCTGATCCTCTGCCAGGGGTCACCACTGCATTTCGAGCGCAATTAGAACAAAAGGCACTTGCGTT
>CAYXVT010000270.1:0-1698 GCA_964468105.1 Uncultured Candidatus Berkiella sp. | reverse complement strand
AGACAACAGCTCGATGCTATTCTCGCAGTCATGGCCAAAGCGAAATTATTTTCTTTATTTGATAAAAATGGCATTGCGAATTTAAAAATGACTTATGTCACCGAAATACCACCTGATGAAACAAAACCAATCTTTCAGGCAAGGGAAGCCGCTCCTATGGCAATGATGGCAGGAGGCAGAGCTGAAAAGCGAGCACCAGTGCAATTTGATGAACAAAATATCACTAAAACGATGTTCTTTAAATTTACTTTTGATGATATTCCATTGCAATCACAATAGGTTTTTAAGTTTTGTTAAACTCACAAGTATACCCACTTCTTTAATTTCTGCTAAAATAGGATATCCGTTTGCATTGGGGTAACTTATGATTGTTGAATTTTCAGTTAAGGGTTATCGTTCGTTACAAGATATTGGTGTGACGCTTGATAACCTCAATATCATCACCGGCCCCAATGGTAGCGGTAAAAGTAATTTATATAATGCACTCCATTTGCTGGCCAAATCAGCCGAAGGGACTTTAGCCAAAACCTTAGCCTTGGAAGGTGGGATGCCTTCGGTTTTATGGGCGGGCGATCGTAAGCCGACCATGGCTAAAAAACCCATTAGAATGATTTTATCCGTTCAAACCTCCCTTTTTTCTTATGAAATTGCCTTAGGCTTGCCGCAAACTTCTATGTCATTATTTGGTTTAGATCCGCAAGTGAAAGAGGAATCGGTGTGGTATGGCAAAGACAAAAGAAAATCGACCACCTTTTTAGAGCGCAAAGTTGGCACCACCTGGGTGACAAATGAACATGGCGAATCAATTTGTTATCCCTTATTTTTATCCCAGTCAGAATCTGTGTTATCCCAGCTGCATGAGCCGCACTTGTATCCAGAGTTATCCAAGCTGCGTGAAATGATGCGTGGATGGCGCTTTTATCATCATTTTAGAACCGATATGGATTCTCCTTTAAGACGCCCTCAAGTCGGTGTTCGCACGCCTGTGCTAAGCGATAGCGGTATTGATGTGGCCGCAGCTCTGCAAACCATTATTGAAATAGGGGATAACAAAGCACTGCACACAGCGATTGATGATGCCTTTCCAGGGAGTGAGTTAATTATTAAAGCTGAGCATTCTCGTTTTGAAGTCCTGTTACAACAACGAGGAATGAGACGTCCTTTTGAAGCTCGTGAATTATCAGATGGCACATTGAGATATTTATGTTTGGTGGCAGCTCTGTTAAGTCCACGGCCTTCAGATTTTTTAGCGCTGAATGAACCTGAAACCAGCTTACATCCGGATTTAATCGAACCGTTGGCAAATCTTATCTATCAAGCATCCCGTTATTCACAAGTGTGGGTGACAACGCATTCCAATCGCTTAGCGGCTAGCTTAGCTGAGTTATCAAAACAAAAGCCCATCGTGTTAGATAAATCGTCGGGGTTTACAGAATTGGCCACTGAAGAAGGTGATAGGGGGCAAGGTTGACCCCTTTCCTTTTTAAGTCAATTCCCGCTCAGCAAACACCTTCATCGCTTGCACTAAAAAGGGTGTTAACTTGGGGTGATAACTGGCAATAAATTTATCAAAATCAGGTTGCTTAGAATAAAACTTAGCAATACCAATATATCCTTCCTTTGTAGGAGTCCAGAAGTTACTGATACTGTCAAAGTGTTTGCGGATCTGAATTTGAACCTCCTTACTTGAAGGTTGCA
>CAYXVT010000269.1:0-4488 GCA_964468105.1 Uncultured Candidatus Berkiella sp. | reverse complement strand
GGTGGCAAAGTCACTTCCTGGAATCGTATCAAGGCAGTGTTTACCGCAATGTTTAGAAAATACACTGATTGTGTCTACTATTTCATGTATTTCTTTAATTGTTTCTGGTGCTGTAATTTTGTGGCTTGATTTTTTAAAAAGTTTAAAACAATTATCCAACAGCATATTAAGCGGTGTGATATTTTTCATATTTGGCATGTTGACAATGGCGTTGCCAGCTTCGACAAGTTCTCTTGCTACGGCATAATGTTTTTTGTGAATGGCTTCATGCAAAGCGGTTTCGCCTGTGTAGCCATCATCGTGAACATCAGCCCCTTTGGTGATGAAGTATTTGACGGCTTCAAGATGACCATATTTAGTGGCTACGAATAAGGGGCGACTACTATAGGCATCTTCTTGATTCACATCCCAACCTGACTCTACTAGGCGCTTAATTTCTTTGATATCACCGTCTTTTGCCGCATAGTGAAGTAGGAATGGCTTATGTTGGATGGCTGTTGGTTGGGTAAAACCTTGTCTTTGGATGGCGAGATCTTCACCAGGTGGCGCAAGATCAATCTCTAATTGTATGTCTTTAAGCAATAAATCATCATTTTCTTCTTTTTCATCTATCCCAAAGATATCTGCGATTTTAATGAGTTGTTTATTGAGATCTTCATATGCTACAAACTCAACTTCTTGGGTGCTAAGGTTTGCTATTGCTTCAATAGGATTTTTTGGTAAGGGATACTTATTTGAAGCCATGAGAAATCGCCGCCAAAGTTGTGTTTGTTAACTAATAGCGTATTCTCAAGCATTTAGATTATTGAGCAACCTTTAGCTGACAAGTGGTATCAATAAGATGATATTATTCATTTTGCGGAATAACATCTACGCGCAACCATAATGATTTCTGACCTTGATCACGCGATCCCGTGCGATAACTGGTTCCATTTGATACCTGATCTTGGGCTTCGTTACCCCCAAAGTAGGTCCATTTGCCAACAGGGATCATAACGGTGGTTTGTGCTTTAAACGTGGTGTAGGCAGGTTGAATGGTGCTGCCAGCATTAGAGGATATCGGTTGATCATTTTGCGTTGAAAGTTCCATTTTAACTTCTTTGCCTATTAATTGTGGTTTGGCATAAAATCCATTACTTAAATTTTGATAATCAACATCTTGGCCACCAAATTCGCTATTGCCTGAAGCAGTTCCTTGGCCATGCAACAAACCTCGGTTTCCTATGGCATCCAAAGAGTGTTGGCTTTGAAAATTCGAAGTTCCCCCCAATTGGCTCGTAACCAAAGGAATGGTAACACCGGTTTTAATAAAAGCCACTTGCCCATTATCTACCCGCATAGAACTGACTTGTGTTTCTGTTTCTCGACTAGTGCTGATGTTAAGCGTGTGATAACCGGAAGTTTCTTGTCCAAAGGTAACATCGCCATTTGGACTAATAGATTCAATTTCGCTAGGTTTATCATGACCATTTGAAATGGTGATCATCAACTTTTTGGGTGCGATATCGATTTGTTCGATAATGGATTTTAATGCAGTAATGTTACTGGGCGTTGATTGAATTATCAGTTGGTTATTAATGGGTTTTATCTGGCCGCCCTTTTCAAGAAAGGGCGTCAGAGTAGGTAGAATATCTTGGGGCAAAACATAGTTAAGGGTAATCACTTCAGTTTGTAAAGCATTACTGGCTGGTTCTTCAGCGCTCACTAAAATAGGGGCGCCCAGAAGATGTACAAATAAAAATAAGCCGATGACTGTTCTAAAAAGGAGTGATTGGTTCATGATACAAAACCCTTCAGATGATCCTTTTTAGAATATAGATTATTTTGCACCCTACATCAGATATCTCGAGTTAATTTGTCGGCAATCCCAATATATTTAGCAGGCGTTAGATCTCTAAGTTTTAACTTCACTTCAGTTGGTAAATCTAGTGAATCAATAAATTGCTTTAACAATTCCGGCGTGATTTTTTTACCGCGAGTGAGGGTTTTTAATTTTTCATAGGGTTGTGCGATATGGTATCTGCGCATAACGGTTTGAATAGCTTCGCTTAACACTTCCCAATTATCATTTAAATCTTTTTCAAGTTGTTCTTGATTAAGAGCCAGTTTATTGTTGCCTCTTTGTAGAGATTTAAGCGCAATTAGCATGTAACCACAGGCCACGCCAATATTACGCAGCACAGTGGAGTCGGTTAAATCTCTCTGCCAACGCGAAATAGGGAGCTTCTCTGAAAAATGAGAGAACAGCGCATTCGCCATGCCTAAATTGCCTTCAGCATTTTCAAAATAAATAGGGTTCACTTTATGTGGCATAGTAGAAGAACCCACTTCGGTGGCAACCATTTTTTGTTTAAAATAACCGAGGGAAATATATCCCCATATATCGCGACTATAATCGATTAGGATGGTATTCATGCGCATTAAGCAATGAAAGTATTCAGCCATAGCATCATGGGGCTCGATTTGCGTCGTCATAGGATTGAAAGTTAACCCTAACGATGCAACAAACTTGGATGTAATATCATACCAATTAACTTCAGGAAAAGCGGCGACATGGGCATTGTAATTTCCTACTGCGCCATTCATTTTGCCTAAAATTTCAATGGATTTAAATTGTTCTATTTGTCGATTGAGTCTTGCCAAAACATTAGCAATTTCTTTGCCGACTGTTGTGGGTGAAGCCACCTGACCATGGGTGCGTGCAAGCATTGGAATGTTGGCATATTCTTTTACCATCGCATGCAATTGATTGGTGACATTTTTTAATTGAGGCAATAAAATTTTGTCACGACAATCTTTTAACATCAAGCCATAGGAAAGGTTATTAATGTCTTCTGAGGTGCATGCAAAATGAACATATTCTGTTAATTTGGCAAGAGAATCGTTGGCGGTGAGCTTTTCTTTGATGTAATATTCAACCGCTTTAACATCGTGATTCGTGTTCACTTCTATTGTTTTAATGGCATAGGCATCGTTGACATTGAAGTTTTCTATTAATTTGTTCAAATAGGTATTAGCTGAATCAGAGATGGTTGGGATATCTTTTATGCCACTTGATACCAGCACTTGAAGCCATTTAATTTCCACAATAAAGCGATAATGGATTAAACCATATTCACTGACCATCGCATTGAGTTCTTGGCAATGGTTATGATATCTGCCATCTAAGGGTGAAATCGCAGTGAGAGGGGAATGATTTGTCATAATAACTCCATGTTCGATGCGCTTATTTTACTTTGCAGGATCCCACCGACTGAATCGGTGCCAACAATCGTTCCACCGCCAAGACAATTCATACCATCATAAAAAACGATGGACTGTCCTGGGGTGACGGCGCGTTGTGGTTCATTAAATGTGATGAGTGCTTTATCGTTATTGATGGACACAGTGCAGTGTTGATCGGATTGTCTATAACGCACTTTTGCTGTACAGGTAAAAGGTGAGGTTTTTGGAAAACCACTAACCCAATGTAAATGATGTGCTAAAAGATGTTTGCTAAAATGCCAAGCATGCTCATTATTTTGAGAAACAAAGAGGGTATTCGCTACGGTATCTTTACCAACCACATACCAAGGTTTTTCATCAAACCCTTTTAAGCCGCCAATTTTTAAACCATGACGTTGCCCTAAGGTATAGAACATCAAACCGTCATGTTCACCTATTGTTTGCCCTTCAGGGGTTTTCATTTGGCCTGGTGAATTTTTTAAATAGTCTTGTAAAAAAGTCTTAAATTTTCTTTCCCCAATAAAGCAGATCCCCGTACTATCTTTTTTATCATGAATAAGAAGTCCTGCTTGTTTTGCTAACGTTCTTACCATGGGTTTTTCTAAATGGCCGACAGGGAATAAGCTTTTACTCAGTGCTGCTTGATTTATTGTATATAAAAAGTAACTTTGATCTTTGTTTTGATCCAGACCTCTTTGGAGAACATACTCTTCTTGGTTCTCATGGCTGAGGGTTTGCTTTTGCACATAGTGGCCAGTGGCAATAGAATCTGCACCAAGTTTTAAAGCATGTTCTAAGAAGGCTTTAAATTTGATCTCTTGATTGCACAAGATATCAGGGTTGGGTGTTCTACCTGCTTGATATTCTTCCAGAAAAAAACTAAAAACATTTTGCCAATATTCTTGGGCAAAATTAATGGTATGCAGGGGTATGTTTAATTTTTTGCAAAGTTGTTTTACATCAGCCAAATCAGATTCAGCTGAACAAAAAGAGGCTGTATCATCCTCGTCCCAGTTTTTCATGAACAAACCTTGAACATCATAGCCTTGTTCTTTCAAAAGCAGGGCACTGACGGAGGAATCAACACCGCCGGATAGGCCGACAAATACTGTGTGTTTGGTTTTCAAGGTATTAGTATGGTAATCAACTTTATTGGTGACACTGCATTCTAACATATCCCTAATCATGAGAAAAAAATTATTCGGTGAAGTGATGTGTCATTTATTGCTTTGGGCTAAACTAAGGTACTGATTGCTAATATAA
>CAYXVT010000268.1:0-4494 GCA_964468105.1 Uncultured Candidatus Berkiella sp. | reverse complement strand
CACGGCATGAACGAGTTTATTCACCACATCTTGGCCATCGCCATAGAGCATGCGGGAATTATCCATAGTGAAAAGGCTATTCTCGACGCCTGAAAAGCCTTTACCTTGGCCGCGTTTAATAATGAGTACATTACGCGCAGCGGCGGCATCTAAGATAGGCATGCCATAGATAGGACTGTTAGGGTCAGTTTTAGCTTGAGGATTCACCACGTCGTTCGCGCCAATCACCAATACGGTATCGGTGGTGGGGAATTCGGCATTAATTTCTTCTAAATCCAGTAACTTGTCGTACGGCACACCGGCTTCAGCGAGCAACACGTTCATGTGTCCTGGCATACGGCCAGCCACAGGATGGATCGCAAATTTAACCGTAACGCCTTTTTGTTCCAGCTGTTGTGCCAATTCCCAAATCTTGTGTTGTGCTTGCGCAACAGCCATACCATAGCCTGGAATGATGATTACTTTATTAGAATAAGCCATCATCACCGCAGCATCGCTGCATTCGATTGGTTTCAAGCTGCCGGTGCTTTGTTCGCCTTCGCCTGATTGAATGGCTGTCATAGGCGCGAACAATATTGATGAAACCGATTTATTCATCGCTTTTGCCATCAATTGGGTGAGCAGGGTACCCGATGCACCAACCACAGTACCAGCAATAATCAAGGCATTATTGTTTAATACAAAGCCTTCAAAGCCTACCGCTAAACCTGTCATCGCGTTAAATAAGGAAATCACCACCGGCATATTGGCACCACCAATCGGAATGGTGAAAGTGATCCCTAATACAAGTAGTAAGATAAAGAAAGGGATTAATAATAAAGCCGAAGCATGTCCTGAAAATAAAATGATGGCACCTAAGAGGAGGGCGCCTCCTAAAATACCAATGTTAATCATTTGATGATTGGGCAAGACAATAACGCGTTTCATCAGATCTTGTAATTTGGCGAACGCGATAATGCTACCACTGAAAGAGAGCGTGCCGATGATAGCGCCTAAGAGGGCTAATGCTCTCACGGTAAAACTGCCATGGTTGCCCATTAATTCGATAGCAGCAATAGCGCCAGCTGCACCACCGCCCATACCATTATAAAGCGCAATCATTTGCGGCATGTTAATCATCTGCACTTTATTGCCAGAAGACCAGCCGATGTAGGTACCAATCCCTATGCCTGCGATAATGAGAATGTAATTCCAAGCGCCTTTTATTTCTGGCACTAAAAAAGTGACTAAGATTGCAACGAGCATACCCCAGCCAGCATATTTAATACCGTTCTTTGCTGTCTTAGGGGAGGACATCTTGCGAATGCCCAAGATTAAAATTAATGCGGTGACAAGATAAATAGGTTGTATAAAATTATGCATTTGGTTTGCGCTCTGTTTGGAACATCTCTAACATCCGCTCGGTAACGACATAGCCGCCCACCACGTTAATCGTGGCAATTAAAACGGCAAAAAAGCCGATTAGGTATTCTATAAAAGTATGTGCTGAACCAAGCGCTATCATGGCACCAATTAAAATGATGCCATGAATAAAGTTGGTGCCAGACATTAACGGGGTATGCAGAATAACAGGAACCCGATTAATGACTTCATAACCGGTGAACGCTGCGAGCATAAATATATATAAGAAAGTAATGAACCCATCTATCATGGTTTGCCTGCTATTAAGTCATTGGTGGGTTGGTGTTTGATAGCGCCTTCATGGGTAAGCACACTTTGCGCAATAATTTCATCATTCCAATCAAGCGTCAGTTTGCCTTCTTTAACGCATAATTCTAAAAAGCTGGTCAGATTTTTTGCATACATGTTGCTGGCGTCTTTTGCCACCATGCTTGGCAAATTGGTTGGGCCATTAATCAAAATCCCTTTATGATTAATGGTTTGGTCAGGTTTAGTGAGTTCACAATTACCACCAGCGATGGCTGCGGTATCCACGATCACAGAACCTGGTGCCATGGCTTCTACCATTTGTGTGCTAATAATTTTGGGAGCCGCTCGGCCTGGGATTAAAGCGGTGCTAACAACAACTTCGGTTTTAGCAATCGCTTCCGATAAAGCATCTTGTTGTTTTTGTTTTTCTTCATCGGTTAATTCACGAGCATAACCACCGGCACCTTCGGCTTTGACATCGATGTTGATCATCTTAGCGCCTAAGGATTCCACTTGTTCTCTGGCAGCACTTCGAATGTCATAAGCTTTCACCAAGGCGCCCATTCGTCTTGCGGTGGCAATGGCTTGTAACCCCGCCACACCTGCACCAATGATAAGAACATTGGAAGGACGGATGGTGCCAGCAGCGGTGGTTAGCATGGGGAAGAATCGGTTTAGCATATTGGCGGCAATCAGAACCGCTTTATAGCCAGCCACGGTTGCTTGTGAAGAGAGTGCGTCCATGGTTTGGGCGCGAGAAATTCTGGGAATGAGTTCCATTGCAAAGCTGGTGATGTTGCGATCCCGCATCGCCTTTACCCGTTCAGGGAAACGGTGAGGGGAGAGCATCCCGATCACTATGCTATTTTCTTTTAAATGAGCGGTTTCTTCTGGAAAGGGTGGCTCAACTTTCAGAACAATGTCAGCTTCTTGATAGAGCTTTTTGGCATCGTCGTAAAATTCGACCCCTTGATATTGCTCATCGGTGTAGAAGGCGCCAAGGCCCGCGCCTCTTTCAAATAAAACAGTACAGCCTAGTTTAACTAAGGCAGGAACGAGCGCCGGTACCAGCGCAACACGCGCCTCGGCTTCTGTTATTTCCTTTGGGATAGCAACGCGCATCAATTTTGCTTATTTTTATGAGAACACTGGAAGGTATTATAAATAATTAAACGGTGCAGTCTATTTTTTATAATGAGCTAGGATGTTAACAGATGGTAGTTAGGGAGATAATTGCTCAATAATCCAATGCTCACCTTTCTTGGTGTACAAAAACCTGTCATGCAAGCGATGAGTTCGGCCTTGCCAGAATTCAATGGTTTGATGCTGCAATACGAAGCCACCCCAGGAAGCAGGGCGCGTTATTTTATCATCATTTTCTTTTTCGAAGGTCTCAAACTTTTCAATTAAATAGTCCCGATCAGGGATTACGGAACTTTGCTCAGAGATAATAGCTGCGATGCGGGATTCTTTTGGGCGTTGATTAAAATAGACATCAGATTCTTTTGCAGAAGTTCGCACCACATTGCCAGTGATTCTTACTTGGCGTTGACATTTTGGCCACCAAAAGACCATCGCTGCTTTAGGAACTTCTTGCAGATATTTTGATTTAGGGCTCATATAATTAGTAAAAAAGACAAAGCCTTCTTGATCAAAGCCTTTCAATAAGAGCATTCTAGCGCTGACATCAAATTGCTTATTCACCGTTGCCAAAGTCATGGCACTGGGTTCAAATTCTTGATTAGCTTTGGCTTGGTCAAACCACAAAGCAAATTGCGAAATAGGATCCGGATTAAGATCTTGTTTATTCAGGGGAACTTTTGCGTATTCTTCAAATGGTGTTTTTGTATTGGTCACTAGTTCTTCAATAGCCAGAGGGCATCGACCTCGAATTTATCAGCAATTTGTTTTAGGAGATTTCTATTTGGCACTTGCTCGCCAGCTAAAACTTTTTCACTTTCTTCTTGAGACAAAGCAAATAATTGTGAAAAGTATTTAACACGTTCATCTTTTAATTTTGAAACGTTGTTAAAGTCCAGTAGGGCATGAATATTTTCTAAAATATGTTTATGCGTTGGCATTGGTGACACATATCCAAGAGATTTGTAAAATCCGATTATATCTTTATTCTCAGATGAGTAAACACCCTCTGAATACCCGGCCTGAAAACTTAATATTATTATCTTATGAGTAAGTTTTGAAACAAAATAAAAAATTTTTAAAGGGGGCTACTCTAAGTCCTTGTAAGTAGATATATTGATCGAGGAGACATCCAAAAAAGACGACCACAAAAAATGTGGCGGCACAATAAAAAAGTATAGGTTGTTTATAATGAATAAAGAAAATTTGATTGACACTATTGACGAAATTATTCCAAAAGAAAACCAAATTCACCTTGATTTACCACAAGCAAAATTGCAAAACAGCCCTGTGATTAGCAAGCCTGAAGATGAATATCAAACGATGATCAAGGAACTTATTTTGATGGCGTTACCCAGTCCGTCTCAGCACCTGCATTAACTCGGCACGATTTAACGGCGCAGGTTATATAGTTGGATGCTTTGATAAGGCGAGGTTGTTTTGTCTGGGAGCCTACGCATTAAAGCAGCTTGTTGAATTAGAAAAGAATAGCCTCTAAATTGGGTTTCTATTAAGCTTAATAACTGTTGCTTGTGCATTGGGTTTAGTGCTTGAACATTTTGCAGGCGACCAATAGTTAAATGAGCATCAAAACGATGTTTTGACTCAAAATGATATTGCTGATTCGTCACTTCTAACAGCTTTTGATTCATCTTTTTGTGGATTGCGGCAAGCACTTGGTACGGTTCAATCTTTAAGACTATC
>CAYXVT010000267.1:0-4513 GCA_964468105.1 Uncultured Candidatus Berkiella sp. | reverse complement strand
CGCAATATAGGACACGCCATTATTGCGCAAGCGATTATGGTTGGATTTCCAGAAGCTATTCGGCAAATGAAAACCTTAATGATTCAAGCACGACTTTAAAATGAACATACTTGGTATCGGCACAGACATCGTTGAACTAGAGAGAATAAGCGCTCTCTTAGAACGTTTCGGTCAGAAATTTGTTCATCGCATTTTAACAATCGATGAACAAAAGAGTTTTGAAGGTTCTAGCAATCCTGTGTCATACCTTGCCAAACGTTTTGCTGCCAAAGAAGCCGTTGCTAAAGCCTTGGGCACAGGCATTGGACAAACATTAGCCTTTAATGAGATCAGTGTTACCAATCTGCCAAGTGGCCAGCCGACAGTTTCTTTTATTGGTCGCTCCAAAGAAACAGTGGATAAAAGAAATATCAAAGAAGTGATGATAAGCTTATCTGATGAAAAAGCCTTTGCATTGGCTTTTGTGATTATAACAAAAAACTAAGTTAACTAACCAATCTTTTTCAAAGTCTTTACTCCCTCAGGTGAACCCAATAGAATGTGTTAATTCGATAGCTAACACAAGGTTCCCGAAATGTTACAACCTAATCAGCAAAGTCTCATTGATGCACTCGTTAAACAAGATTGCGATGAATCACTCCGTTTGATTGAATGTTGTAATGTTAATTTTCGTGTAACCCTTTTGAACCCAAAACCAAGAATAGTGACGCCTCTACATTTAGCTGCTGAAATGAAAGGTCCGCATTCGTTCAATGTTGTGCTGGCATTACTGTATGTTGGTGCCATTGTGGATGCAAAAGATGATGAAGGAAACACGCCTTTACATAGGGCAGCAATTAATGATAACCAAAAAGCAGCTGAAATTTTAGTAGCACATAGCGCTAATGTGTTGGCGTTAAACAATGCTGGATATTCACCCAAAAGCTATTGTATGTTAAATCCGCAAATTACTGATATGTTGAGCGGACACATGTTCCCAACCCTTTTTTCATTGTCGGCAAAGGCCCTTCAACACAAAACGACAGAATTAGTTAAAGTACCGTTTTTAAAAGATCAGGCCGTAGCCTCAATACAAAAGCAATTTCTAGATGATTTACGTGCTGTTAATAGTAAGGGACAACAAAATCAAACGATGGAAGATGCTAGAGCACATTTTGCTAAGCTAACGTTACAGTAAACGTGTAAATCCCCGCTTTAGATTCTGAACTTTTTCCCCTTGGGGTTGGTCGCAATATTAATAGAATGTGAACCATGCCTCATAGGGGCTATATCCCATGTTAACCTCTCCTGAAGAATCATTAAATCAAGATCCCATTGTTGTTGTCGGCATGGGCCCTGGTGGCATTGTGGCTGCAATAGAAGCAGCGCGCAAAGGTCATGATGTTTTGTTATTGGAACAAAGAAAGCATTTTACAAGAACGCAGAGAGTTGTTCTAAGTGCTGAAACGATAAATTATCTTGAATGGTTGAATGAGATGGATCCCAATTTAAAGGGAATGGATCCTATTCAAGATAAACATGAAGATTTTGAATTTTTAAAATATATCGATAGAAATGGTTCAAATGTAGAAGTAAATAAACTTCAAGAATTCCTTGAGAAAAAATGTCGGATTCTTTTCCCAGATAGAATTGTCATTAAAAAAGAAATTGAAATACTAGAAAATGGAATTGATACTAAAAATAATACTATCGCGTTTAAAGGAGAAGATAAGCCCATTAACTTCAAACACTTGGTTGGAGCTGATGGCGCTAGG
Source organism: Uncultured Candidatus Berkiella sp. (assembly GCA_964468105.1). Lineage (GTDB taxonomy): Bacteria > Pseudomonadota > Gammaproteobacteria > Berkiellales > Berkiellaceae > Berkiella. The sequence goes on along the minus strand of CAYXVT010000267.1, from coordinate 2,759 downwards.
CATGCCTTGGCGGATATGGTAAACCAGACCTTTGATGAAACTAAAATAACCTATAATGAATTAGAACAACAAACAAGACAAGAATCTCATGGTACTGTGTCATTAAGAGTCAAAGAAAACGAACCTCCTCCCACGACTAATGCTAAAAAATTGTCAATGGATGATCCCTATATAGCTCATCGCTTGCAATCTCTGGGGTGGGATGAGTCTTATCCACCCAATATTTATATATTTCCAGACGCCACTAAAAAAAGGTTCTATATAGCTGGTGAAATTCCTTTAAAGATACTCCAAGAAACAGACAAAGCTAAACAAACAGAACAACTTGTAGAATGGGGAAAAGCGATACTAGAGTTGCAAGCCGGCATTAAAAAAGTTGATGACATAATAGAATTTGACGTCAGTGCGGATGTGGATGAAAAATCACTACAAGAGAATAGACTCAAGGCCACTGCTTTTCCTGTTGCTTTACAATATGCGACTGCACCCTGTGTGAATTTAGCCAATGAGAGCGTTTTTGTTTTAGTTGGGGATGCAGGTAAAAGTGCAAACTTCTTTTTAGGCCATGGAGCAAATGACGCTATAAGAGATGCAAGAAAGTTTGGACAATGTTTAGAAGAAGAGGGTTTTAATAGTGAAGCCTATTTGAGGCATCAACGAGAAGAAAGAGACGTTATGGTAACGGGTATGGTTAACGCTGAGAAAAATGAGGCGGGTAGATATAGCAAGCAAGCTAAAGGATTTGATGCGCTGATAGTAAATCAAGCGACAATCTTGATAAAGCTGGCAGCACCATATAAAGATTTAACGACCAAGATTCTAATGAAAAAATGTGAAAAAAGTCTTAGCAAAGACCCGGTCGATATGAATCAAGTTTATGATGCCACTATAAAACTTGCTGATAGATTAAATAAAATATCAGAGCTTCAATTGGATAAAATTGACGCTAATATCAAAAGAAAAGAAAGAAAATTGGATTTGCTGGTGGTTAGGCAAAAAATATACGAAAATATAAGCTCAATTGCTTCGCCAATTGGAAAGTATCTGATGGAGAAAAGTGAGATACAACGTGCTTTGTTACTTGAACAAGCGAGTAATCTTATTGATAAGAAAGCAACACTTGTCGGTAAAGATCCGCAATCACAAGCCAACCTGACTAAGCCGCATGAATATCTATTACATAAGCAAGAACTTATGAAGAGGGCAGAAGCTGCAAGTAAGTTAACAACAGCGCCCGGTAGTCGATTAATAGTGACGCCATTACCTTCTCCTGAGGTGGATGTTAAAGAAAATGACAGTAAGGGTATAAAAAAGCATTAAAATATATCATAAAGAGTGTAAGTCACCCTGATCAGGTAGCCAGTTTAACTTGAACTAATTTTTCCCACACATTGTCGTACTTTATATGAAAGTTTACCGGGGTAGGTTATGTTAAATAGCGCTTATGACTCGCAGCTTCAAATCAACAAACAATTAAAAGATCTTTATTCAACCTTGAAAGATCCAAAAAATGTACGATCACCTGAGGATATTCAAAAAGATTTCTTATTTAAGATCAACGCTATTTTATCCAGTACGGATAAGGATAATGTAGATAAAATAACTTTTGATGCACCTATTGTTATTGATGATGATTTATCAGTAGCACCAATAGAAGTATTTAGCAGATTTAAATTAGATCCAATCATCACTACGTTAAAACAGCTGCAGCAAAAATATAAATTTAATTTTGCTGGCATTTCCACTATCAGACCAACTGCTCTTTTTGAAGAAGGTGAAATCCTCAAAGATAAAGAGGGTAGTGTTTATACCATCACAAGACCTTTAAAGGGGCGAGGACAAGCAGGGATTGCTAATTTTTATCGCAAGCAAAACACAGCTAAAGATCTTTTGATTAAATCAGATGACCCTGGAACGTGCTTATTAGAAGGAACAGCCTACTTTGTCCGTCAAGCCAAACTACTACCTGCTGAATTAGAAGATTCGGTGAACTATGCGACAGTTGGCAGCATTGGAGATTCAATGGCTGTCTCAATTCAAGATGCTGTTGTGCCAACAGTCGAAGGTGGAAAAGTAAGACCTTGGGATGAGCTAGTTTATGGTGTTAAACGTGCCCCTAAAACAGCATGGAGCTATGAATCTTGGTATTCTGACTACATCAACCGGAGTATTGCAGACTTAAATTCAACTGCGCAATGGCAACTAGCTGCAGGCATATTTTCAAGTGCAGTAGCAGGAGATGAGAGTTTACATGTTGGCCAATTCATGGCAATTCTTGATAAAGAAAATAATGTTACTGGTATAAAGCGTATTGACCTTGGTGCAAGAGAACGTGCGGCGATTGCTAGAGAAAATGAAGGGCAAAGTTCGCCTTATCATGCTTCTAAACAATATCAAGGCAGCATATGGCAAGGTCAACAAATGGGAAAAGATTATGTTGACTATCTACTGAAAGATCCTAACTTGAGCGCAAAATATACATTATTGTGGATCAATTTATCTTTGAAATATAGTGATGATCAATTAATGCAAAATGTTTCAAGACATAGTCAAGAAGCATTCCTAAGACAGTTTAAAGCGCTACCAGAATCACTAAAAGGTTCAGCACTTGATGGCGTTTTAGCAGTTATTAACAAAGGCTTAAACCCACACGTCACACTTCCGCTCGACGCACACCTGGACCAAACAGCACCAGCGCTTGCATCACGACTCGCGTCTCTTGATGGTGAGCGCGTACTAACCATGACCAATCTTGCTCT
>CAYXVT010000266.1:0-4518 GCA_964468105.1 Uncultured Candidatus Berkiella sp. | reverse complement strand
TTTATCACAGAGTAATTCTAACACCTGCCTTTTAAGACGGTTATGTATACCATCGACTAACGCTGCTTGAATTTGAATTTCAACAAATAATTGAACCAATTGTTGATGTTGCCCACAATGGGTAACAAAATTCTCCATCGATGAATTAAAGCTATATTGCGGCGATTTGCCAAAGTTAAAATATTTCATGGCCATTAGTTTTTGATCTTGGCTTAACTGCAAGTGAGCCATGACTTCTCTGGCAATTTGAATTTCTCTTTCACTGACATGGCCATCAACTTTGGCTATATATCCCATCACTGTAAAAGTTGTTTTAAAAAAAACTTTTTTGGCTATTTCAACCTCAGGTCCACCATGAATACGTGCATTAAGTTGTAAGCCTTTATCAAAGAGATGCCCAACACCTACGCCAATGATTAAGCCAAGAGGACCATACATAAGAAAGCCAAGAATGGCGCCAAATAGTTTGCCAAAAATTGTCATATTATTAGTAATTCATTCTAGTCTGGAGAGAGTTTGTGAGTGATTCTTCTAATGTCTGTAAGCGCTCGATTGTTCCAACATCTGTCCACTGCCCATCATAGTATTCACCATATAAGGCTTTTTGAGAGATGGCTTTATCTAGTAGGGGGGCCAAACGAAAGGATTCTCCTTGAATACAACCTTGAAAAAGCGCGGGATGCAAAACCGATATACCCGAATAAGTTAGCCTTGGTGACTCCCTGCGTGAGAGCATCCCATTATCTTCAATGCAAAAATCACCTTTAAAGTTATGTGCAGGATTATCTACTAAGACTAAATGCGCCAATCCCTGCTCATATTGTAGTGATGAAAGTGGATAATCTGTCCAAATATCACCATTAATAATAAGAAAGGGATTTTCTCCTAATAACGGTAATGCTTGTAGTATACCGCCCCCAACTTCTAACTCTTTTGATTCTACAGAGTAAGTTATATTAACGCCCCATTCCTGACCATTACCTAAATAATCTTGTATTTTTTCACCCAAATGCCGAACATTGATAACAATCTCAGATATTCCGGCTTGAGATAAATTTTCAATATGATATTCAATTAAGGGTTTTCCATTTACCGGAATAAGCGGTTTAGGACAGGTATCCGTTAATGGTCGTAAACGTTCTCCCCTGCCCGCTGCTAATATCATTGCGCGCAATTTCATGAAGCTACCTTTGCATCATTACTATGTAAAATATCGTGTTGGGCTAATGCTTCAAACATAAGAGGAGTTACATTCAAATGCATATAATGATGAAAATCGGTAAATTCGGGATATTTTTTAGTGACTTCTAAAATGTAATTCATAATGCGTGGTAGATGAATTAGATAATGAGGCTTATTGTCCCGAAGTTTCAATCTTGTAAAATTACCTAAAACTTTTAAATGACGTTGCAACCCGACTAAGTCAAACCATTTTAAGAAAAGTTGAAAATCGCCACGCGGGATCCGTTTATGCGCAATGAGCATTTCATGAAACTGTTCTACCCAACGATTTACCTGTTGAGCACCAAAGGAGATATAACAATCTTTTAAAAGTGAAACTAAATCATACGTTATTGGGCCTACCATCGCATCTTGAAAATCAATGATTCCTAATGTTTCATTTTCTAAGACCATTAAGTTTCGAGAATGATAATCACGGTGAACTATCACTTGTGGTTGAGAAGTGAAATTGGCAACAACCTTGTTTGAAGCATCGGACAGTATCTTTGCTTCTTCTTCTTGCGGCGTCAAACCTAGAAATTTCTGAAGAAACCATTCAGTGAAATAACCCAACTCTAGTCTAGCAAAATTTTCATCATAAAGTGGTAGGGCATAATCTGACATATTTGCGCTTTGCAGCTGCACAATGGATTGCATTGCGCGATGATAAAAAGAATCAGCGGTATCGGTTGCTAAAATATCCAAAAGTAACCTATCGCCAAAGTCAGAAAGCAAAACAAATCCTTGCGCTTTCTCCCAAGCTAAAATATTAGGAACCTGCAAACCATGCTGATGCCATGCTTTACCAATGGCGACAAAAGCATCTGTACGCTCCTTAGCAGGAGGAGCTAACATCACTATAAAATCTTTATCAGTATACCTTACCCGATAATAAGTTCTAAAACTAGCATCGCCTGGTAACTGTAATCAGAAGACCCAAGCGTGGCACTAATCCATTGTTTTAATTCCAATTCACCGTTTTGCATCTATCCAAACTCCACAAATGGTATACTCATCAAGCATCAAAGCTTAAAATCATTTCTCTGATTTAATAATAGATATAATAAAGTTGATAACCATAAAAAAGCTAGTTTTTTTACTTGTATTGCTACTTTGCATTCCACTTGGATGGGCAAATTCTTCATCACCCGATGCAGATCCTGAGCTCTCCGATTGGGTTGTTGAGCCGGCTTGCATGAGTCTTTGTGAAGGACATTATGCCCCCTTTGCAACTAGCGCAACAATATCCACTGAAGATTCATTTCAGTTACCAATGGTCATGTCTGCTAACGAAACTGAATTTACTTTATTAGGTCAATCACTATTGCGTGGAAATGTCACTCTGATGCAAGGTGAGCGTTACTTACATACCGATGAAATTGTCGTTGAGCGATCACCTGAAACCAAAGACTGGAAACGCATCATTGCAAAAGGAAATATTCATTATGCTGCCCCAGGCATGAGCGTATGGGGGCAATATGCGGAATATCAACACGTACCTCAGGCATTTCATTTTAGCGAAACAACCTATCGTTGGTATCCGCGCCATGCAAGAGGCATGGCTAAAGCCATCGATATCGACAGTGATTCTAACCTACAGCTTTATCAAGCAACTTATACGACTTGTGCCCCGAAAAGTAAGACTTGGCTTTTAAACGCGGACAAAATTTCGCTTTACCCTAAAGAAGGAAGAGCCACTGCTAAGCACATTCGTTTAGACATGCATGGTTTTCCTGTTTTTTATTTCCCTTACTTTGATTATCCCATTGATAACAAAAGACATACTGGCTTTTTATTTCCAAGTTATGGATCCACTAGCAATTCAGGTTATGAATTTTCTATCCCCTATTATTGGAATATCGCCCCTAATTATGATTTAACGCTTGCTGGAAGATGGTTATCAGAACGTGGAATTGAAGGACAATCAAAAGCGCGTTATCTCTTTGCTAATAGTGAAGGTACCATCCAATGGCATTTTCTACCCAATGATAGAAAATATGGTCCATTCCAAAAGGAAAATCGTTTATCTCCCCCAGGTGGTTTGTCATTTCAAGATCCGCGAATCATCGCTTTAGAAGGGAATAATAATCGTTCGGCTTTTAATTATCGACACGCCTCACAATGGGACAGGCGTTGGCAGTTTAATATTATTTTTGATCATGTTAGCGATGATAATTATTTTGTAGATTTAGGTAATGATATTAATACGGCGAGTACGATTCATTTACCTCAGACGGCCAATCTTTCCTATTATGGTGATTATTGGACACATATTATTAATATTGAAGAATATCAAGTTTTACAACCTTTATCTAAACCCATCAATGAAGAAATATATAAGCGACAACCTCAATGGGTATTTCAAGCAATATACCCAAATCAATTGTTAAATCTGTCCTTTGGCCTTAATGGTGAAGCGGTTAATTTCACCCATCGCCCTGATATCCTGACTCAAACACCAGTAACGATAGGACAACGATTTCATTTAAGACCAAGTATCAGCTTACCTTGGGAAGAGCCATGGTTTTATATCACACCAAGAATGCAACTTGATTGGTTACAGTATTCTCTTGACCTTTCAGAAAATGCTCAACAGCAAAATCTGCCCACAGCGCCTAGTCGAACAATACCGCTTTACGATGTCGATAGCGGTATATTTTTTGAGAGAGATATCCAATTTAAAAAGTATAAAGGCATTCAAACTTTTGAACCTCGTTTGTACTATCTTTATGTTCCTTTTAGAGATCAGCATTTTTACCCGGACTTTGATAGTGGGATCATGAATTTTAGCTATGCCCAGCTCTTTCGTGATAACCGTTTTAGCGGACGAGATCGTATAGGAGATGCGAATCAAGTTAGCGTTAGTATTATGTCACGATTTTTACCGCGTAATGGCGGTCAAGAACTCCTAAGAGCAAGTATTGGACAAATTTTTTATTTTCGTGATCGCCGCGTTTCACTTTGTGAAGAATTACAACAAGAAAATACTTGTTTTCTATTAGAAGATGTTAATGCGACCTCGCATCACTCTAAGCTCATCGCACAAACCGAATTACATATGAGCAATACTTGGTCAAGTGGATTATTTTGGGAATGGGATAGTATTGAGCAACAAACAGAACAAGCAGCCTTCACTCTTCAATACCAACCAAGTCGACATAAAGTTTTTAATATGAATTATTATTGGTTAAAACATGATGTCGCACAAGCTGACTTTGCAACTGGCCAAACGGGGAGCTTAAATCAAGCCGATGCATCGATTTTATGGCCAGTTAATTTACATTGGGATTTACTCTC
>CAYXVT010000265.1:0-4523 GCA_964468105.1 Uncultured Candidatus Berkiella sp. | reverse complement strand
ACACGCTCTTCGCGTTCATCGGGGCGGCTGTCTTCGGCATTATTAAAATTACTCATGGCGGTTTTTAATTCATTGCTTGCAGTTGTGACTGCTGCTATCATAGCCGGAGTAACACCTTTGGTGGCAAGTTCGGCACTAAATTCATTCGCCTTTTCCACCACTCTGCCTGCCGTGCCACGCAATATTTCACGGGTTTGTTTTGATAATCCTTCTGCACGGAATTTTGCTACATTGAGTGACTTTTCGCCCCATACTAAAATGGCTCTTGTCACAATAGCGCGGATAGCTTCTCGCAATGCTTCTTCTTTTTCCTCCATAATTTGCGTGGCTTCGACAATTTCCAGCAATTTCATGTCATCGGTCGGAAACACAATTGCTTCCTCGATGGCAGTATCCAATGCGGTAATCATTGCGGCTGTGAAACCATAATCGGCTAATTGTGACTGATAGGTCACTGCGGCTTGTTGCATATTAGCTGCACGTGACAGCAATGCATCGTCGGCTGCGGAAAACAGCCTTTTGGGCATTTCTGTTGCCATAAAACACCTTTGAAAAATAAATAATAAAAATAATTATTATTAACGTGGACTGTAACGCATCGGGATGGGCAATACAGTGGCGCGTCAACGGTTGCATAGACACTATTTTTTTCTCAATGTTACAAAATATTCTCTATTTTCTTCATAACTACGCCTTAATTAGCCATAACTACACTATAATTAGCCATAACTACGCCTTAATTAGCCATAACTGCACTACGTTTTCTATTATCTAACATTGATTTCTTCATTACTATTCCATTCTATTCAATAACTATCTTCGGAATGTGATTAACTATTCTCGGAATGTGATTAACTATTCTCGGTGAGTGATTAACTATTCTCGGAATGTGATTAACTATCTTCGGAACGTGATTAACTATTCTCAGAACGTGATTAACTATTCTCGGAATGTGATTAACTATCTTCGGTGCGTGATTAACTATCTTCGGTGCGTGATTAACTATTCTCGGAACATGATTAACTATTCTCGGAATGTGATTAACTATTTTCAGAACATAATTAACTATTCTCAGAACGTGATTAACTATTCTCAGAACGTGAGTAACTATCCTCGGAACTTTGCCATCTATGCATCCAGATGGTCTCCTGCCGCATCCAGATGGTCTTCCACCGCGTCCAGATGGTCTTTCGCCGCATCCAGATGGTCTTTCGCCGCATCCAGATGGTCTTCCGCCGCATCCAGATGGTCTCCTGCCGCATCCAGATGGTCTTCCGCCGCATCCAGATGGTCTTCCACCGCGTCCAGATGGTCTTCCGCCACATCCAGATGGTCAATTTTCAGGGAAAGTTGCCAACAATCGCCCTCCAGAAGACAACAATCCACTTCCAGAAGCTAAAAAACGACCAAAAGTAGAAACCACCCCGTCCTTGGGACACCCCTCCGACGGAGGGGATAAATACAAACATCCAAAAGATGAAGACAAACAAACCAAAGATGAAGACAAGCGAGAGAAAGATGAAAACAAACGAGCAAAAGTAGAAACCACCCCGTCCGGCGGACACCCCTCCGACGGAGGGGATAAATACAAACATCCAAAAGATGAAGACACTCCGTCCGGCGGACAGAAGTCCCAACGAAGCGATAATAACAACCGAGGAAAAAACATATCTGTTGATATTGTTTTAATGCAGATATTGTCGTATATTGCATTCAACAACAACAACTAGACTATACAATACAGGGGAGATATAGTCTGAACGTGGTAAACAGGGCAAGGGCAGTTCACAAGAGCTGCCCTGTTTTTTTTTGTTTGAAGTGCGGGAAATTGGTATATTTGAAACGTTATTTTGATGAGACTGTGAATGGAATAAAACTTCATAGTCGTGTTCATAAATACCTCATAGATGGGGCAGATCCGGACAACTGCCCCATTTTTATTATTCATACACAATCGTTTCATACCATGACACTCCATCAATACATTGACAGCATCAATAAACGCTATACTCTTGGCAATGCAACCGAACATACATTTCGTGGTGATTTGCAAAATCTTTTGGAAAGTCTTGTGCCCGCTATTCATGCCACCAATGAACCCAAAAGACAAAATTGCGGTGCGCCCGATTATATCTTGACTATGAATGATATTCCCGTCGGTTTTATTGAAGCAAAAGATATTGGTGATAAGGATTTGGACGGCATCAAAAAAACAGGCAATAAAGAACAATTTGACCGCTACAAAGCATCGCTCAATAATATTATTTTTACCGATTATCTCGATTTTCATTTGTATCGCGATGGGCAATTTGTCAGAAAAATAGCCATTGGCGAAGTAAATGACAAAGGAACAATAATACCATTGACAGAAAATTTTGATGCTTTCGCGCTTTTTATCAAAGATTTTTGTACGCATATAGGGCAAACAATTAAAAGCTCCAAAACATTGGCAAAAATGATGGCAGGCAAAGCGCGTTTGCTTTCACAGATTATTGAAAAAGCACTCAATAGCGATGAAGATAATGATGAAGACAGCACATTGAAAGATCAAATGCACGCTTTTAAGCAAATTCTTATCCATGATATTACTGCTAAGGGTTTTGCCGATGTGTATGCACAAACTATAACGTATGGGATGTTTGCCGCACGATTGCATGACCCTACTTTGCCAACGTTCAGCCGTCAAGAAGCATTTGAACTTATTCCGAAATCAAATCCTTTTTTGAAAAAACTTTTCGGTTATATTGCAGGCTTAGACCTTGATGAGCGTATCCGATGGATTGTGGATGATTTGGTGCAAATATTTCTTGCATGCAATGTGGAAGAAATGTTGAGCGGCTATGGAAAAACCACAAAAATGGAAGACCCCATTATTCATTTTTATGAAGATTTTTTGAGCGAATATGACCCTGCTTTGCGTAAAGCCCGTGGCGTATGGTACACTCCCCAACCCGTTGTTAATTTTATTGTTCGTGCGGTGGACGATATATTAAAACAAGAATTCGGCTTAAGCCAAGGTCTTGCCGATAAAAGCATGACAACAATACAAGTTGAACAGCAAGGAAAAAAAATTCAAAAAGATGTGCATAAAGTACAAATTCTTGACCCTGCCACAGGTACGGGCACATTTCTTGCCGAAGTGGTGAAGCATATATATAAAAAATTTCAAGGGCAACAAGGTATTTGGAGCAATTATGTAGAGCAGCATTTATTGCCTCGCCTCAATGGTTTTGAATTATTGATGGCAAGTTATGCGATGGCACATTTGAAATTGGATTTACTATTGACAGAAACGGGCTATAAACCTACCACCAATCAACGATTCAGAGTTTTCTTGACCAATAGTTTGGAAGAAAGCCATCCCGACACAGGCACATTATTTGCCAATTGGTTAAGTGCCGAAGCCAATGAAGCCAATTATATAAAACGCGATACGCCCGTAATGTGCATTATTGGCAATCCGCCTTATAGCGGTGAAAGTGCCAATAAAGGCGAATGGATAATGAATCTTATGGAAGATTACAAAAAAGAACCGGGAGGAAAAGAAAAATTAAAAGAACGCAATCCAAAATGGATAAATGCAGACGAAAATAAATTTATACGATATGGACAACATTATATTGAAAAAAACGGAAGTGGTGTTTTAGCTTTTATTAATCCTCATAGCTTTTTGGATAATCCTACTTTTCGTGGAATGCGTTGGCATTTACTAAAAACATTTGACAAGATTTATACTCTTAACCTACACGGGAACAGCAAAAAAAATGAAACAGCACCTGATGGAAGTGCTGATGTAAATGTATTTGATATAATGCAAGGTGTTTCAATCAATATTTTTGTAAAAACAGGAAAGAAAAAAACAAATGAATTGGGTAAAGTTTTTCATTTCGACTTATTCGGAAAAAGAGAATTAAAATACAATTTCCTTTTTGAAAATTCAATCAAATCAACACCATACAAGGAACTCCCTAATATTGCTCCTAATTACTTTTTTGTGAACAAGGATTTTGACGAGCAAAAAATTTACGATAAAGGATTTAAAGTAAGTGAAATATTTATTTCAAACAATGTTGGAATTGTGACCTCAAAGGATGCTATTTTAATTAATGAAAGAAAAAATGAATTAATAAAGAACATTGAAACTTTTTACGATATTGAAGCGGACAAAAATATTATTAAGCCAATCTCATACAGACCCTTCGATAATAAATTTATTTACTACGATGTAAAGCTCATTGAAAGAGCTAGAGAGAAATCAATGCAACATTTTTTTAATGGTAAAAACATTGGTTTAGTAATAGCAAGACAATGTGTCGGTAATTGGCAATATGTATTTATATCCAAACTAATTGGAGAATTTAATTTAACTGGAACAGCAGGCAGATATGGTTCAGGAAATTATTTCCCTCTTTACCTTTACCCTGACAATAAAGGACAAGAGAGCATAGGCAGAGCGATAGAGCGAGTGCCGAATCTCAATGCAGAGATAGTGCAGCAGATAGCGGACAAACTTGGGATGAAAT
>CAYXVT010000264.1:0-4560 GCA_964468105.1 Uncultured Candidatus Berkiella sp. | reverse complement strand
AATGCGATCAGTTCAAACACAAAGCTCTCGGGCGAAAGATAGCGAGGGATCGGATAGAAGTGGTGGTCCTCCTTCTGGTGCTAGCGGTGGTAGTTCTAGTGGAGGTGTTGGAGGAAGAGATAGTAGTGGTAACAACAAACGAGATCCCGAATCAGGGGGTACTTCTGCATCCTCGCCTGATAGATCATTTTCAGGAAATAGCAGAGAAAAGAAGCGGGCAGGAGAAGAACTTAAAACGGTAACAGAAGTTTCACACCCAGGAACTAATTTGTTATTATTTCCTTCATCATCTGCCCTGAAGCGCAAAGGGCTTTCAGTGCAAGATAATGAAGATAAAAGGTTGGTTGACTCCTATTTTAAACAAGACATATCCGTTGGAGATACCTATGATAATGGAGACTGCTTTTTTGATAGCATTTCTCAATCGTTAGGCGGAAGTCCCACCTATAAAGAGTTACGTGAATTATGCGCAAGTTATATTGAGGAAGATGCACAAAAGAGCGAAAGATGGGTAAAATCAGAGATAGCTAAAGACATTAAAACAGGAGGGTCAACTTATGATGAGTGTCGTCGATATATTAGATATACTACTCTTGAAATAACAAGGTGTTGCACATGGGGAAGACCTAATATTGAAGGAAAGATGATTTGTGAAAAGCTAAATAAAAGTCTTTATTGGACAGAGTACATACCCCACAGAGTTTGTCAGCTTTTTTATACAGAAAGAGTGCCAAAGAATCCGCCTAGGGTAGACGCGGGAGAGGTTGCTATTGTGATAGTGAAGGAGTTAGGAGAATTTAAGGCTTATTTTGCAAATGAAGAAGGATGGATTAAAGATACAGTAACTAGCCAGTCAAAAAGCATTTCTGCCTTGGGATTTGACCCGTCTGTCCAAGATATCTCGCCTGAAAGTATCACGCCTGAAGGTGATTGTAAATATGATTATGATGTTTTTGGAGATTATATAAAAACTGCAAAAGAAATAATCGATTCCGCTAAACGAGCAGATATATTGGACAAACATATTGTAGCCATTAAATATACTCCTGATCGTTATGTAATAAAACCAAATGGAGTTCAAAAACAAGCACTAGAAATGGATTTTCAAGAACCAGACGCCATTCATTTAATAAATAAAGATCATCATTTCATGCCGTTGCTAAGAGCTGCGGGGCCAAAACAAAGTGTGCAACCGCCTGCACCCCCATTAGATGCACCTTTTGTAAGAAGTATGGGATCTGAGGCACAATCAGCATTAGTATTAGGAAGAGAGTCAAAACGAGATGCTTCTGCTCCTAGCCAGCCACAAACGTCCAGGCGAGCGCAGGAACAGTTGTCTTGGTCACCACAACGAGGCCTGGGACTTTCCTTTGAGCGAGGGAGTAGCCAAACGCCTTCACAAGTGATCCAAAAACCACCATCAGTGCAGCAGTCACCAGAAAAGGAGCCAAACCAAAGTGATCCGGTGCCATCGCCTTGGTCACCAGAAAAAAGTCTGAAACTTCCTTTCAGGAAAGGGAGTAACCAAACGCCTCCACAGGCGAGCCAAAAGCCACCACCAGTACTGAAGTCACCAGAGAAGCGACCAGCAGCACCGACAGTATCGGAACGGGACCCAGCGAAAAGGCGATAAGATTGAAGTGCTCTACCATTTGTAATGCTTGGTAACCAAAAGACAAACAATCAAACTTGCGAATTCTAATTAGCAATGCGACAGCACTTCAGGTACATTCTATTTTGAAGCGCGAATCGCTCTTAAATTTAGATCTGCCTTAAAATATTTAAAAAACGCCTCGTTCGGGGTAGCATAATTTAAACATTTCATAGGCCTATCATCCAAATGAATCTTTGGTATGGTCTAAAAAGGTTAACCAGCTTGGATCATTGTTCTTGCCCCTAGGCTTGTAAAATTTATTTAAAATTCTTCTTACCTGATCACTGCTTATTTTAATGCCAAATTGATTTGAGATTTGCATTGCAATTCGCAAGTAACCAAATCTCGGATTGCGATTTTTATATGCTAAAACGAGATCAATGATTTCTTGATTTGGGCCAATTCTGCCAGGTTTTTTATAATTTTTATTTGAGAATAAGGATTTATATTTTTTCATGACTAAGGCTTTGTGTAGTTTTAATAAAGTAGTGGGTTTAATTAAGATGGCCAAACGATACAATCTTTTAAGGTTAATATAATGACTGAAAAAACCAAATATTAAACGATCTATGCTAGAGAGATTGGGGCATCGTTTTTTATCTTTATTTAAGATTATTAGCTGTTGGCGTAAACATATATTTTCTGCAATGATGGCATTTATACCACCTGGTCGTAGTAACTTCAATAAAAGGCTTAGTAGGACACATAAGAACTGAAAAAAATTAAAAATAAGGAAAATTCTAAGTAATTTCTGATAGTTTACAACTTATTTTTATGATAAAAATAGATTTTGCATAGTACAGGCGCCGTTTAGAAGTGGGTTGGGTCCATCCAATCATTTTTGCATGTCAATTAATAGTTGTAAGGAAAGTAATTTTGAGATATTAAGTTTTAATTATTTTTTTCATTTCATAAAGAAGGTAATGACCTAAGGAGTCATGTAATTCATTTATCCAAGCCGCTGCTCCTGGCCTATTTAAAAGATCGCCGGTCAAATGGTAGTTAAAATAAGCTTTATGACATTTCGTAAAAGAATGCCTATATTTTATTAAACGCCTCCTATCCTGCTCATTCAATAACAAATTTATTTTGTCATTCGAGAAACATAGCTTCGTGTAGCCTTCAACAACGCAGTAAATCATTGAATACCAAAAACCCATGTATGCATGCGAGTCTGGATCAAAATTCTCAATTGGTGATAAACTACCGTAAAAACGTTCTTTCATCAATTGTGCTCTTAACCAATATTGATAAAGCCGACATAATGATAATTCATAATTATCAATCGGATTTTTTTGAATTACATTCTTTATTTCTTTTGAATCTCTTAAATCCTTCAGGGATTGAATGTTATGTTTAAAGGCAATATTTGGTTTTTCACCTTTAATTATACTGAGCAAATTTTCACCTAATACATTATGTAAATCATTAGCCCACACTATATTAAGCCCAAGCAGTTTATTTATTTTTTTTTGTCTAAAATTTGGCGACTCAAAGTGAAAAACACTATTTCTGCACCCTCTTAAATAAAATAAATTATTGGGAAATAAATCTATTAAACTATAAATTTCATCGTAAATTAAATTTGGCTTCTTTTTACATACGTGATAGATTACAGTATATAAATTAGATAACCAGAAATCCATATAAGTAATCGCTTGTGAAGAATGCAAATGCAAATCAAGAACTTCAATATTTTTAATTTTTTTTTTAATTAGATTAACGCATAGCCAATTTTGATATACTAAGTATGATTTTTTAACTTCCATAGTTTCAATTAACACTTCTTGTATCAAAAAATCTATAAATATTTTTTTAGGGGAATTTAGATTTTCCCACTCTTCAAAAAAATTTTTCCTCATTAAATTAGCTTGAAGCCAATACCGGTGGAGAGAAAAATACGATTCTTCTATATTCATCTCCATTAACCCTTATCAAATTAGTATTTCTTACAGCCCACTAATTTAACATATATGCGTCTTCACATGTTATTTTTTGTTAAGTGGCTAAGGCTACCAATGATCCCGCACTGAATAGCTATAAAAGTTATGCAGCTTAATACTTTCCCCGCGCCGGTGATACTGGCTGCGTTACCACAAGCTTCCGGCTATTTATACAGGTTAAGATCTTTCCTTCCATAAATGGATCAAAAACAAGTAAAATGATTAATATTCTCTCGCGGTCTTTTTTTGGAATTTTCAGCAGGCGTTGTAGTGATTAAAAGCACATTGAATATATTGGTGACCAGTTCTGTCACACCTCAAGGAGTTTACATTGACAGTAGCGTCCTTAGAGGCGCGAACTTTGGTACAGAACTTGCGCCTTTATTACACATGTCAAAAGCTGATATAATAAAGGTCTATATTGGTGAAACGGCTCTTTGGGAACGCAGCCGTCAGCAGCACAAAAAGGATGAAAATGAGATTAAAAATCGTAACCGTTTAGTACCAGTACCTTTCCCTGGAATCAATAAATATGTGGCATGGTTTAAGCAGCTTTTTGAACAGTACGGGGTTAGAATTATTCCCTCTAATGATATGATTAATGAAAAAGCAAGAGAATATCTTCAGAAGGAAAATACCTATTTCAAAATCAAAAATGAAAACGATCAAAGAGATGCTCACATTTTAGCAACAGCTGAGCTAAATCTTGACAAGAAGTCATGCTTGATTTTATGTAATGATATAAAGCTGGCTGAATGCTTTAAGAATATAGCTGGATTTTCTAATGTAAGACAAGATTATAAGAGTGCTATCTCAGAGCTAATAGGGGAAGAAATGACTTTCCCTCCTCTTGAAACACGAAGCTTCGATTCATTAGACGAATATCAACTGTCAACAGCTTTTACTCTTTCTTTTTGTAGGTTTATGCAAGATGGTGGCGATTATCGATTTAATGAATACTTA
>CAYXVT010000263.1:1687-4690 GCA_964468105.1 Uncultured Candidatus Berkiella sp. | reverse complement strand
CAATAGTATTTCATTTTTCAATGCAATCTTTATTACCAATCGTGGGATCTATACCCCGATGCCAATAGCTTCTCATATTTCAATTGTTCATTTTTTTGCAGCTTGCCTGTTTATTATCTGCTCACTCATTTTTTTCAATTATGAAAAGCGTTATTGTCTCGCTTTTGGAAAAAAGCAATCATTGCGATATTTTGTCGCGCTTAGCTTTATTAGCTTAGCTATTATTGAATTATTTCTATTTCTATGGTCTCTGACTTTCGAATTTCCGACATTAGGTCGGTTCAACTTTGAAAAAGGACTTAATCTGTTACCAGAATTTCTGGCTTTACTTCTTGCCTTAAGTATTTATACGGCCGTTTATATCGGTGAAATAGTTAGGATGGGCATTCAGTCTGTACCCAAAGGACAAATGGAAGCTTCGCTTGCTTTAGGGTTGTCTTATCTTCAGTCTTTACGATTAGTTATTATTCCACAAAGTTTAAAAGTTATATTACCTCCCTTAACGAATCAATACATAAACTTAATTAAAAACTCTTCTTTAGCTACCGCCATTGCCTATCCGGACTTGGTTTCCATTTTTGCAGGCACGGCATTAAATCAAACAGGACAAGCCGTTGAAATAATTGCCATGACCATGGCTGTTTATTTGTTTATTAGTCTTTCTCTTTCAGGACTCATGATCATTTATGAAAAGCACGTTCGTTTTTAGTCTCATTTTATTGGGCATTATGCTTTACTTGTTGCCAAATTTTATTGATTGGGCATTTATCAATGCTACTTGGCATGGTCACTCTAGAATGGATTGCCCACAAACCGGCGCCTGTTGGGCGATGATAAACGCCAGATGGGAGCAATTTATTTATGGATTTTATCCTGTTTCACAAAGATGGCGTGTAAACTTGTCTCTTGTTTTATTAGCATTTGGCTTTCTTCAATTAACTTTTGCGAGAATACGTCTTTTTAAACGTCTCCTGTTCCTGGCACTCATCAGTTTTTTAATCCTATTTTTTTTACATGGTGGATTTTTTTTACAAAAGGTAACGACCGATCTTTGGGGTGGTTTATTCCTCACCATTTTTCTTGCCTTTGGTAGTATCTTGTGTGCATTCCCTCTCGCTATCCTTTTAGCCCTTGGCAGAAATTCCTCACTTTTTATCATTAAGAGCATCTGTGTGAGTTTTATCGAACTTCTACGTGGCGTTCCACTTATCTCAATATTATTTATGGCCTCGGTTATGCTCCCTCTATTATTACCCCAAGAAGTTGTAGTTGATAAATTAATTCGCGCATTTATTGGGATCACACTTTTCCAAGCCGCTTACTTGGCAGAAGTTATTCGAGGCGGCTTAAGAAGTTTACCTCGCGGGCAATACGAAGCTGCCATTTCGCTTGGCATGGGTTATTGGCAAACCACAGGATTAATAGTTCTTCCCCAAGCGCTAAGAGCCGTTATTCCAGGCATTGTTAATAATTTTATAGCTTTATTTAAAGATACAACGCTTGTCTTAATTATTGGGATATACGATTTTCTTGGCATTGTTCAAGTAGCAACCACTGATCCTCTTTGGCTTGGAACCGCTCTAGAAGCGTATATTTTCTGTGGATTAGTATATTGGGTGTTTTGTTTTAGTATGTCGTTTTATAGTCGTTATTTAGAGAAAAAATTAAATGGTGGGTCTCATTTCAATGAACACTGAAAGCAAAACAGATATGATGGTTGAAATAAGAGATTTATCAAAGTGGTATGGTAAGTTTCGCGCTTTAAAAAATATCAATCTTAATGTCAGACAAGGTGAAAAAATTGTCATTTGTGGTCCTTCAGGTTCCGGAAAATCTTCCTTGATCCGCTGTATTAATGGGTTAGAAAAACATCAAGAAGGCACTATAAAGGTCAAAGGAATTACTTTAACTGATAATGTGAAAACGCTATCGATTATTCGTCAATCTGTTGGCATGGTATTTCAACAATTTAATCTCTTTCCTCATCTCACCATTTTGGAAAATCTTACCTTAGCGCCAATGTGTGTTAAGAAAATGCCACAAGCGCAAGCGATTGAGCTCGCAATGCACTATTTAGAAGCAGTTAAAATTCCAGAGCAAGCTAATAAATACCCAGTCAATTTATCAGGAGGACAGCAACAACGGGTCGCGATAGCAAGAAGTTTATGTATGCAACCATGTCTGATGTTGTTTGACGAACCCACCAGTGCTTTAGATCCTGAAATGATTAAAGAAGTTCTAGATGTAATGATAGCTTTAGCGAATGATGGTATGACCATGATCTGTGTAACGCATGAGATGTCTTTTGCTAGAATCGTAGCCGATAAGATACTTTTTATGGATGTTGGTGAAATGATAGAAATGAATACACCGGATATTTTTTTCTCGCACCCCAAAGAAGAACGCACTCGAAAATTTCTTAGCCAGATATTGAAGCACGAAGGCAGTGGCTAGAATGCCAGATCTCTTTTATACTGGGATCTGATTAATATTAGAACTATTCCTCACTTCGCTGATTATATTATCAGCAACAGATTAACAGGCTAATCAAAAGGAATAAGATATGTCACTTATAACTATTGTTATTGTGCTTATTGTGGTCGGCTTTATTCTTTGGCTTATCAATACTTATATCCCCATGGCAAGACCCATCAAATTAATCTTAAATGTGGTTGTCGTGATTGCCGTTTTACTTTGGGTTCTCTCTGCATTTGGTATTATCACTGGGCTTCCAACTGTAAAACTGAAATAAGAAACCACCTAGGGGCGAACAATGAATCGATATATCAATGACATTTTAATTTGGTTTCTACCTGCTATTTTTCTTCTGGTCTCCATGGTTCCATACCCAATGCCTGTCTTTTTTCCAATTATCTTAGAAATTGTTGTTTCAGTGACTGCAGCTATCATTGCTTATCTGTTATTCACACGCAAACCAAAATTTTATATCGCTTGGGGGATCGCTTTTGCTTTAATCATTTTAATTTTTAACCCCCTCATTCG
>CAYXVT010000263.1:0-1677 GCA_964468105.1 Uncultured Candidatus Berkiella sp. | reverse complement strand
TTAATGCCATTGGCGCTTATCGCTGCTCTGATATTTCTCACTAACTGGTGGTTTGTTTTTAGAAAAAGAGTATAGTACTTACGCGCTCTCAAGCATGATTCTTGAGAGCGTTATTTTGCTTTACCAATTATTCCCTACCCCTTTTTACCGCTATAGACTATATGTGCTATCAGTGATAACACAAACAGCAAAATGAAAACGAAAAATAAAATTCTCGCAATTTCAGATAATGCTCCAGCAACGCCACCAAAGCCTAAAAAGCCAATCAAAACGGCAAGTATAGCAAGCACAACAGCGTAATAAAGTAGTGATCTATCGCCAAAATACATCATGGCAAGCCCCTTAGTTTCATGTTCTATATTGATTTAGGCATGCTTGTTTTGAATAAAGTTCAATCTTCTTAAAAAAAGGGTGTACCTTCACATAGTTAAAATAACTTTACCCATAGTCTGCCGCCCTTCCAGCATTCTTTGCGCATCTGCGGCTTTTGCAAGGGGAAAAACATGATCGATTTTCAGCTTCAACCAACCTTCCATGATTCCCTTCATGACATCATTGGAACGGCTCAGCAGTTCAACACGAGAACCCATATAATTGAAAAGACTTCCGCCATAAAGCGTTATGGACTTTGCTTGTAAAGAATTGGGTAATAAGGGTTCGGCAGGTCCTGAGGAGGAACCGAAAATACAAATATGACCGCGCTGACGAACCGCCTCAAGATCTTTGGTGAAAGTCGTTTTACCTACGCCATCGATTATATAATCTGCCCCAATATCATGAGTAAATTTCTTAGTTTCTGTTACAAAATCTTGCTCGGTATAAAGGATGATACAATCGGCACCTGCCTCTTTAACGACTTTTGCTTTCTCTTGAGTTGAAACCGTGCCAATAACTGTCGCACCTTTTTGTTTTAGCCATTGCACCAGCAATAACCCAACCCCACCTGCTGCGGCATGTACTAATACGTTACTTCCTTTTTTGGATTGGTAATATTCATGAAGTAAATACTGAGCCGTAATCCCCTGAAGAGGAAAGGCTGCGCCTTGTTCAAAGCTTATTTCTTTTGGAAGTAAAATAAGTTCAGCAGCTTTAACAACGTTATATTCTGCATAAGATCCAGTTGTTCCGGTATAGGCTACTCTGTCTCCCACTTTGACTTCAGTGACTTCTTCGCCAATACTTTCCACAATGCCTGCACCTTCTAAACCTGGTGTGTAGGGCAAAGGGCGAGCATAGCGACCATTTCTAATATAGATATCAATAAAATTAAGGCCCGCGGCTTTTAAACGTATAAGTGCTTCACTTTTGCCTGGCTTGGGTACAGGAACATCATGCAATTCAAGAACACTGGCATCTCCATTCTTAGTGACTCGTATTGCTTTCATATTCATGCTCCTTGGTAAAATCATGTTTTATTGATTTTTCACCTTTTTCTTCAGTTTGGCAACCGCGCACTCTGCTGATTCGCAGCTAAGTTTTTGCTATAATATTAAAGACTTTCATTCTGAGCATTTAAAACATCATGAGCATAAACTTTGCCCCCTTATTAGAAGGCTTTATTGTTGGCGCAAGCCTGATTATGGCTATTGGTGCTCAAAATGCCTTTCTCCTGCGGCAAGGATTGAAAAAGGAGCATTTGTTTTTGGAGTTTGTAACGTAGTCGGATCTTCTATTTCT
>CAYXVT010000262.1:1746-4694 GCA_964468105.1 Uncultured Candidatus Berkiella sp. | reverse complement strand
TAAAAATTGGTATTTATGAGGACATTACCACTTTAAATCAAGTTGATGCTCCAGAGCATGAATGGATTAAAAAAGCCCTGCGTTATTACACCAATTCTCCACGCTATTTGAAGCAAATGATTGCTGGCATGCCACGGATTGATTTAAACGGGGATGTGTCCGGAGAGGTAAGAGAGCAGGATGCAGAGCGCGCTAACAGGCTACTTAAAGGGCGCCAGAACAAGTCTGTTCTTAAAAAAACGAATGAAAATAAAACCGCGACGGCTTCCTAAGCTACGCTGTTTCAATGGCCATCTCAGTGCATAAAACAATTAAGCATTAAGCCTGGCGAATAAGGCTCCAACTATAAATAATGCCTCATTCAATATCCTATTATTCCTAATAAATAGGTATAATAGGGTTATTTTAATTTATGGAGTGGTTATGTTAACCCCCACATTAGAACAATGTGTCATAGAGATTGATAATCACGCCAATAAAATGCTATCCGAAGGTGGCGATGAGGCTTTATTGCGCTCAATGCATGACATCATGGGCGATCTGAAACACATTATTGGTATGGCTTCCCACTCAGAACTTAATACATTATGCGAACATTATCCTGGATTTTATCGGTGCATGAAATTTTTAGAGGCTCTGGCTAGCGGCATTGCTGATGGCTCGGTTCCTGTACCCCATTCTAAAGAAACACAAGAGCAAATTAACCGAAAACCTAAAAACAACTACTCGTTAAAACAAGAGTGGGTGCCCCATTATGAGCAAATTCGCAAGCTCTTGCGCGATTTGCATCCAAAATTCATGGTGTGCTTAACGCGAGATGGGGTTGACCGCTGTGCCAAACGCCTTGAAATTGCAGCAAACAGCGCATTGCTTTTAAATACTGAGCATGAGATGAATGTATTTTTTGATTATTGTCTTTTTCAAGGGTACCAAGACAACTCCAATGCCATTCAAAAAGGACTGAAACAGTATCAGGGGCGCGATGAAGAGTCCATATCGCTTTTCAAAGCCATGGCGAATGGGTATTTTGCTTATCTCCAGATTCTTAAGGCTGTGGGTAACGAAGGATTAGTGGTATTTGATTTGGAGCGGCAAACAGAACATTTAATGATTGACAAAGGATTAAGTCAGGTTGCCAAAAAAAACGCCCATTATACGCTCGTGACACATGTGGTCGATTTTAGTGACTTTATTATTACAACGGGGGCTTCAATCCCCGTTAATATTGATACCGTTGCTGGAGCACAGGTACAGCAGCGGCATGAACAGTTTATAAAAAAACTGACGTCAGGCAAAATTGAACTGAAAGACCGCAGGCAATATGTTACTGATTTATATAAAATTTGTTTGCATGAAGATATTACTGGTACCGTAAGTTCGCCTACATTGGCATTTGGAGAAGATGCGCTGAAAGCGCGGGCCAACAGCTCAGATAAAATGCATTAATGCTACGAAGAAAGCCATGAAAAAATCAATCATTCACACCCCACACGACAAGCTGTTCCGCTCCTCACTGCAATTTCCAGAGGTAGCACGTGAATTTCTGGAGTTGTATTTACCCGGCACCATCAAACAAAAACTGGATTTTAAAACTGTTACTTATTGCCAAACCACATTTGTCGATGAGCAATTAAAACTCTCGCAAACGGATGTTTTATTTAAAGCCCAGTTTGAAGGTAATCCCGCTTACCTCTACATCCTTGCAGAGCACGAATCGCAAGTAGACTCACTCATTGCTTTTTGGTTGATGAAATACATGGTGTCCATCTGGGATTACCACATCAAACAACATCCGGGAAATAAGGCCCTGCCATTGCCTCTTATCCTGCCTTTGGTATTTTATACCGGGGGCGAAAACTATACGGCGCAGCGCCAGTTTTGGAAGCTCTTTGGCGAGAATAGCCAACTGATGAAAGAGACCATGGAACACCCCTTTCATCTGATTGAGGTGGACAAACTGCCTGAAAAAGCCATGACCTCCCATATTTTTGCAGGAACCATGGCCTTTATCATGCGAAAACACTTTCGCACCCATTTAAACCAGGAAATCGGCAAAATAATAAGCAACCTCAATGCGCTGGAAGACTGTGAACACCACCGTTTTGTGTTAGAATTAATAAAATACATGCTCAATGTCGATGAAGAACATGCCCACATCAATGAACTCATCGGCGCTTTGCACAATCAAATGTCACCTGCTGTGGAGAAAGAACTCATGAGCCTTGCTGAAAAACTAATTGAACAGGGTATGGAAAAAGGAAAACTTGAGGGAATTCGTGAAGGAGAGCTTAGAGGGAAACTTGAAGGGAAACTTGAAGGGAAACTTGAGATCGCCGAGAAGATGCTGATTGAAGGCGCTGAGCCCGTCTTTATTGCAAAAATTACTGGATTATCCATGGAGCAGATTAAAAAACTGGGGCGGCACTAAAACCCATGTTGCCCTATTCTCTTTATACCAATACTAAAGATCTAGGGTTATGATTGAACTCAACACCGCACTATTAAGTCAAACCACCCTGGAAAATCTGATGGTGGACATTATTGCCCGCAAAGAGCCTCATCTGACTCAATCTGCAATGGACTTTAAAAAACAACACCTGATGCAAAAAGTGCAACACGGTGTAGCGGTGCTTGTTTATTGTGCCAAAGACAACTTGTTTGATGTGATTTCCCCCGAAGAGTTAAGAGCATTGACTGAGAAATAAGATCAAAATCTTTTACACTCGATCCTCAAGTTTTTTTAATTTGACAACTACTATAGCTCTTTGATAAATCAACACACTCTGTTAGATTTGTGCGCATTTTATTGGCATGAGAAAGGATGCTCCTTAAAGAACCACTTGATTTTGCGAAAGAATTTATTGAGTCGATTAATCAATGTATTGAAGCCGAAAGTCCTGGGAAAAAAATTACACGGCGTCAGCGCTGGTGGTTATCATTTTGCATCA
>CAYXVT010000262.1:307-1736 GCA_964468105.1 Uncultured Candidatus Berkiella sp. | reverse complement strand
GAGCATTGACTGAGAAATAAGATCAAAATCTTTTACAGTATTTTACCGCTCCGCCAAGAAGCACCGCTTAAAAAACGACCGTTTTTTTAGTGGCTTTTATTTTATGAAATGAAGCACAAACATACCACTAAAAAACTCTTCTTGAAATCAAAACTTAGTTTGCTATGATGTCACCTTGTTTTTAAGTCAATTCAACGGAGATGGCTTTATCTTATGCTTATTGGATATATGCGTGTTTCAAAAAGTGATGGCTCGCAACTATTTGACTTACAGCGTGATGCGCTTATAGAAGCAGGCGTTCAAGCAGAGAGGATTTACGAAGACACGGCTTCCGGAAAACGGGATGACAGACCCGGTTTGATTTCCTGCCTTAAGGCATTGCAACCGGGAAATGTGCTGGTTGTTTGGAAACTTGACCGATTGGGACGCGATTTAAAACATCTGATCACCATTATTGATGATCTAAAAAATAGAGGTGTTGGTTTTAAAGTACTTGCTGGGCATGGAGCCCAAATTGATACCACCACACCCAATGGGCGCCTCATCTTTGGATTGTTTGCAGTTCTTGCAGAGTATGAGAGAGAGCTGATTATTGAGCGAACCCATGCTGGACTTAAAGCAGCAAGGGCACGAGGTCGAATGGGTGGGCGACCTCGGAAAATGGATGCACCAACTTTAAGAATGGCAGCCTTTGCCATGGCATCCCCTCAATCGATTGCCAGTGAGGTCGCCAAAAAACTAAACATCACTACGGCAACACTTTATACTTATGTGAATGGCGATGGAACCTTAAAGAAAGCGGGGGAGGAATTGCTGCTTGAAAGAGTCCTAGAGAAAGAGGGAACCAATCAAAAATAAACAGGATATGGAACGAAAGCATCGCATAAACTGCTAAAACAAGAATAAATTAAAATGACTAAAAACTTTCTTCAAAGGAGAGTCTTTTATCAAGACATCCAATCAAATCCTTTTGTTGAGAAGTCGAAACCCAAAAATCTCCTGGAGAGAGTGTGTATGATTCCATGGTTTACTACCCCTTCCTTTTTTCATCTACTCTGCTTTGAACCCAAGGAGGTCTACCAAGCAATTCGTTTCGAGAAAGAAAGCCGTTATTATGTCATTCGCCTGGAAAAGGATTTACTGGAAGATTGGACGATTACCGCCATCAACGGGCGCATTAAATCAAAGCTTGGCCAAAGCAGAACCCATGCCTTTGTGTCTTATGGTGAGGCAATGGAGGAATTTTGTACCCTTGCAAAAATAAGGTATCAGCGTGGCTATTGGCCAAAATCATTCACCAGTGACTCAGCCCTTTTGGTACACTTGCTTTTATTTTTGCTGCAGACAGAAGAATCTGCTCCCAAAAGAAAATTGACCGCAAAAAAACGAGAGTCATCTAAAGAGCGTGCGGCAACAACCATGCAATCTC
>CAYXVT010000262.1:0-293 GCA_964468105.1 Uncultured Candidatus Berkiella sp. | reverse complement strand
TGATTTTTCATGAAGCCTACCCCCAAATTCCCGTTACTCCTTGAGGTGCATTAATGGTAAACTATCGTTTTCTAACCCGATTTACTCCTACAAAAGTAAGAAATTAATGTTTCGTTTAACGCTGACTAAAGAACAATTACTTATCCCGTTGCTTACCGTTTCAGGTGCTGTAGATAAAAAACAGTCCCTGGCAATTTTGTCCAACATTTTATTTACCCTTCTTGAGGGAAAGTTGTTGCTCAGTGCCACTGACTTGGAAATAGAAATTACTGCATCCATTGAGTGCAACGCAA
>CAYXVT010000261.1:0-4741 GCA_964468105.1 Uncultured Candidatus Berkiella sp. | reverse complement strand
AACCAATCCTAACTTTAACCTGTTTTAAATGTTCTTTATCTGAAATCGTTAGATTATAATTTGCTTTCATAGTAAATTCCGAACTTATATTTAATGATCAGGCACACAGTACAATGAGCGGACATAATCAACTTTCATCAAAGCAGAAAACAATCGTCAGTCTTATTGCTAGTCACTCTCCCAAAGTGGCTTGGCGACTTGAGTGGGCGAATAAATTAAATTTTAAAAAGATTGCTGATTCGGCTTTGGTTAAAGTCTCTGAAGATTATTACCCAAGAATTTATAACAGGCTGCGCAAACTTGACCCTACTCTTCCCGAAATGGCAGATTCACAAATCAATTCAATTAAGAAATGCGAAGACGCTATTCTTAAAATAAAGCAACAATTTGAGCAAGAGACAAATAATTTACAAAAGACTCTTAGAAAAATCACCATCCCAGAAGTGCTAACTATAGAAAGTTCAAGATTCAATGCCTATAGCCTTTTTGCAAAATTAAGAGTGTTAGAAAAACAAAGCGATGCATTGGATAATCTTAATATTACACTTATTAAACCAAAAATTGACAAAACTTTGACTAGATTAAACATAAAAAAATTGGGAATTACTCGTGTTCCTGAAAAGTTAATAAATGATCAAGAATATACTCAATTTTGGAAAGCGTTAAAAGAATTTAATTGCTCAAATAACAACTTAAGCCATTTAAACCTTCAAGGTCTAACTGCGCTTGAAGGGCTGCATTGCGAAAATAACAAAATAGCCTTACTGAATATGCATGGGCTATCTGCGCTGAGTATACTGAATTGCCCTAGCAACGAACTAACCTCATTAAATGTTCAAGGACTTCCTGCGCTTGCATTACTGAATTGTAACTATAACAAATTAACTTCTCTGAAAATTCAGGAGTTATCAGCGCTTGAATGGCTAATTTGTGATAACAACTATATAACTTCCATTCATTTTCAAGGACCAACAGCGCTTGAATGGCTGTTTTGCAATAATAACCAATTAACATCGCTTAATATTGAACAGCTAACTTCCCTTCAGCTTCTGAATTGCGAAAAAAACCAATTAACCTCACTCAATGTTCAAGGGCTAAACAGGCTAGATACCGTTTTTTTAGGCAAGAACCATCTCAGTTCTGTGCCAAATGAATTGGTTGCAAAACTGGGTGAGGAATGGAAAATGAAAACGCTAGAGACTCAAACAACTTTACAACGGTCTCATGCCATTGAGCCCGTCGCAGCTTACAATGAGAATAACAACCCCCAAATTCTTACGCCATCCTATCAGCAGAATCGCAAACATAAGGGGGATTCTGAAAAAGAGGCATCCAAATTAACGCAAGAAGCCGATAAATTTAAAAAAAGGAAATAATGGATTGTGGGTGAAAGCTCTTCAATGCTCACTTAATCCCCTTCTTAGCTCCTTTTATCGTTTACAATCGAATTCCTATTTACTATGTATGTCACCTACATTAGTATTCGCCCTTTCAACGAAACAAGACTGTAGAAAGATGAGCAACAACAACCCTTTGGTAAATCAATTACAAAACGTGCTATCTCACGGGATCACGCAATTTGGCCTATCAGCAGCTGTTTCCGAAGTTGGCTACCAACTTACCGTCAAACCTTATTGTGAACAAGCCCTAAATACCGTTCTACCAGAGCCATCGGCCGCCAAAGAACCACTGACTTTTTATCAAAATTGTTGGAATAAAGCTTTACCTTTAACGGCTGATTTCGTTGTCAGTGAAATTTGTGGTCGCGCAGTAGAACAAGCTTTACCTAACCTGTACGGCGCTGAAAAACTCATCTCAGGTGTAACAGGGCAACTCGCCGGTTCAGTTGCCGCTAGACTAGCCCAAAAAGCTTAAAGCCTCTTTCACAAAGGCGATTAACTTAATTTCGATTAATCATCGCTTTTGTGAGACATACTTGCTAACATTATTTCTAACGATTTCTGATTAGCTAAGCTTTTTATATGGATATTTTTTCAATTTTAATCATTAGCAATACTGCGGGTTTTATTCTTCTATTAGCCTTATCTACTGTTACCTATAAATTAATCAAAAGTAATTTAGAGCTCATTCGCAAAGAACAAGAGAATCATAAAGAAAAACTTTATGAAACCATGTTGAAAAATCAACAGTTAGCCAACGATGCGCTCAGAGATTTTTCACAACAGCATATGCTTGGCATGCAAAGCGCTTTGCGTGAAAATTTTGCAGCCCTTGATAAACAAATTCATAATGTGCTGCTTCGAAGCACAACTGATTTGTCGCAGCAATTCGATAAATTAAATCAATCCACCCAAAATCATTTAATCAAAATTAGCGAATCGGTTGAAATCCGGCTTGCTAAGGGATTTGAAAAAACCAACGAAACCTTTACCAATATCATTTCTCGTTTAGCTTTGATTGATGATGCGCAAAAGAAAATTACGGATCTCTCTCAAAATGTCGTCAGCTTACAAGAAATTCTATCTGATAAGCGCTCTCGAGGTGCTTTTGGTGAAGTGCAGCTAAACACGTTAATTCAAAATTGCTTACCGCCTAATAGCTATCATTTACAACATACCTTATCTAATGGCGCTCGTGTTGATTGCTTACTTTTATTGCCAGAACCCACCGGCAAAATCGCTATCGATGCTAAATTTCCGCTTGAAAACTATAAAAAATATGCTGACAACGAAAAATCAGAAAATTCTCGCGCCACCGCTAAACAGCAATTTAAAATCGATATTAAAAAACATATCCAAGATATTAGCCAAAAATACATTTTACCTGGGGAAACCAGTGATGGTGCTTTAATGTTTATCCCCGCAGAAGCGATATTTGCAGATATTCATAGTGCTCATCCGGATTTAGTGGAATATGCGATGCAGCAGCGGGTATGGATGGCCTCCCCTTCTACCATGATGGCCATCTTGACCACAGCATGTGCTGTGCTAAAGGATTCGGCGACTCGCCAGCAGGTGCATGTGATCCAAGAGCATTTAAGATTATTAGCGACTGATTTTTCGCGTTTTGAAAAACGGATGGATAATCTATCGCGTCATATTCAACAAGCCCATGATGATGTTGAGCAAGTGCATACGTCTGCCCAAAAAATTACCAAACGTTTTAGTCAAATTGAAAAAGTGGAATTAAACGATTTACCTGATAGTAAGACCCCAGTCTCTGCTATACCCGATCTATTGGAGGATACCCTATGACACTTTCAGTACCCCGTAAACTTTCTGAAGAAGAGTTAGCTAAGATTGATACTTTTATTAGAACTGTTTCCCCAGAAACCACGCCTTGGCAACCGACAGAATCTCAAGCGGAACGCGATGCTGAGGTTCCCTCAAGGATTAAAAAACTTCTTCTCGAATTGCTCCCCTTAAGTGTGAATGATCATCTCGTTAGTAGGTATCTGAAGAAGCTAAATGAAAGTTCTAATCAAAATGAGATTTATTATTGGTTAAGCGCTATTAAAGACTTCCATACAAAATTTAGTGATGCCGCTAATAAAGGGGGCAAGCTATATCAAGTCGTCTTTCGTGAAGCCGCCAGACTGGCTCTTGAAACCTCCATTGGTTTCTCAACGCAGGCAATAAATGATTTCTCTAAGCTTGAGCTCTTTCCTAATCAAGAAAAACTGATGCAATCAACTCAAGAGCTTATTGCTTCCTATAAAGCAAAACGAGTAACCATTAACATCAGAGAAGATGAATTTAGAAATATCTCTATGGAGGGAGACATTATTAAGCAGGTGCTTAAAAAACTGCCTAAGCCGCTTGTCTTTAGAACCCGTTCTGATACAGCTGCGCTTAAACAATCATGCGCGCTTGATGCGGTCAGCCCACTTAAGCCTGCCAAACCATTGAAGCCGCTTAAATTGCAATTGTCGCAGTAAAAAATCAAACCTGTTTTCTTTTTGCATTCCAGGTAAAACCAATAAAAGCCAGCACCACCCATATCGCCCAGGGTGCTGGCAATTCCATAAAGACAACATAGCCAACAATGGCATTGAGAATAAATTGGCAAATATCAAACGGGGCTAAAAAGCTGACCTGGGCATACACTAGAGCTGAACTGACGCAATAGATAGCAAGCGCAGTGAAAGCACCCGCTAACATCAGCCAAGGAATTTGCGCGAATTCTACAGGAACCCAGTTGAAACAAGCTGGGATCAATGAGACAGGTACAATAAACAAAAACAGATACGACGTTAAACTTTGCGCTGTTTCACCTAATTGTGCCAATTTACGTGTCGCTATCTTGGCCATGGCAAAGAAAAACGCAGCCAGGCCAATATAGAGAAGCCCTTTCATATTCGATGTGTTCGCCAACAAGGCATTCTCTGGATGCACTAAAAAACAAGCCCCAATAAGGCTTGCCACAATGATAATGGTTCTAGTCCAACCAAATTTCTCTTTTAACAGTAACTTAGCACCAATGACCCCTATCATGGGGCCTACTATGCTCAGGGCCACCGCTTGCGCTAAGGGAATGTATATGAGGGCAAAATACCAAGAAATAATGGCCACAGCAGAGGTGATAACGCGAAAAAGGTGGAGTGAGAAATGCTTGGGGATAAGCGTTAAGGTCTTTTGTTTAAACATCCAAGGTAACAATATCAACAAAGCAAACAAGTCTTGAAAGAAAACAACTTGGTATACCGACAAGGGCTGTTCACTTGCGCCTGAAAGGTATTTGGCTATGCCATTAAGGCCTGCATAGCAAGCAAAGCCTGCGA
>CAYXVT010000260.1:4422-4757 GCA_964468105.1 Uncultured Candidatus Berkiella sp. | reverse complement strand
GCCCTTCAGGAAATGTTACGGGTATCAAAACCAGGTGGAAAAATAGCAGTTTCAACTTGGCCACCCGACTTATACATGGGACGTTTTTTTAAGCTGATCAGCAAATTTTCACCACCACCAGAAGGTGTTTCACCGCCGCCATTATGGGGTGATACCAATTTCGTACGTCAACAGCTTGGCAACGCCGTAGACGACTTGGCATTTACTCAAGATGTTATGCGTTTCCCCGCATTGAGTTTGGGTCACTATAAGCAATCTGTAGAAACAACTGTTGGACCTTTACTTAAACTTGTACAAGAATCAGAAAATGATCCCTCATTGTTAAAACAATTCAG
>CAYXVT010000260.1:0-4412 GCA_964468105.1 Uncultured Candidatus Berkiella sp. | reverse complement strand
CCAAAACTTTGAAAAACTTCATATTTAAGCTTTTATACTATTCCAGAATATTTAAGAGAAGATCCTGCAAATGATCCATATCAATTGTTTATTGAAATGGTAGGACAACATTACGATAATATTTGGATATATTATAAAGATAATTACATTCATCAAACCTATTTGATGAGTCGTGCTAGGAAGAAATAGGGAAGATCAAAATTTCAATGAAAATCGATCTGACAAAAACACAAGTAGTCGCCGAAGGATTAGCGATACCTAAAAAACTCAGTTCATTTATTGGACTGTTTTTAAAAAGACACCCCTGGTCACTTGTTATATTTTCATTATTTGTCGCATTTGAAGCTTTTATTGCGCCAGCGAATGCCTATTTGTTGAAAGTTATTATTGATGGTGTTATCGCTACGGCAAACCGACTTGAACTATTGATAGCAACATTATTAGTTCCAGTGATTCTTTATATTTCAATCCAATTAATGATGAATTTAATTTTTAGCATATATCGTTATGCTCACTTGCAATTTTACCCTAAAATTAAATCAGATATTGCAGGTACAATGCATCGTTATTTATCGCAGCATTCATATCGCTATTTCAGCGAGCACTTTTCTGGCAGTTTGTCTAAAAAAATATTTGACTTGGTAGGTGGCGTAGAAGCTCTAATTCAAATTCAAACCCATTCTCTCATGCCAAAAACAGTCTCTGTTCTATTTTCATCTGCAATTCTGTATTCAGTACATCCACTTTTTGGAATGACGTTTTTTATATGGGTAATCTTATATGTCAGCACATCCTATTGGATGTCCCGAAAGTCCGAACAGCTTTCTTATGTCTATAGTGAAGCTGGAACTGTCATGAGTGGCAAACTAGTCGATAGCATCCTTAACATCATGAGTACTAAATTATTTTCCAATGTGAAATATGAAGAGGGTGTTGTTTTTAGTTCCATTAATACATTAATGGCAAAAGATAGGGCATTACAATGGTATATGTTAAAAGCGAATATTGTACAAGGATTATGGATTGCCATTATCATTACAGTGATGTTCGCGGAGTTAATATATTATCGCTTACAAATGGCTGTAACTGTTGGTGACTTTGCTCTGATCCTTACTTTATCATCTGCTATCGTAAATAGTATATATAATATGGGTGAAGAAATACTTCGATTTTCAAAAGAGGCTGGAAATTGCCGTCAAGCATTGGATATTATTGTTGAGCCGCATGAGATCCAAGATAGTCCAAACGCAAAACAACTTGTAGTAACACAAGGACAAATTGTGTTCGATAAAGTGCAGTTTCAATATGGCGGCTCCGAACCTTTCTTTGCAAATAAGACTGTCACCATATTACCCGGCCAAAAAGTGGGATTAGTCGGACATTCTGGCAGCGGAAAATCGACCTTTGTAAATTTAATCTTAAGACTATTTGATGTCAGTCAAGGTAGAATTTTAATTGATGGCTTTGATATCAAAGAAGTTACTCAGTTGAGTTTGCGAAAAAATATCGGAATGATCCCACAAGATCCTTCGTTGTTTCATCGCACCTTATTGGAAAATATACAATATGGACGTATTGAGGCTACAAAGGAAGAGGTTATTAAAGCTTCCCAGCAAGCACATGCCCACGATTTTATTGTCAACTTAACTGAGCAATATGATTCCTTAGTAGGTGAGCGTGGTGTTAAGCTTTCAGGAGGGCAAAGGCAGCGTATAGCCATAGCCAGGGCATTTCTTAAAAATGCGCCAATATTGATCTTAGATGAAGCAACCAGCCAGCTTGACTCAGTTACCGAACAATATATTCAAGATAGCTTATGGGAGCTGATGCAAAACAAAACAACTATTGTGATAGCACATCGTCTTTCTACATTGCTAAACATGGACAGAATCTTAGTATTTGATAAAGGAAAGATCGTTGAGGACGGTACTCATCAGGAGCTATTAGCTAAAGAAGGTGCCTATTCTGCTCTATGGAAAGCTCAGGTAGGTGGTTTTATATTTGATGATTTAGAAGACACTCAAGGATAAATTATGAATAATGATTCTTCAACAGTTAAAGAACTAAAATCAACAATACAAGCACTTACTACTCCTGGGAAAGGAATACTTGCAGCAGATGAAAGCACTCCAACCATCACTAAACGTTTTAGTGCTTTAAATATTCCTAGCACAGAAGAAACACGTCGAGATTATCGTGAATTATTATTTACAACGCCTCAAATTGAAAAAAATATTTCTGGTGTTATTTTGTTTGATGAAACGTTAAATCAAAAATCCTCTCAGGGGATCCCGTTTCCTGAACTGTTAGCTAAACAGGGGATTATTCCAGGCATAAAAGTAGACAAAGGTCTTGTGAATATCCCTGGAACAGATGAAAAATCGACCCAAGGATTAGATGGGCTTGCTGAACGATTAGCAGATTATAAAAGTAAAGGCGCCCGTTTTGCAAAGTGGCGAGCTGTCATCGCCATAACAGATCATTCACCTTCTAAAATCGCGATAAAAACGAATGCAGAAGACTTGGCGCGCTACGCTGCCATTTGCCAAGCAATTGGTATTGTTCCAGTTATAGAGCCAGAAGTTCTAATTGATGGTGACCACACTTTAGAAAAATGCTTTGAAGTATCCGAAAAAGTACTACATACTGTTTTTCATAAGCTATATAGACATAAGGTCATGCTGGAATATATCGTTTTGAAGCCAAGCATGGTGATACCAGGTAAAAGCTGCCTCAAACAAGCTAGCCCCGAAGAAGTAGCCCAAGCAACCATTACCGTGTTGCGAAGAACCGTACCTTCAGCAGTACCAACCATTAATTTTCTTTCCGGCGGTCAAACACCTGAACAAGCCACTCAAAACTTAAATGCTATGCATAAAATCATGCGATCCTTGCCATGGAATTTAAGTTTCTCATATGCGCGGGCATTACAAGAGCCCTGCATGAAGGCTTGGTTAGGTAAGATTGATAATATTGCAATAGCTCAAGAAAAATTTCAGCAACGAGCTAAATTAAATGGATTAGCATGTTTGGGTAACTATGGAACACATTTGGAAGGACCAAATTGATGCCAGCACAAAAATTAACCCTATATATTGGCGATACCTGTCCATATTGCGCAAGGGTCATGGAATACCTTCAACTAAATCCTATGGAAATCACAGTTAAAGATGTTTGGCATGATAAAACGGCTCTTGCGGAACTTAATGCCCTAACTGGTCGTTCACAAGTTCCGTGTTTGAAAATGAATGACGACTATATGCATGAATCATTAGATATTATTGAAAAATTAAAAAAAATAAAATTAACTACTTAAATTAAAGCGATAAAAAAATTCGTGCTAACTACATAATAGTTAGCACGCAACTTTTAGTAAAACCAATGAGCGGTTCTGCCGTTTGCAGAGCAAGTTCCTTTTTCACACATTAATGGGAAACTCTTCTCGCAAGCTTCCTTCATTTCTTTGGAGCTTTGAATAGATTTGCTTTCATATCCTGTTGGAACACAAATGCCATTGTGATAACGACCTTTCACTCGCACTTGACCCATTGCATAGGTTTTTCCCTCAACTGGGTAAGCGCCTAATTTAGGTGCAACAGAATTATGGTTTGAGTGACAAGCAATATAGCATCCAGGGGAGTCTTTATAATCGTTATTGGTTGGCAATACATCTGCCTTAGCCCCTTTAGTCGCTTTATGAGTTAAACCGACCTTTTGACTGTAATATACTTTGATATCATCAGGTAGTCTCATATCATCTGGTCGCATAGTCGCTTCTGACACTGAGCATAATGGTAGCAAAGTAGCCACCAAAAACAATTGGGTATATTTCTTCATAGATCACATCCTTCGAACTAGTCTCAATACATCTAAGGTAAACGTATTTTATTGGTACTAACATTTTCTCGGATAAAATCGAAAAAAGTTTAATTTTTTTGGAATTCATAAGGTGAAATACAAGTATCTACACATGAATTTATCTATTAATAACGCCAATTATCACATTTTTTACCGCTCATCTTTCTACGGGGGTGAGTCATCACTCACTTCGTTGGTATTGATTTCCCTTCTGATATAATTTTAACATTATTTAAATTGTTATTAATGTCGGGATAGATATGTCAGCAACTATAAAAGAGCACATTAAAGAAGCATTAGGTAACTTGCGCGATGAAGCGTATTTTCCTTTAATGCAATTTGCTAAAAAATATTTAAAAGAAGATATAGAAACTCAAACACGTGAGAACATCATCGCGTGGGCGAAAAAGTATATATTTTTAAACAAGGATTATGCACTTTCTAATAAGATTTTGTCTTCAGCAAGCTCTGCAATTAAATATATTCAAGAATCCATACGCAAAGCCAATCCTAAAAGTGCAAAACTTTTTTTTAGTTTCATTAAGGATAAGTAT
>CAYXVT010000259.1:4007-4757 GCA_964468105.1 Uncultured Candidatus Berkiella sp. | reverse complement strand
AGCCGCCTAAACGAGATTTATTGCGTCTATCGAAAACGTTGTTTATAGGTTCTACTGCTATGGGTCCTCCAATGGCAACTGCCGGAACTGGTATATTCACAGGTAGTTTGGATAAAGGAGATCCCTTAAGAGCTAAGAGCTGCTCACGCGTATATTTGTATGTAATAGCACCTTTAGTTGACATAATGTTGCCTCTTGTTTATCAATCATTAACTTTAGATTTTGTTTTTTTAGCATTTAACAAAGGTGCTAAAAACTCACCAGTGTAGGAACCCTTGGTTTTAGCCACTTGCTCAGGCGTTCCCATGGCGACTAAGCGTCCGCCGCGATCGCCACCTTCGGGGCCTAAATCGATTACCCAATCGGCCACTTTGATCACATCTAGATTATGTTCAATAATCACAATGGTATTACCTGAGCTTTGCAGATGAAATAAAACATCTAACAATTGTTTAACGTCATGGAAATGTAAACCGGTTGTGGGCTCATCTAAAATATAGAGTGTGTTACCAGTATCGCGACGAGATAATTCTTTGGCTAGTTTAATGCGTTGCGCTTCACCGCCAGATAAGGTGGTAGCACTTTGACCGAGCTTTAGATAAGTTAAACCCACATCCATCAGAGTTTTGAGTTTGCGATTGATGGCAGGAATAGCACTAAAAAATTCATAGGCATCTTCCACCGTCATCTCTAGCACTTGATGAATATTTTTACCTTTATAATGCACAGATAAGGTTTCGTCGTTATAAC
>CAYXVT010000259.1:301-3952 GCA_964468105.1 Uncultured Candidatus Berkiella sp. | reverse complement strand
TTTACCATGACAGACATCACACAGAACATAAACATCTGCGAGGAAATGCATTTCAACTTTTATTAATCCATCGCCTTCACAAGCTTCGCAACGCCCGCCTTTGACATTGAAACTAAAGCGTCCGACTTGATATCCACGGGAACGGGCTTCTTGCGTGCCAGCAAACAGATCGCGAATATGTGTGAATAAGCCTGCGTACGTTGCTGCATTAGAACGTGGTGTGCGCCCGATGGGGCTTTGATCAATCCCAACAACTTTATCCAGCATCTCAAGTCCGGTTATTTTGTCATAAGGACTAAAATTAGTCAGTCCAGCATGATTGAGCGTATGAGCTGCTATGGGATATAAAGTATCGTTGACTAAGGTTGATTTACCAGAGCCTGACACGCCGGTGATACAAGTGATTAAGCCAAGCGGTAAGGTTACCGTTAGATTGTGTAGATTGTTACCAGAGGCGCCGATAATTTTAATAACGCGTTCTGGATCAAACTCACGGCGTTGAGCAGGCACTTCAATTTTCAATTTGCCGCTAAGATATTGCCCGGTTAACGATTCTTTTGATTTTTTAATGGCTTGTGGTGTGCCTTCTGCAACAACATGGCCGCCATGTACGCCGGCTCCTGGTCCAATATCCACCACATGATCGGCCATCATAATGGCTTCCTCATCATGTTCAACCACGATAACGGTATTGCCTAAATCTCGTAAATGACGCAACGTTGTTAATAAACGCGCATTATCACGTTGATGTAAACCAATAGAGGGTTCATCTAAAATATACATAACACCCACAAGACCAGCACCGATTTGGCTAGCTAGGCGAATACGTTGTGCTTCACCGCCAGAGAGCGTTTCCGCGGTGCGACTGATGGTGAGATATTCTAAACCCACATCCACTAGAAAACGTAAACGTTCCGTGATTTCTTTTAATATTTTATCGGCAATTTCTTTACGTCGCCCGGTGAGCTGCAATTTTAAGAAAAATTGTAAACAATCCCCAATCGACATGGATGAAACTTGGGGGAGTGATTTTTTACCAATAAAAACAAAGCGTGCTTCTTTTTTCAAGCGCGAGCCTTCACATTCAGGGCAGGCTTGATTGGCTAAATAGCGTGCTAATTCTTCGCGGATATATTCTGAATCGGTATCGTGATAACGCCGTTCTAAATTGGGGATCACCCCTTCAAAGGGATGACGACGCTTTTTGGTATCGCCACGTTCGTTAGTATAATGAAAAGTTATTTCTTCTTCGCCGCTGCCATAGAGTACGGCCTGTTGAATATCTTTAGGCAGTTCTTTCCAAGGCGTATCCAGATCAAACCCATAATGTTTGCTTAAAGATTTGAGCATGCTGAAGTAATATTGATTTCGTCTATCCCATCCACGAACAGCGCCACAGGAAAGACTCATCTCGGGTAAATGTACCACACGTTTTGGATCAAAAAATTGTTTAGATCCTAATCCATCACAACTGGGGCATGCGCCAGCGGGATTATTAAACGAGAAAATTTTTGGTTCTAATTCTGATAAATTGTAACCACATTCTGGACAAGCATATTTTGCAGAGAAAACAACTTCTTTTTTCGTATCAATCCAATGGACACGGGCAAAGCCATCAGACAGCTCGAGCGCAGTTTCAAAGGGATCAGCTAAACGTAAACGGATATCGGGGCGGACTTTTATTCTATCAACCACCACATCGATGGAATGTTTTTTGCGCAGATCCAGTTTAGGCGCATCATCAAGATCATATAATTTGCCATTGATGCGTACTCGCACATAGCCACTACTTCTTAATTGTTCAAGCGTTTGTAGATGTTCGCCTTTACGATCGCGCACTACCGGTGCAAGCAGTAACGCTTTAGCATCTTCTGGTTCAGCCAGTACATGATCGACCATTTGGCTGACAGTCTGGGCTTCGAGTGGAATATCATGATCAGGGCAGCGAGGCTGTCCGGCTCTGGCATACAACACCCTGAGATAGTCGTATAGCTCTGTAACAGTGCCAACGGTTGAGCGCGGATTATGCGATGTTGTTTTTTGTTCAATCGAGATAGCGGGTGATAATCCTTCGATATGATCGACATCAGGCTTTTCCATGACCGACAAAAACTGTCTAGCATAGGAAGAAAGCGATTCTACATAGCGCCGTTGGCCCTCAGCATACAAAGTATCAAATGCCAGGGAAGATTTACCTGAGCCGGATAAGCCCGTAATAACGATTAGCTTGTCTCTAGGTAAGGCCAAGTTTATCGATTTGAGGTTATGTGTGCGTGCACCTCTTATCGTGATTTTATCCATAAGGTTCCCAGGTACTGAACAAACTTGCTAATATACGATCAATTAGAATTCTTTGCCATTTTCAGTGACATCCCCCCGCTCGCTGTGCTCGCGACCCCCTCTCAAAGGGGGTGGATGTAAGATCTTACGCGAGCGATGCGAGCAAATTTCGTCCCCTTTGATAGGGGACCGCGCGCAGCGCGAGGGGATGTTGATTTGGTATGATTTGATTTGAGCTTCAGTGTCTAGTAAAGAGGTTGAATGACATCTTCAGAAATAAAAAGCACCATTATTTTAGCATTGGTTTTTGCCAGCCGAATGTTAGGGCTGTTCATGGTATTACCCGTTTTGGCGTTATATGCCGATAAAATACCCCATGCGACTCCCGCTTTAATTGGATTAGCTGCTGGCATTTACGGCTTAACACAAGCGCTGCTGCAATTACCTTGTGGCGTTATATCCGATTACTTGGGACGCAAACCCGTCATCGTGGGTGGATTGGTGATTTTTATTATTGGAAGCTTGATAGCTGCCTTTTCTCAGACCATTTGGGGCCTGATTATTGGGCGCGCAGTCCAAGGGATGGGCGCCATTGGGGCGCCGATTTTGGCACTGGTTGCCGACCTCACCCGCGAACAAGTTCGTACCCGTGCAATGGCTTTAATTGGTATTAGTATTGGTTTTACATTTGTGTTGGCTATTCTGCTTGGACCATTGCTCGATGCTTATGTAGGATTATTCGGCATTTTTATGCTGACTGCGGCTATGGGGACATGTGGTATTTTATTACTTTCTTTTTTGGGGCCCGTTCCCAAGCAAAAACCACTTGTTTTAAAAGGACAAATGCGTGCACTGTTAAAACATCGTGATCTATGGCATTTAAATCTTAATATCTTTATTTTACATGCAGTTTTAACGGCAGTCTTTTTAGTCTTCCCTTATAAAATTGAAGAGGTTACCGGCCTAACTTCACATCATGTTTGGCGTTTTTATTTACCAGTGTTAGTGGCGTCAATTATTTTAGTAGCACCACTTCTACGTTTTGCCGATAATCCGCAATGGCAAAAAAAGCTGATGAAGACAGCGTTGATAGGAATAGGTGTGACGATTGTTATGCTTATCAGTGCCAAGCAATATATAATATTTTTTGTCGCTGCGACTTTATTTTTCTTAAGCTTTAATTTTTTAGAAGCTAGTCTTCCCGCAATGGTATCACGTGTAGTGCCACAGGGAAGTAAAGGTTCGGCGTTAGGTGTATACTCGTTTTCACAATTTTTAGGCATGTTCGCCGGCGGCGTTTTCGGTGGCTGTTTACAGCAATGGATTGGCCCCTGGGGAATAGGAATAACTTGTTTATTATTAACAGTGATT
>CAYXVT010000259.1:0-291 GCA_964468105.1 Uncultured Candidatus Berkiella sp. | reverse complement strand
CCTCAAAGCAACTGGAAAGCATCAACACAGCATAAAGAGCAATAGGAGAAGATATGGCAAGAGGTATTAACAAAGTCATTTTAGTGGGGAACTTGGGCGCTGATCCTGAAGTGCGCTATATGCCAAGTGGTGGTGCTGTTGCCAATATTACCGGCGACCGTTCTTTGTCTATCTGATAGGCTAACAATGCTAACCCAACCCAGGAAAAAGCATCGCCTAACAAGCTAATAGTTTGTGCTAAATAGAGTTTTGCAAATGTTTTATTTTGCAAAGCTTTGAAAGGTTCGGTTA
>CAYXVT010000258.1:2093-4764 GCA_964468105.1 Uncultured Candidatus Berkiella sp. | reverse complement strand
AATTGTTTGAACATCTGCATATGTTGCAAAAATCAAACCATATTACTATTTTTTTCACAACTCATCTTTTAGATGAAGCGAGTCAGTGTCATCAAATTTATAGGATGCAGGCAGGAATAGTGGGCAGGGATCCAATATGAAGTTGATTGCAGCTTATGCCTTAATTGTTCGAGATGTCAGCAGAATATTACGACAAAAAATGCGTATGGCTGGCACTTTAGTGAGGCCTTTATTATGGCTTTTGGTCATTGGAACAGGATTTAGCACCATTATTCCCTCCGTTGATCATTATTCCTATCAAACCTATCTCATGCCAGGTCTCATTGGCATGGTATTATTATTTGGCGGCGTCCTGTGCGCTTTGACGATGGCAATAGAAAGAGATTCAGGCACCCTTCGCCTATTACTGGTTGCCCCCTTTGCACGATTTTGGATTATTCTCATGCGCGTAATCAGCTCCAGCATTATTGCCATGGTGTATACCACTTTGTTTATCCTGGTTGTTTTGCCTTTTAACTTTATGCCACATCAGATTGATTATCCGCTACTGATAGCCAGTATTTTTC
Source organism: Uncultured Candidatus Berkiella sp. (assembly GCA_964468105.1). Lineage (GTDB taxonomy): Bacteria > Pseudomonadota > Gammaproteobacteria > Berkiellales > Berkiellaceae > Berkiella. Next base: position 4,198 of record CAYXVT010000258.1, on the reverse strand, counting down.
TAAGTGCCTTACTATGGGCTTCCATGGGCATGCTGTTAGTGGTGTTATCAAAAAACATGGAAAACTTTTCGTTAGTGATTAATTTTGTGATCTTTCCACTTTATTTTTTAAGTGGCGCCTTATACCCTTTGAGAGATCTTCCTCCCCTTATGAAATCTATCGTACAATTTAACCCCTTCAGTTATTGTGTTGATTTCATTCAGCATGGGATGAAAATGGAAAATATAACGCATTATTCATTAGTATTTGATAGCAGTGTTATTATCACTTGCACTATTTTCATCATAGGACTTACAGCCTTTGTTTTTATGAAAAAATCATTTGAGGATCTATAACAAGATGAAAGTGAGAGTATTGGGATCAGGCGCAGGTGGTGGTTTTCCACAATGGAATTGTTATTGCCACAATTGCGAGGGCTTAAGAAAAGGGAATATTAAAACCAAGGCAAGAACCCAATCCTCGATTGCATTATCCAATAATCAAGGCGCCGATTGGGTATTAATCAATGCTTCACCTGATATCCGGCAGCAATTATTATCCTATCCTGAATTACAACCCGCCAGAGAACGTCGCGATACGTCAATTGTGGGTGTGATATTGGTTGATAGTCAAATTGATCATGCCACAGGGCTCTTAATGCTACGTGAAGGTAAAAAATGTGATCTTTACTGCACCCCCTCTGTCTATGAAGATTTAACCACCGGCTTTCCGATTGTGACAATATTAGAATCGTATTGCACATCGCAATATCATCCTATTTCTTTAGAACAAAACGCCGCCTTTAAAATCCCCGCCCTACCCTCGATCACTTTTACAGCTGTGCCACTGGTGGGCAAAGCACCCCCTTATTCTCCACATCGCCAGCACCCTACACTCGGCGACAATATTGGTCTCTATATTCAAGATCTTGAATCCAACCAATCACTCTTTTATGCACCGGGTTTAGGTAAAATAGATGAAAGCATTATGCAATGGATGCAAAAAGCGAACTGTTTATTGCTAGATGGTACTTTCTGGGATGAAAACGAAATGATTGATCAGGGGTTATCCACTAAAAAGGCCGCTGATATGGGTCATATTCCCCAATCGGGAGAAAAGGGATTACTTCAAGTGCTTCAAGCATTTCCAAACACCCGAAAAATACTTATCCATATTAACAATACCAATCCCATCCTTAATGAAAACTCAAGCGAACGTAAAACGTTATCCACACAGCATATTGAAGTCGCTGAAGATGGCATGCTGATTCAATTGTAATAGTTAGCTACCTATGTATTTGAAAAAATAGGGTTTTTATCTCAATAAAAGCCTATTCCCTATTCAAAGTGATTTAAGCATATAAGAACAATTTCAAAAGAAAATGATATACTCTTGGCACTTTTGCCGCCCTAACATCTCTCAAAAGAATGTTAGATGACTTTTAATCTTGGATAGTAGGTTTTTTATGCGAATGCTGAAATCATTATTGTGTTGTGGAACTGTCATGGTAAGTCTTGCTGCATGGGGTAAGCCCCAACCGCTTGATGGAGTAGTGGCCGTCGTAAATGAATCTATTATCACCAAAAGTGAATTAGCCAGACAAGTCGGCGTGATTGAACAACAATTAAAACAAAGCGGTAATGCATCCTCTGATCGTAAAGCGCTTGAAAAACAAGTGCTGGAACATATGATAGTTTCCGAAGTTCAATTGCAAATGGCAAAAAAAACTGGGATCCAGCTGGATGATATGGCCTTAGATAATGCCATTGAAAAAATTGCCAAAGACAACAATATGACTGTGACACAATTACGTGAAGCCATCAGTCATGAAGGAATAGATTTTAACTATTACCGCAATAATATTCGTAACCAAATCATGATTTCACAACTACAGCAGCGTGATTTACTGCATGACATCCAAGTGAGTGAACAAGAAGTTAACCAATTCTTACAATCTCCTAATGGTTTAGGTGGCATGATCACTGAGTACAGACTGGGCCACATTCTCGTCCCTATTTCTGAAGCGCCATCTCCAGAAGAACTCGACAAAGCCACGCAAAAAGTACAAGAACTGATTGCTAAATTACGAAGTGGCGCAGATTTCGCTCAAGTAGCAATATCTGACT
>CAYXVT010000258.1:0-2083 GCA_964468105.1 Uncultured Candidatus Berkiella sp. | reverse complement strand
ATTTAGGCTGGAGAAAACTCCCTGAATTGCCAACCATTTTTGAAAATGTGATCCCTCACTTAAAAACAAATGAAATTCCTGATGCCATTCGCAGCTCAAGCGGTTTCCATATTATTAAACTGCTAGACAAACGCAGTGCAGGCGCAGCTCAAGCCAAAGGCAAAACTTTAGTCAGACATATTTTGATTAAAACCAATGTCGGAACATCAGATGCAGATGCCAAAGCAAAACTTGCACAAATTAGAGAAAAGATCCAAAAAGGTGAAGATTTTGAACAATTGGCTAAAACCCATTCAGCTGATTTAGGTTCTGCTTCCAATGGCGGAAGTCTGGGATGGATAAGCAAAGAAGTGCTCGTGCCAGAATTTGGTGAAGTCATGGAAAAATTGGATGTTCAAGAAATTAGTGAGCCTTTTAAAACTTCATTTGGTTGGCACATCATGCAAGTGATGGAAAGAAAAACGCTTAGCAATGATGAAACCGCTATGCGACAAAAAGCCAAGGATATGATTCAACATCGTAAATTTGAAGAAAAAGTACAAACTTGGGCGCGTCAACTGCGTGATGAAGCGTATGTTAAAATAGTAGACGACGCTAAAGCATGATGAGATTAGCCTTCACATTGGGTGAACCTGCCGGTATAGGCCCTGATATTTGCCTAAAGGTCGCCCAACAGGCGCTACCTTGTGAATTGGTTGTTGTTGGATCATCTGAGCTTGTTTTGCAACGTGCGAAAGCACTTGGCATTGAAGTAACGCTCTCTGAATTCAACGCATCCGCACCTGTAAAACTAAGTGGCAATGGTCACTTAAGTATTGTTGATGTTCCCTTAAGCGATGTTTGCATTGCGGGTGAACTTAATATTGCTAACAGTCAATATGTTATCAAAACCTTAGAAAAAGCATTTGATTTGTGTGCTGATAAACACTGTGATGCGCTTGTCACTGGCCCTATTCACAAAGCTATTATTGCCCTAAGTGGTACACCCTTTTCAGGACATACTGAGTATTTGGCAAGCCTTGCCGGTGTTAAATCAGTTCTGATGACATTTTATACCAAAGAAATCATTGTTGGTTTAGCAACCACCCATTGTCCTTTAAAAAGTGTTAGTAGCTTGTTAACCCAAGAAAGACTGCGCAGTGCTATTTCTATTTTACATCATGGCTTAGTTAATACTTTCAAAAAATCTAATCCCATCTTAAATATTCTTGGTATTAACCCTCATGCTGGGGAATCAGGTTTACTTGGCACTGAAGAACAAACGATCATGACACCTGTTATTAAAGCATTACAACAACAAGGCTTATCCATTCATGGTCCCGTATCAGGCGATACCGCTTTCACGCCACACAATATAAAACAAACCGATGCCATTTTAGCGATGTATCATGATCAAGGCATAGCGCCTATCAAAGCGCTCTATTTCGGAGAAATTGTGAATGTGACTTTGGGATTACCCTTCCTTAGAACCTCAGTTGATCACGGCACCGCTTTAGAACTTGCTGGAACAGGAAATGCCTCCCCAGGTAGTCTTCTCAAAGCCATCGAAACTGCCACCCAATTTGCTACTCGGACCATAAAGACATGTCAGAAAAACACATTCCCCGAAAACGATTTGGCCAAAACTTTTTAAAAGATCAAGGTGTCATCGCTAAAATCGTACGATCGTTACATCCTTTACCTGATGAAAATTTAGTTGAGATTGGCGCAGGTTTAGGTGCTTTAACCAAATGTGTTTTGGATCTGGTTCCGCATTTGAAGGTCATCGAAATTGATAATGATCTTAGCGCAAAACTTCAAGAAACTTACCCTTCTTCATCACTCACTGTGTATCAAGAAGATGCGCTGCGTTTTGACTTTTCAACGTTATATGAAGGGCAAGAGAAAAAATGTCGTGTTTTTGGCAATCTTCCTTATAACATTTCAACGCCATTACTGTTTCATCTGTTAACGTTTGCGCCACATATTCAAGATATGTTATTCATGCTGCAAAAAGAAGTCGTGATGCGCATGGCTGCAGCGCATAATACCGATGATTATGGCCGCTTAAGCATTATGATCCAATATACTTGCCAAGTGCAGC
>CAYXVT010000257.1:1826-4779 GCA_964468105.1 Uncultured Candidatus Berkiella sp. | reverse complement strand
ATCCTTTTTCAGGTCTTGCGCCAGCATCGAGTATGGCTAAGCATATTGAACAGCTCGACTTATATCATCCATGGGACCTGAATGTTGATGAAGCGGTTCATTTGGCTAAAACCTGTGAGCACAATGCTTTGTCTGTAGATAAAAAAATCACCAATAGTGAAGGCGCCACTTTAGGAAGTTCGCAAGGTTTTCATGTGTATAGCAATACACATGGTTTTATAGGTTCTTATCCGACGAGTCGCCACAGTTTATCTTGCATGGTGATTGCACAGGATGCCCAAGGCATGGAAAGGGATTATCAATACACAGTATCAAGACAAAGAGAGTTGCTTGAAAAAGCAGAAAAAGTGGGGAAAGAAGCTGCAGATAAAGCATTGAAGCGTTTGAGTGCTAAAAAATTACCCACGCAAAGGGTCCCCGTTATTTTCCATTCAAATGTGGCATCAGGATTAATCGGTCATTTTCTTTCCGCCATTTCAGGGGGCAGATTATTTCGTAAATCTACTTTCTTGCTTGATTCCTTAAACAAGAAAATTTTTCCTGACAATATTCAAATTTTTGAGCGCCCTCATATTAAAGGTGGCATTGGTAGTGCACCATTTGATAACGATGGCGTTGCCACTATGGATAAAGATTTGGTAAAAGATGGAGTGATTGCGAGTTATATTTTAAGCGCTTACTCTGCAAGAAAGTTAAATTTACCTAATACCGGTAATGCCGGAGGAACCCATAATATTTTTGTTCAATCAACGGATGGTGATTTTGATGCCATGTTGAAAAAAATGGGAAGAGGTTTGGTTGTGACTGAACTGATGGGGCAAGGTATTAACCTGGTGACAGGGGATTATTCTCGAGGAGCTGCCGGATTTTGGGTAGAAAATGGTGAGATCCAATACCCAGTCCATGAAATTACCATTGCAGGTAATTTGCAAAATATGTTTAAACAAATGATTGCTGTTGGCAGTGACGTGGATAAGCGTGGCAGTATTCAGTCCGGTTCAATTATGATCGAAGAGATGACCTTGGCAGGGGTTTAATAAGTCCTACGTGCCTTAAATTTTCACCATTCTTAAATGATCAACAATAAACAAATACGCATTTTGAATAATGCGTATTTTTTCTTCCAAAGAAGGTGTATTTGATCCACTTTCTTCTTGTCTATGTAAGGCTTGCAGCATTTCATTTCGTCTATGGCGCACATCATCAAGTGTTGCGTCTATAGGCAGTTTTAATATAGAAAATTTTTCTTTGAGTACTTTTAAGATATCAAGTTGCATATGGATATCGTAATAGTTGCGTTTTATAAATAAATACGCATGTTGAATAGTTGTAATTTTCTTATCTAAAGCAAGAGAATCTTCTAATTCATTTGTACGGTTTGATTGTTCGTATAATACATGCAAAATATTATTTCTGGCATGTCGCAATGTTTTTATATCTGCAGTCAATGGCACATGTAAAATATGAAATTGTTCTATCACTTCATTGGGATTTAGATTTTTCATTTATCCCTCACATACGAGAAAATTTCTCAGTAAGGGATATTACACCATGATAAGAGTAAAGAGTCTATTGGACTTTGGGACAAGTGTACTTACAGCATTTAAAGCATCTCTAAATTATAGAACCCCAATTGGTACTTGAAGTATTTTTTCTGTTAACCAAAAAATACGATCACATTGACTGATTAATAAACCAAAGGGAAGCTCATTATCTTCAATGTATTTTGTTAGTGACGATAGCTGTTTTAATGGAACTGATTTTGCCATTTTAATTTCTATTGGAATTTTCCCTGCTCTGGAAGTCACTATGAGATCAACTTCTGCTCCTTTTGCGGTTCTATAATATTGAAAATCGACATTAGTCAATCCACTTGCCATTATTCCTTTTATGATCTCTTCAATTACAAAACTTTCAAATGAGCGCCCGCTACTCGGATGGCGTAATAATTGTTCCATATCAGTAATTTTTTGCAGATAATGTTGCAAGCCACTGTCAGTAAGGAGCCCCTTTGGACGTTTTACTAAGGATTTAATTTTAGAATTGGCGTCACACTCAATATTGCGCCATATATATGTTTGTTCTGCTATTTGTAAATATTCACTTATTGATTTTTCACTTATTTCAATAGACCGTGCTAAATCAGCTTTGTTGAGGATTGTCCCAGAAAGGGAAGACAATGTACTGATAAATCTTTGATAAACGACTTTGTTTAATCTTGGAAATAGCCTTGAAATATCCCTATTTATATAAGTGGCATAATAGTTGTTCATCCAATCTTGATAAAATGTGGGATCATTTGCAAGTAGAGGTTCAGGATAACCACCATAAAGCCAGCAGTGCCTCATTTGAGCATTTGTCATCAATGGTGGAGCAAGATCAATGGTTTTGCGGAGATGTTCTTGAGAAAATAAATTATAAAAGTTGCTCAATGGTTTTTGATAAAACTCATTTGCTTTTAGGGTTCCGACTTGGATAATGCCAACTCGACCCGCAAGACTATCTGATAAGTGTGCGGTTATTTCAGGACTGCTAGAGCCTGTTATGATAAACCTACTTTTTAGTTCTCGATTTGCATCGATGACACCTCTTAAGATCTTAAAGAGCTGTGGGTATTCCTGTGCCTCATCAATAATAACTTTAGAAGGATATTGTTCAAAAAATAGTTCGGGCGCATTTGTAATAAGTTCAAAATCTGTGGGACGTTCCAAGTCAAAGTATTGCCATCCAGGTCCCAGATTTTTAGCTAATGAAGTTTTACCTGCTTGCCTTGGTCCAATTAAGCATAAAACGGGGAATGATTTTAAATAGCGATCGGCCAAAACCGAATAATTTCTTTGTAGATACACCTAATAACCCTCCAATTTCTGTATTCAGTGTACATAATTTGGAGAGTTATCGCAATTTTTAAAGACCAAATTGCTTTTGCCAACCCCTTAGTAGCTCTAAATTA
>CAYXVT010000257.1:0-1795 GCA_964468105.1 Uncultured Candidatus Berkiella sp. | reverse complement strand
CGTTTTTCATAGAGCAAGGCAAGGGAAGCGCCGCAGGCAGGTTCCACTAAAAAGCGGTGATCATCCGCAAAGCGCAAACAAGCGTTGACTGCTTCTTTATCGCTGACCGTTTGCGGGAATACAGGATGTTTTTGGGTCCAATCAAAGGCTTGCTGACAAATTTGTTTGGCACCCAGAGTAACTGCAATGCTATCAATTTTATCTAATCGAATGCGGCTTTTTTCTTTGACGGCTGTTGCAAGAGAAGCGGTGCCAGTTGTTTCTGCTGTGATAATAGGAATATCTTGCCAACCAATTGAATGTAAACCTTGTACTAAACCGCTAAATAAACCGCCGCCACCTACAGAGACGATAATCGCATCTGGTTTGACTTGATCTTGTTTTAATTCTTCAATAATGGAAACATAGCCTTGCCAAATCTCCGGGTGATCAAATGGAGGAATATAGGCAAATTTAAGTTCATTAGCCATTTCGCGAGCGAGTTTATCCGCTGCATCCCAATTGTCACCTTCGATTAAAACTTCAACATTTTCTGCTTGAAGTTTCTTCAACGTAACAGGAGAGGTTGTTTTTGGAATAACGATTTTCGCCGGGATCCCAAGCTCTTTGCTTGCATAAGCCACTGCCATGCCGGCATTTCCACCTGAAGAGCAAATAAAACCATTTACTTTTTGTTTAGCATAATAAACGCATAAGGCACCTACGCCTCTGTCTTTAAAGGAGCCACTTGGTTGCAGGGCTTCATATTTTAAATAAATATTACGCCCTGTAAGCTGACTTAAAGAATGCGATTGTAATAGCGGCGTATGAATATGTATGGATGTCATTTTGCTGCAACTTTTTGGTTATGCCTTTCTGCTTGAGCAATTTGTGATGGGTTCATTTGTGAACGAACAAATTGTTTGGCACTTTTGGCTCTTTGACCACCATAAGCTGCCGCTTGATTAAACCAATGATAAGATTGAGGGATATTTTTAGCCACACCTTCACCGTTGAAATAAATCCAACCGAGTGCATATTGCGCATCTGAGTTGCCATTTCTTGCTGCTTTTTCAAACCAACGTATAGCAGTTGCTTGGTCGGCTTTTACATTTTTACCTGTTTGATACATTGTTGCTAATGTGACTTGTGCAATGGGTAAATTATTTCGCGCTGCATTTTCTAAGAGTGCAATCCCTTGTCTAAGTGTTTCAGGATCATTTTTAATTTCTAACAATTTCATGGCGTTTTCATAAAGCATTTTAGGTTGTTCTTTAGCGGCAAGCTGTGACTGAGGCTTATCCAAAGAGAATGTCATTTTGTCCAAGGTTTTATCTTCATGCGCACTCACAAACCAATGGATGGCTTCATTGAGATCTTGATGAGTCCCAAGTCCTAGCATGGCCATCCAGGCCAAATAACTTTGAGCTGGTTGGTATCCTTGAGCGGCTGATTTCTGAAGCCACTCTAAAGCCTTAGCATCATCTTGCTCAGTGTTTTTGCCATTGACATAATGCATGCCTACTTGGTACTGCGCTTGGGCATGACCTTTTTCTGCAGCTAATTTATACCATACAAAACTATCACTTTTTTGCTTCAGTGCAGTCTTATATTCTTCATATCCTGGTTCATTTTTAGATGAATGGGAATTTTGCTTTTCAGATGTATTGGATGCAATATTGGGCGCATCTAATCCATTTAATATTGCTTTGTGATACCAATTTAATGCTGCTGACAAGTCTTGTTTTGTACCAAGACCATTTTGAAAGCAAAGTGCGACCAAAAATTGGGCTTCAGCATTATTTTGATTTGCGGC
>CAYXVT010000256.1:2510-4788 GCA_964468105.1 Uncultured Candidatus Berkiella sp. | reverse complement strand
TTAATAAAAGCGATCCTTCTTCAAAAAGAATAAATGAGATCCTTGAAGAGATAGCACAACTCAAACATAAAATTGAAAAAATCCCTTTTATTGATCCCTTTGATTTAAAATATAACTATCGTGTCAAGCGAGCTATGCCAACCACTCAAGCGGTTATGTTTTGTTTAATGGATGTCTCAGGCTCAATGGATGAAGCGAAAAAGATATCGCCAAACGATTCTTCATATTACTTTACTTATTCCTGACAAGAACTTACGAAAATGTTGAAGTAGTTTTCATTAGACATCATACCTCCGCCAAGGAAGTCAATGAAGAAGAATTTTTCTATTCAAGGGAAACAGGAGGCACTGTTGTCTCAAGTGCCTTGGAATTAATGAAAGAAGTGATGCAAGCACGCTACCCTACTTCTGAGTGGAATATTTATGCTGCTCAAGCTTCTGATGGTGATAATTGGAATAATGATTCCCCACGATGCAGAGATATTTTGGTAAATGATATATTACCTTTTGTACAATATTTTGCTTATGTAGAAATCATGCCCAGACATCATCAAAGTCTATGGGAAGCTTACCTTAACGTTCATGAGCAATGCCCACAATTTGCGATGCAAAACATTGAAGACGTTAAAGATATTTATCCAGTGTTCAGAGAACTTTTTAAGCGTACAGAAAACGCTACTTAAGGATTGGAACTGATTATGCCAAAACATAATATCATCTCCGGTTCCTCTGAATGGACCCATGAGTTACTACAAAAATATGATAAAGAAATAAGCCGAATTGCGCAAAGCTATAAATTAGATACTTATCCAAACCAAGTAGAAATCATTAATTCAGAACAAATGTTAGATGCTTATTCATCCGTGGGTATGCCATTAGGATATAGCCATTGGTCATTTGGTAAACAGTTTTTAAATGTTGAAAAAAATTATAAACGCGGGTATATGGGCTTAGCATATGAGCTGGTCATCAACTCAAATCCCTGCATTGCCTACTTAATGGAAGAAAATACGCTTACCATGCAAGCACTAGTGATAGCCCATGCCTGCTATGGACATAATTCCTTTTTTAAAGGGAATTATCTATTCAAAACATGGACTAGCCCGGATTCCATTATTGATTATCTGGTTTTTGCCAAAAATTATGTGGCAGAATGTGAAGAACAATATGGCATTGATGCCGTTGAGGAAATTCTCGATGCATGTCATGCCTTAATGAATCATGGCGTAGATAGATACAAACGCCCGAATAAAATATCACTATTAGAAGAAAAACAACGTCAAAGTAAACGTTCGGAATATTTACAAACATTAGTTAATGAATTATGGCGTACCCTTCCAACCTCAAAAAGTAAAGATATCAAAGAGGATGAAAAGCGATTTCCGGAAGAACCTCAGGAGAACATTCTTTATTTCGTTGAAAAACATGCGCCCCTGCTTGAAAGCTGGCAACGTGAGCTTGTCCGAATTGTGCGTAAGATGGCTCAGTATTTTTATCCACAAAGGCAAACCAAGGTAATGAATGAAGGATGGGCTACCTTTTGGCATTACACCATCATCAATCACTTGTTTGATGATGGGCTTGTTAACGATGATTTTATGATGGAGTTTTTGCACAATCACACCAACGTCATCTATCAGCCACCGTTTGAAAGCCAATTTTACAGTGGGCTTAATCCTTACACACTTGGATTCACGATGTTTTGTGATATACGACGTATTTGTGAAAATCCAACGGATGAAGATAAAAAATGGTTTCCAGATATTGCCGGCACAAACTGGGTCGACACGCTTGATTTTGCAATGCGTAATTTTAAAGACGAAAGTTTTATTGCTCAATTTTTATCTCCCAAAGTCATGCGCGATCTAAAACTTTTCACCATTCTTGATGATGACAGTCGTGAAGATTTAGAAGTCCTGGTCATTCATAATGAAGAAGGTTATAAAAAGATCCGCCAAATCTTGAGTGAATATTACAATATCGGCAACCAAGAACCTGATATCCAAGTGTTCAGCGTAGATATAAAAGGCGATCGTTCTTTAACCTTACGGTACACACAAAGAAATCGCCGACCCTTGGGAGATTCAAGCAATGAGGTTCTTAAGCATCTCTATAAATTGTGGGGCTTCCCTATCAAGTTAGAAACAATGGGAGAAGATGGACAAGCTCATTTGCTTTATCAATGTCCTCCTAAAAAAGAAAAAGAGAAGGAGAATGATAAGAAAACTGTCTAGAGAAAGTCCAACCACCTTGCGATATTTATCCAACTTACTATTTAT
>CAYXVT010000256.1:0-2500 GCA_964468105.1 Uncultured Candidatus Berkiella sp. | reverse complement strand
TTGACTGTGTAGCCCCTCCTACGTAGAATCTCAAATCATTTAAAAATAAACCCTCACCTACCTACGCCCTGTCTTGCGAAGCCTTTTAGGCGCAGGAAGATAAGAAGCTTCGGCAGGCAGGCCCTAACCCTTTGCACCTAAACTAATTGAAGAAGTAGTATGATTGACGAACTAAAAAACATATTGTCTCTCTATTTTTTAATCCCCTTAGTTGCCGTAGTCGGTATTGCTTTTTCCCTACGATTTCGTTTTGTTCAATGCACGCACATGCTCAAAGCATGGAAGTTTTTTATTGGTGATAGAGATCCTACTGGTAAACGTTCCAGTTCCTTTAGTGCTGTGTCAGCAGTTCTTGGCGGTAACTTAGGTACCGGCAATATTTCTGGAATAGCTGTCGCTTTAACAATGGGTGGACCAGGCGCCTTATTTTGGATGTGGGTGATGGCTACTTTTGGCGCCATCTTGAAGTTTGTAGGTTGTGCTTTAGGCGTACTATTTAGACAAAAAGATGAAAAGGGAGAATATATCGGTGGACCGATGTATTACTTATCTAAAGGATTAGGTTTGAAAAAAACCGGTAAACTTTATTGTCTTCTTGCCATCTTTGCTGCTCTTACTGTTGGCAATCTCGTTCAAATGAATTCACTTGCACTACCCTTCACACAAGCAGGCGTTCCGCCTCTTGTCACAGGGGTTGGGATGAGCATAATCGTTGCTGCAGTTATTCTCGGGGGCCTGCATCGTTTCTCAGCCGTTGCGTCATTTGTTGTTCCTTTTATGGCGGTAGCTTACATTGGATCATGTTTACTCATTGTTTTATTAAATCTTGATAAATTGTTACCTGCTATCGATCTTATTATGCATGCTGCTTTTTCACCCATGTCCGTCACTGGTGGCGTAATGGGGTATACGGTGTTACAGGGAATGCGCGTTGGATTCGACAGAGGCTTATTTGCAACCGACGTGGGCGTTGGAATCGACTCGATAATACATTCCTCTGTTGAAAGCAAAACGTCTCTCACTGAGACGGCTTTGACCCAAGGTTTAATAAGTACCTTGTCTCCATTGATTGTCATGTTAGTCTGCACTTTAACGGGTCTTGTATTAATCATGACTGATACGTGGTTAATTACTGGCTTAGAAAGTACTAATTTATGTATTGAAGCTTTTAGACGTGGCCTCTCAACCAATTTTGCCGGTCATATTATTACCATCACTTTATTTTTCTTTGCTTTTACCACTATTTTGACCTGGTCATTTTGTGCAGACAAAGCGATTGAATTCCTCTTTTCAAGAAAAATGATCCGTCCTTTTCAATATCTCTTTGTTGCGATCATTCCCCTTGGGGCATTGTTTCATGTCAAAGTGGTATGGACGGTTGCTGATATTTTTATGAATTTAATGCTCATCATTAACATCATTGGTCTCATTGGTCTTTATAAGCACGTTACCCTGCTTTATAGCAACCCTGAAAGAAAACGGGTTTACCTAGAAAGTAACTAAATTCAGCTGGGAAGGGTAATTTCTAGCATATAGCCACTATGCTTACGCACATTGATAACGCCAATATCGAATATAAGATATTGGCCTTTTATCCCCATGAGCGTGCCTTCAATGACATCTGATTTATCAAATGACAAGGAAGTTACTTTTTGAGGATATTCAATGATGGGATATTGAAATTGGACTAATTGTGGATCTTTAATTAACTGAACAGCGCTTTCTCCAAAGGTCAAAAACACACTTTTTAAGTCATTTTCAACTTTGTCCAAAATGGTTTCACGTAATGTTATCAAATCGATAGTACTATCATGTCCAGTTAACATTTTGCGCCAATTCGTTTTATCTGAAATGAATTTTGCCATAATCACTTCAACAAAACCTGATACTCTTCTTGTTGCTACTTCAAAAAGCGGTATTGCAGCAATTGCTCCTTGATCAATCCATCTGGTAGGAACTTGTGTTTTTCTTGTTATACCTACCTTGACGCCAGAGGCATTTGAAAGATAAACCACATGCGTGTTCATGCAATGCGTTTGGCCCCATTCTGGTTCACGACAGGTTCCCAAATGAAAATGGCAACGCTCAGGTTTCAATATACATAAGTCACATTGCGCTAATTTTTGTGTGCAGGGGAAACAATAACCATCTTGATAGCTTTTTTTAATTTCTCGATGACAGGCTACACAGTTTATTTGATGGGTAAAGCTTAACTTAAGCGTTTTACCAAGATAAGGATTTAACGGGAGTAGTTCATTGCCTATGGGCAAGGAATAAGAAACAGGTTCGGTTGCCTGCACAACCATCTTTGATATTTTTCCAACTAACTTCACGGGTAACGACAACACACTCTAGGGTTTTGCTTATCATAACAAATTTTTGAGCAAAACCCCCATATCTAACCTGCGTTAGGAAGACGACGCTGGTGCTTTTTAAATTTCAGAATATTATCTGAAATCTTATCATCGACTAGCACTTTGGCACCAGTCACACAGTTACG
>CAYXVT010000255.1:4459-4821 GCA_964468105.1 Uncultured Candidatus Berkiella sp. | reverse complement strand
CACCTGTTCCAGTACCCGCGACAAAGGCATCAAATTTGCCTTGAGTTTGCTGCCAAATTTCAGGCGCTGTTGAGTGATAATGTGCGGCTATATTGTCTTGATTATGATATTGATTAACATAAAATGCATCTTTGGTTGTTCTGGCAATTTGTTTGGCGCGTTCAACATAATGATCGGGTGAATCTCCTGGCACATCGGTAGGTGTTACAACTACTTCAGCGCCAAAGGCCTTGAGCATATTTATTTTTTCGGAGCTCATTTTGTCCGGCAGCGTGAAAATACATCGATAGCCTTTCACTGCAGCTATCATGGCTAAAGATAATCCTGTATTACCTGATGTATTTTCAACAATCACACCGCCA
>CAYXVT010000255.1:0-4449 GCA_964468105.1 Uncultured Candidatus Berkiella sp. | reverse complement strand
TTTCCCGTCTTTTCTGCTTGTTCAATAATATAAAGGGCCATGCGGTCTTTAATGGAGCCGCTGGGATTCATGAATTCACATTTCACTAATACCGTGGCAGCATTATCGCCAACACAGTGGTTGAGTTTTACCAGAGGGGTATTGCCGATGCATTGTAGGATGTTATTTGCAAAGGTCATGGCTAGCCTTTAGCTCAGAGTCTAGAGGGGATCATTTATTAAGGTATAGCAAAATTTAGGCTTTAAATCCTAAAGTGATACCGAATAAAAAAACAGGTTTTAATTGTTAATAAAAGTTCTTAATTTAGCGCTAGATCGATGCATAGAAGTTTCAGCAGGTTTCATTGGTGATAGAGGAGAGGCATCCAGCTCGCGTAATCTTTGTTTGAAACTGAGTGTTAAGCTAGGTGAACGATGGAGGAAATCATCGTTATTTTCATTATTTTTCATTTTGGCAGTTGCTAGTGGGCTTTTTGCCTGAGGAGAAGGCTTGGTAGAAAATTTATTGATAATAAATTTTCGAATGGGGAGGACATCTGTTAAACAAACAGACTCCATGGAGAGCATATTAAATTTAACGGAGGCAGATCGTTTAAAGTTCTTACCTGGTGCATCTTTGATGATATAGGTTATGCTTTTTAGCAAACGAATATGTTCAAATCCAGGTACCCATTCAGGAATGGCACTAAGATAAACTGCTGGTAAGGTATTTTTTTTCTTAAACAATAGCTTTTTAATGGCAGGATTAACAAGTTCCATTGCTGCATTTGCAAAACGTGTTCCAATACCTAAATTAGCAACGCATTGTCCTTTATCGGCAATGAAGCCAAAAGGAATAAAATGAGCATGTTGGCCAGTGCCATCAGGGGCATCAATTCCGGCTAAGCGCATCGCTTGGGTGGCAGGAATGCCCATAATTTGATTTTGTGATTTGCCACGAGGGTTTAGACCATCACGTTTGCGTTTTCGCACCAAGCTTTCTGTTTCAATAATTCGCTGTTTAGTGATCTTAACATCAATCATGCCTTTCATATCTGCTTTGGGAATAGGCGATTTCCAAAGAGTCGGCGAAGCGGGGAGTGTTAAAAGCGTCCCTTTAACCTTGTCTTCTGAAATAAATAGTGCCATAGCGCCATCATCACAATCAATGATTCTTGATGGGAGCAATTTTGAACCCTTAGGCGTTGTTACAAAAGTAGTGAGAGGTCCTTTTTCAGGCGTGGAAAGCAGGCATTTGCTTGGAGAAACCAATGTCGTATATCGTTTTTTCGAGGGCGTAAATAACTGATCGGACTCAAATTGAACTCTATTGGTTGTCGTATCGAGTAAAACAGCCTTTTTTGCTGGAGAGGCGGCACAGTTCATCAGTTTTAGCAAATTTTCAGTTGAGAAATTAGAGGTATCAACTGGCTTTTTGCGAGGATTACCTGGACGATAAGCTTTATCACCAGTCTTTTGTTTTTTGCGACTGCCTTTTAGCATAACTACACGGATTTCTTAATGCATTCAAGTTTGAACGCATTATAACATAAATTCTATGTAACAAAATTCCTAGGATAGGTTGCTGCAATAGGTAATTGGCGCCCATAACCAAAGGCACGTCGCTGTAGGCGAATAATGGGGGCAGATTGTCGCCGTTTAAATTCTGCCTTGTCTACCATATTGTGAACTTGGTGAATGAGAGCAGGTGAGAGTTCCTTTACCAGCTGTTGATAGTGTTTAAACTCTTCAACAGGGAGCAAGTCACCTTCTATATAAAGCTTAAGTATAGGGTCCAGAATGTCATATTCCGGTAGGGTATCGGCATCTTTTTGATTAGGCGCGAGTTCTGCGCTAGGGACTTTGTTTAAGGTTGACGTTGGTATTTGAGTGCTAGGGTGTAACTCGTTGAAATAGTGCGCAAGTGTATAAACTTGCGTTTTATAGAGATCGCCAATTAAATTAAAGCCCCCAGTCATATCGCCATAAAGAGTCGTGTAACCTACGCTCAGTTCGCTTTTATTCCCAGTAGACAGTACAAGCGCCCCGGTTTGGTTGGAATATTCCATTAATATTCGTCCTCGAAGTCGGGCCTGGATATTTTGCTCAGTGAGGGAAGAAGGCTTTTCGCCAAAGATATTTGTAAACTGAGATAGACATAAGCTAAATTCTTCTTCAATCGAGATGATGAACATTTTAACTTTAAAGTTATCACATAGCATTTGAGCATCTATGACACTTTCTTTTGAAGAATAACGAGAAGGCATTGCGATAGCAAAGACGTTTTCATGTCCTAACGCTTTTACCGCAAGTGCCAGGGTTAATGCACTATCAATGCCGCCTGAAACGCCCAGGACAACTTTTTTAAATCCACATTTGGCAGCATAATCTTTCAAACCTAGTGTGGTTTGTTGAAAAAACAGTTCAACGTCTGTGAGATGTTTTGGAGGGCTAAACCCTGAGATGAGATTCATTTTGCTATTATCCAAAGATAGAATCCCAACGGCCTGGGCAAAAGAAGGTAGGCTGCCTTGCCACATCCCATTTTCATCGATGACAAAACTCATGCCATCAAACACGATATCATCATTGCCCCCCACTTGATTGGTGAAGATAAGAGGGGATTGACAACGACGCGCTATATTAGAAAATAGTTCTGTTCTTTGTGCTTGTTTACCAATATTACTGGGTGATCCGTTGATGCATATAATTAAATCTAGATTGGCTTTTGTAAAATCATTAACCGGATCACTTTCATAGAGATCATTGTCAACCCCTGCCCATCCATCTTCACAAATTAAAAACCCCATTTTAAGATTTTGAAATTCATAAAGTCCTGGACTATCACCTGGTGAAAAATGCCTTGCTTCATCAAAAATATTGTAAACGGGCAATAGTCTTTTGTGGTAGGAAAAATGAAGCATTCCATGACTAATTAAACATAAACTATTATGAAAGGGTTTGCCTTTTTCTTTATTTTGATCAATATAGCCAACGATAACACTGGTTTTGATTTCACGAGTTAAGTCTTGTAATTTTTTCAAGTAAAGGTTTTGAGTTTCAATAAATCCCGCAGAATCAATCAGATCCATAGGGTAATATCCACTTAAACATAGCTCAGAGAAGACAAATAAATCAGCTTTGGAGATGTTTTCTCGCAGTGTTTTTTCTATCTTAGAAAAATTCCCAGAAAAGTCACCAATTTTGTAATTAAGTTGAGCTATCGCTATGCGCATTGTCTACCCTTGCAAATGGAATACATTTTTGACATGTTGTAAGACAGCTTCATCTTCGGATATCGTTTTGCCAATACTATCAGAAATTTTGATAACAGGATGATGATTAGTATGGGTCATTTTAATGACAATATCTAATGAAGGGTATCCAACGTCATTGGTTAAGTTGGTGCCGATTCCAAATGAAGGCTGGCATCTCCCTTTGAAATGTTCATAAATGTTAATCGCTTTAGGAATCGTTAGGCTATCGCTAAAAACAAATATTTTGTCAGAGGGATCTATTCCTAAAGATTGGTAATGTTGAATAGCTTTTTCACCCCAAAGGATGGGATCGCCAGAATCTTGCCGTAAGCCGATATATTGATTAGCTAGGTGATAATCAAATTCTTGTAAAAAGACATCCATCGTTAGGACATCTGTTAGGGCTATAGCCAGTTTATCTTGATACTCTTCTAGCCAAATATTGAGCGCAAAATTTTGGCTTCCTTTCAATTCGGGAGCAAGCACTTGAAATGCTTGTAAAAACTCATGTGCCATTGTACCAATGGGTTTAATATTAAAATCTTTAGCGAAGAGAACATTACTAGTGCCATTAAATTGAATAGGACATTTTTTTAACAAGGTCTGTATGACCCGTTGCTGCCACATTTTAGAAAATCGACGTCTAGTGCCAAAATCAGAGAAACGAAAATTAGCATAAGTATTAGGTTTGAGATATTCAATTTTCTCTTGTAAGCGTTCATTGCCGATTTTAAATTCTAGTTCATGATATTCTTCTTGATAAAAGACCTCACTCACAATGGCAAGAATAGGCACTTCAAATAAAATTGTTTCTAACCAGGAGCCTTGAATTTTGATATCTAAATTGTCTCTGACGTTCACCTGAACATGTTTTTCATTTAACTCAAAATTTCTTAAATATTCAATAAAGTCAGGTTTGAAATAAGGTAATGAAGCAAGATATTGAAGTTCATTTTCAGATAAGCGTAATTGGCAAAAATGTGTAATTTGTTCTTGAATTAATTTTGAATATTTACCAAGTGGAATCGGTTTTCGGCACTTAAAACGATAAGCCACTTGCGTATGAGGGAAATGATGAAGTACGCATTGCATCATTGTGAATTTGTATAAATCGGTATCCAGTAATGATGTGATGATGGGCATTTGCATGCAAGTTCTTATCTGGCAAATGGAGAAACGATTTGAGAAGCCTGATTAGGTAATTCATCGATTGA
>CAYXVT010000254.1:885-4829 GCA_964468105.1 Uncultured Candidatus Berkiella sp. | reverse complement strand
AGATTGATAAAAATGTATGTGTTTTTGTGCGTGCTGCAACCAATAGGTTAGAATCTATCGATAATGCTCTCCTGCGGCCGGGAAGATTTGATTGGCAATTACATATAAGGCTTCCTTCAGATGTGGATCGTAAAGAAATACTAACAAAAATGTTAAAAGATGTTGTGGTTGCTGATGATATTAATATCGATACATTAGTTGAAAACAGCGCGGGTTATTCAGGTGCCGATTTAGGCAATTTGGTTAATGAAGCTGCCATTTATGCAACAAAAAATAACAAAAAAGCGGTGGATATGGATTCATTTTCATTAGCTTTTAAGAAGATTGCAACTTATGAAAAAGATCTTAGCCCTACCTTAGATATTAAAATATTATCACCAACTGAAATTAAAACTCGCTTTGTTGATATGGCTGGCATGAATGAAGCTAAAAAGGAAGTGGCAGAAATTGTCGATTTTCTTAAAAACCCTAAATCCTTTACTGAATTAGGAGCCAAACCACCTGGTGGCATCATAATATATGGACCACCTGGAACCGGTAAAACCATGATGGCAAGAGCTATCGCAGGAGAAGCCAATGCGACTTTCCTTTCTGTTTCTGGCTCAGCCTTTGATGAACAATATATTGGGGTTGGCGCTGCTAGAATAAGAGAATTATTCAAAATTGCTAGAAAATATAAACCTTGTATCGTTTTTATCGATGAAATTGATGCCTTGGCGCCAACTCGTGGAGCCCAAGATGCGGCAGGTAGAGATCAAACAATTAATCAGTTTTTGAATGAAATGGATAACATTCAAAAAGAAAAAAATGAAGGCATTATATTTATAGGGGCCACCAATCGATTAGATATTATTGATCCGGCTGTTTTGCGCCCAGGAAGATTTGATAGAAAAGTGTTTTTCAGATTACCCTCGATGCTTGAAAGGGAGCAGATTTTAAAAGTACATTTGAAGAACATTAAAGCTTCACCTGATTTAGATGTTCATCATATAGCCCAAATCACGTCAGGTTTTTCAGGAGCAGATCTTGCCAATTTAGTAAATGAAGCAGCTATAGATGCTACGCGTAATAAGAAGGAATTTGTTGATATGGCATCCGTCGAGGAAGCAAATGATAAAATTTCCTTGGGCGTTAATCAAGGCAGTGGATCCTATACAGAGAAGGATAGAAAATTAGTGGCTTATCATGAAGCAGGCCATGCTCTTGTTGGGTTACTGCATCCTAATCATCCACGTGTATTTCGCAAAATGACTATAGGTTTAAGGGGATCAGCCCTTGGTGTAACCCACTTTAAAATAGAAACCGAGGAGTATTCTTGGAATAAGTTGCAATTAGAAGCTTTAATTGCGACATCTTTAGGTGGCTATATTGCAGAAGAGCTGATTTTTGGTAAAGATAATGTGACCACAGGTGCGTCCAGCGATCTGGTCAATGCCAATAAAATTGCAAAGGATATGGTGACTAAATACGCTATGTCTGATACACATTCTTACATTGTAGATGCCGTTATCCCACAGGGAGATGATTATATTGAAAAAAATGCACAGATTATTATTCAACGTGATTATGATGCCGCCAAGAGTATTATTGAAAAAAACATGGATAAGTTACATCTGATTGCGAAAACGCTATTAGAGCAAGAAACCTTGGATTATGATCAGATTGTGAAGTTGTTGGATATTAAACCAAAAGATTAAACTTTGAATTCTCGGCCTTGCGGCCGAGAATGACTTAAGGGTGAGAGTGTGTGTTTACTTTTTAAGTCCCCGACTGATAAATCTTTGGATTTAACAGCCGGACCAAAGCGGGCGAGAAGCCCATTGAGAAACTACTGAACAACTACCTTCGTACCTTCTGGCTTACTATTTCCACGAGTCTTCAAAGCTGTAAATAAGTTATCATAATGGTTTTGTGGGCTCCAGACGAACCAACCATCTGCTTTAGCATCTTCAACAGCCTTTATTTGCGAATTGATGTAAGAAGTTTTCTTCGCATTTGACCATTTGTAGTGATAATTTGACGCTTCAATGTAAGGATTAAGTTTAAAAGGCATGTCATTAAACTTTCCTTTCAATGAAGTCAAAGACTTATACACAGTTTCATAGGGTTCTGCTGAATGTTTTTGATAAGGGTTGTAATGTGATGGATAAACCATTGGACAAACTGTATCAACGGTATCAGCAAATAACTGGACGTTTTGACCAATGCGTGGTGATTCTTTAAAGCTTACTTCGCCAAAGATATCCACTTGCAATGGGATCCCTTTTTGTGCCAATTTTGTTTTGAAGAATTTAATAACTTGTTTAACATCTTTGGCATTTTGTGGTGAAGGAGGTTGCTTTGTAGAATAGCGTATGTAATCCAATTGAATTTCATCTGCTCCATAAGCGACGGCATCTTCAACCAATTTAAATCTCTTTTCCCAATGAGCATTTGATTTTATTTGGTTTGCTTTTCCACCATCGGGGAATACAACAATCCGAGCAACATATTTGATACCATTGCTCTTAATTAAGTTAATGCTCTTTTGATAATTGCGAGTTGGTTTTTCTAAATCAACCACAAAGGTGTTGATACCAACAGCTTTGGATTGTTCAATAAGATATTTCATACGAGCTGTATTTTCTAACGTTCCTTGATTGATATAGATCCCTTTTGTTTTTAAAGCGGCGCTCGCCATTCCTGAAAAAGCCAGAAACAGAGTGCCAATGAGGGTTAGAGTAATAGATTTTTTAAACATAGCTTTCACACCAATTAGGTTACCATCTATGTCAAATAATCGACACAAGGACAAAAAAAGTTTAATCGAGCTCTAGATTTTTGAAAAAGTTGATTCCTGTGTAGCAACACTTAATATTTGTAGAATACTATTTATATGATTTGTATAGAAATTATAAAAAAGGGGATTATGAAGGACTGTTTATTTTGATATTATAAGAATCAGTGCATTAAGGTCACATCATTATGCCCATCAAGCAAATAATCACTAAAGGTAAAGTCCCGGTTAAAATTTATACCGATGATATCGATATGGCAGCCTATAAGCAGCTAGTAAATATATCAACTCTCCCTTTTATCTATTCCCATATAGCTGCCATGCCAGATGTTCATTGTGGGATTGGGGCCACTGTCGGGGCGGTTATCCCTACCAAGCAGGCTATTATACCAGCGGCCGTTGGTGTTGATATCGGTTGTGGCATGAATGCAGTTAAGCTGACTTTAAAAGCACATCAATTACCTGATAATCTGAAAAATTTGCGATTACAGATAGAAGAGAAAGTGCCTGTTGGGTTTAATGCGCATAGTGAAAAGCATATTCGTTCAGCGGCCTGTGAACCATTTAGAAGAAGAATTGATTATATATTAGAGCAACATCCCAATATATTGAAACATGTCAATAAAGTGAATCAGAAATGGATGAGCCAATTGGGAACACTTGGTGGTGGAAACCACTTTATTGAAATTTGTTTAGATCAAAATAAAGATGTTTGGATCATGTTGCATTCTGGAAGCAGGGGGATAGGTAATGCAATAGGAACTTATTTTATTGCATTAGCTAAAAAGGATATGGGAGTACATATAAAAAACCTCCCAGATAAAGATCTCGCCTATCTTAACGAAGGAACAAAGCATTTTCATGACTATCTTGAAGCGGTCTCGTGGGCACAGGATTATGCGTATGCGAATCGAAGAGAAATGATGAATATCATCATTGATGTTTTAAAAACAAATTTGCCTCCCTTTCAAATAACGGAGGAAGCTATTAATTGCCATCATAATTATGTCGAAAAAGAAGAACATTATGGTGAACAGGTTTATGTGACTCGAAAGGGGGCAATTAGAGCTGGACTGGGTGAGCTAGGTATTATCCCTGGCAGTATGGGAGCTCGTTCCTATATTGTGAAAGGAAAAGGGGAAAGTAGTTCATTTCATTCCTGTGCTCA
>CAYXVT010000254.1:0-818 GCA_964468105.1 Uncultured Candidatus Berkiella sp. | reverse complement strand
GCTGCTAAAAATAAATTTAGTATAGATGATCTGAAAATCCAAACTAAAGGGGTAGAATGTCGTAAGGATAAACATGTGCTTGACGAAATTCCTGCAGCTTATAAGGATATTGACGAAGTTATGGCCAATCAGAGCGATTTAGTTGACGTGCTATATGAGCTAAGGCAAGTGATCTGTATAAAAGGATAATTCGATTTCCTATGCAAAGGAGAAAGCGACTAAAATGAAAATCAAATCTTCTGTTTTCGAAGATGGAAAGGAAATCCCTTCAAAATATACCTGTGAAGGTCAAAATATTTCACCACCCCTTAGTTGGGAAGATATCCCTGAAAACGCTAAAAGCTTAGTGCTTATCATTGATGATCCAGATGCGCCTGATCCAAAAGCCCCTAAAATGGTTTGGGATCATTGGGTGCTTTATAACATCGATCCAAAAAGTACAGGCTTAGTTGAAAATGTCAGTTTACAAGAGTTGCCAGCTGGAACCTTGCGTGGTTTAACTAGCTGGAAAAACCAGAATTATGGTGGTCCTTGTCCACCAATTGGCAGACATCGTTATTATCATCGACTTTATGCATTAGACGCAGTGTTACCCGATCTTAACGCGCCCACGACCGATCAACTACGAGCGGTTCTTAATAAACATAAGATTACTGAGGTCGTTTTAATGGGGACTTACCAGAAGAAGAAGTCTTAGACTTGTAAATCGCGGAGGCGGTGATCATCTCATATCCCCTCTCCCCATTTTAGGATTTGCCGGAGCTGGCCTGATCCCCATTGAGTGGACACCCAATTACGCAGCTAATGCTAATTGTTCT
>CAYXVT010000253.1:0-4853 GCA_964468105.1 Uncultured Candidatus Berkiella sp. | reverse complement strand
AGCCAAGGGGCCCCCTCACAAGGAATCGAATATTACTTGCCTCTGTTTTTTGAACAAACAAACACGCTGTTTGATTATTTTCCTGAGAACGCTCTTATCATCAGGCAAGATATTACAGCGGCATGTGAAAAATTCTGGCAAGAAATTCAAGTACGCTATGAACAGTATCGGCATGACTATCAACGTCCGATTATGAAGCCTCAAGAAATATTTATACAAACTGATCTGCTTTTTGCTCAGCTAAAACCTTTTCGACAAATTCAAATAATTAATACGACTGATGAGCAAAAAACGCAAGCTGAACACCATTTTAAAACCAAGAGTTTTCCTGATCTAACGATTGATTCTCGATCAGCCAACCCATTGGAAAAATTACAACTCTTTATAAATGAACATCCGAATAAAATTTTATTTTGCGTTGAATCAGCTGGACGTAGAGAATCATTGCTCGAATTGTTTAATCGGCATGATATTAAACCTAAAGTGCTAAAACAATGGAATGAGTTCTATGAAGATCCCGCTAAACTCGGCATAACAGTTGCCTCTCTTGATGAAGGACTGTGGTTAGAGTCACCGGAAATGATTTGGATCGTTGAGCATCAGCTCTATGGTCAACAAGTCATGCAGCGTAGACGCAGACAAAAAGTTATCCAAGATCTGGATGCACCTATTCGCGATCTGGCCGAGTTGACCCTTGGCGCACCTGTTGTGCATATTGATCATGGCGTCGGACGATATAAAGGTCTAACTCACATATCCATTGATGAGACACCAGCAGAATATTTAATATTAGAATATGCTGATAATGATAAACTCTACGTGCCAGTCTCATCATTACATTTGATTAGTCAATATAGTGGCGCTCAAGTTGATAATGCCCCTTTACATAAACTGGGTACGGAACAGTGGGAAAAAGCCAAGAAAAAAGCCTCTGAGAAAGCTTATGATGTCGCTGCGGAATTATTAGACATTTATGCATCCCGGGCTGCCAAAAAAGGACATCGTTTTTCACAGCCTGCTGATCATTATTTTCAATTCTCAAGTTCTTTTCCTTTCGAAGAAACCCCGGACCAAGCCAAAGCCATTGAGCAAGTGCTTGAAGATATGCGAAGCGATAAAGCCATGGATAGATTGGTTTGTGGCGATGTGGGATTTGGAAAAACAGAAGTTGCGCTTCGCGCTGCATTTGTAGCGGCATTAGATGGCAAGCAAGTAGTGATCTTAGTTCCCACTACATTACTGGCGCAACAACACTATGAGACTTTTAGTGACCGTTTTGCTGATTGGCCAATACGTATCGATGTTATCTCTCGCTTTAAAAGTAAAAAAGAACAAGAACACGTACTGGACGAGTTGAGTCAAGGTAAAATCGACATCATTATTGGCACGCATAAACTACTCGCTGAGCAAGTAAAATTTAAAAACCTAGGCCTGGCTATCATTGACGAAGAACATCGTTTTGGCGTACGTCAAAAGGAACGTTTAAAGTCATTGCGTGCAGAAATCGATATCTTAACACTCACCGCAACGCCTATTCCCAGAACGCTCAACATGGCCTTCTCTTCTTTGCGTGATTTATCCATTATTGCAACGCCACCAGCTAAACGCTTAAGCATTAAAACGTTTGTTCGGGAATACAATCCTATTCAAGTGAGCGAAGCCATTCTCAGAGAGTTGATGCGCGGCGGCCAAGTTTATTATCTACACAATGATGTAGAAACGATTGAAAAAACGGCTAGAGAGTTAGAAGCACTTATTCCTCAAGCGCGTATTGGGGTGGCACATGGCCAAATGCGAGAACGGCAACTTGAACAAGTGATGTCTGATTTTTATCACCAACGTTTTAATGTGTTGGTATGTACGACGATTATTGAAACGGGGATTGATATCCCAACGGCAAACACAATTATCATCGACAGAGCTGATAAACTTGGGTTAGCACAGCTACATCAACTTCGTGGCCGTGTTGGTCGTTCCCATCACCAAGCTTATGCCTATTGTTTAACACCTCCTAAAAATCGTTTAACTGGAGATGCTCAAAAACGACTTGATGCTTTAGAATCTTTGGAAGAATTGGGTTCTGGCTTTACGTTGGCTACCCATGACTTGGAGATCCGAGGCGCTGGGGAGTTATTAGGTGAAGAACAAAGTGGCAGTATGCATGCTGTAGGCTTTAGCTTATATATGGAGCTTTTACAAAAAGCGGTTCACTCCTTAAAATCAGGCAAAAAAGTGACTTTAGCAGAACACTTAAGGCAGGGTGCAGAAATCAATTTACAATTACCTGCCTTGATCCCAGAAAAATATTTACCGGATGTGCATACTCGGCTCATTTTATATAAACGGATCGCTAATGCGAAAAGCGCTAATGAACTTCGAGAACTTCAAGTTGAGATGATTGATCGTTTTGGGTTACTTCCTGAGCCAACTAAAAATTTATTCAAAGTCACCGAATTGAAGATTAACGCCTCTCCTATTGGCATATTAAAAATAGAAGCTGGATCTAAAAGTGGTAAAATTGTATTTGAGCCTACTCCAAATATTAACCCAGATAAATTGATAGCCATGATCCGCGCTAAACCTAATCATTTTAAATTAATAGGGTCTCAAGAAATTAAATTTATGTTTGATATGGAAACACCCGAACTTCGATTTCAAGTAATAGAAAATCTAATTAAACAACTTAATGATTCTGTATAAGGGAATACTAATGAAGATAAGCAAAATAGCGCTACTATTTTTACTTCTAATATCATCGATAACCACCGCCTTTGCCAAAGAGAATAAATGGTATCGTGTGGAAATGTTGATATTTGAAATGAAAGACAAACAACCACTGATTGAAAATGCTGAACAAGGCAAACCTTCTTTCACCAATGCTATAAACCTAAATTCTGATCCTTCAACTGAATTTTCTTTATTATTAGATAATCAGCTCGCTTTGCAGGATGCTAAAAGACGTATTCAAAAAAATTATCATTTAGTGTTACATAAAGGCTGGCGCCAAATGATTACAGATAAAGAACATGCTCAGAAAGTGCATCTTATAGGCGGTAAACAATTGTCTGCTGCACTTGGAGAATTTGAAGTCGATGGAACTGTTCGATTAAGTTCTGGCAGAAATTTAAATATTGATGCCGATTTATTGTTTCGCCAACCTTCTTCACATGAACAATCTCAAGCTTTTCGCTTAAAAGAATCAAGCCGTTTACGTATCAATGAAATATCTTACATTGATCATCCAATGTATGGCGTTATCGTCATGGTGACACCTGAAAAAGTTGATGCACCCATTGCACAAAAAACTCAAGAACCTGCTGCTGAAAAAGTTTATGCACCAACAGATGATAAACCTATTTTCCCAGCCGATCGTAAAGCAATGGTTGAGAAGGGAGCAAAGAGCTAACTTAACACTTCTGAATGATCCAGATGCATACTCAAATCAAAAACGGGTATGCTCATGGATTCATCCATTAAAGGTGTTATTGGAGAAAATTGGATTTGATCTTTAGGTTTTTCTGGAAGTGCTGAAAAATCAATTTCTGTCGTTTCAATCAAAACATCTTGTATTGATAATATTTCACCTACCTTTAACCCAACATCCGCTGCAAGGTGCGATTGACCATCTGTTGTTTGATAGGTTGTTAACCCAAAAATAACATTACCATCAATCAACTGAATTTGTGGATTAGCATTTAAATCGATAGAAGTTATGCCACGCGCAAGAAGGCTTAAAAGCTCGCCCTCATCGGTGATCCCATTGCTGTTTTTGTCTTGCCAAACTGAAAATTGGTCAAAATACTCATCATTAGCATCAAATAGTCCATCATGATTGGAATCAAATACCAAACGCAAACCATCTAAATCTGTTTTAGCGTCAGGATGATAGGAGGCAAAGCTAAATTCACTTAATTGTGTGATTTTACCATCTTGATCATGATCAAATACCAAAATGCCATCATCGGGTCCTATCCAACCGGTATAATGATTGTTCCCACAAGGGAATTGCCATGTCACATTAGAATGTTCTAGAGCAATGAGCTCAATGCCGTCGTCATCAAGATCTAATACGATAGGAGGCACGATAATGCTGATATTGACGGTTGCCGAACTGTTTCCCCCATGACCGTCACTAATCGAATAAGTGAAACTATCCGATCCCGTAGATGCAAATTGGCCATTTGGATCATAACTATAGGTACCATCAGCATTCACCGTTAACAGAGCACCTGAGGTTAATGTAATTTGATTACCAACATTAGCGCCAACGCCTTGAACTGCGCTAACTACTAATGTATCCACTGTATCAGGATCGTTATCATTGAGTAATAAAGCATTAGGATCGGCTGTTGATATTACATTGATCACAGTCGATCCATGCGTTGTATTGGAATCATTGTTAGCTGTGGGTGCATCATTGACACCCGTAATGGTGATGGCTAAGGTTGCACTACTTGTTAAGCCTTCTGCATCCTTCATGGTATAGGTTATATTGTCTGTGGTTGATTCACCCACCGCCAAATAATTGAAACCTACTCTTGGATCATATTGATATGATCCATCAGCATTTAATTGAATTGTCGCCCCAGAGGGAAGAACAAACGGCGTTCCAATGTTAGCACCAACGCCATTTAAGGCGCTTACTGTTTTTGTATCGCCTGCGTTGGGATCTGTATCATTGGCTAACACGCCATTAATGGCGTTTTTATTTAAAACACTATCTTCATCGGTTGAACCTGAGTCATCTACCGCTGTGGGTGCCTGGTTCAGTGTCACCGTTATCTTTAAATTGGAAGAAGCTGTGCTTGAAGTATCGCCATCAGTAATTTGGTAAGAAATAGTGTCAACGACTT
>CAYXVT010000252.1:0-4917 GCA_964468105.1 Uncultured Candidatus Berkiella sp. | reverse complement strand
GTAAGTTGCCGTCACAAATTGAAAAACAAGTAGATACTCCTGAAGGACCACATCAAAAGCATGGATTGCAGTAATCGCATTGTTTTTTACTAAGTCATAAACTAACATAAATATCTTTTCACCATCTCTGCATAACTATTCGTTATTAGTTCGTTGCATTAAATTCTTATAACAACTAGTATTTCCAGTCGAAAAGGTGACGTTGCCCCTAAATCCCTGTTAAGATATTTAGGCATTTTACTTGTGAGTATGCCAAGGAGTTCATGACATATGGCGTTTAGAAGTTTCAGAGTGATAGCAAGTTGTCTTTTTGTTTTAAGCTTACCAACTCAAGCTGCGGAATATCCACTGCTAACACCTACCAATGCCTATGATTGGTCAGAAATTATGGAAGTACCCGTTCTAACCCATGAAGGCAATCAGATCCTTCATTTCAGCGGTAAAAATAAGTCTTACAAGAATGATGTTAAAGCCACTGCGGTGGTGAATGAATATTTTAAAGAAGCGCAAGGACTTGAGGCCGATGCCGAAGTCCTTCGCTTTGCAAGTGATGCTGTGTCCATCACTGGCGGGTATTACATCGAAATGGGGGTTGGTACTGGTCGCTCGGTTAATTTCATCGCTGCCTTGAACCCCACTAAGAAAGTTTATGGTTTTGATTCTTTTGAAGGGCTTCCAACTGACTGGGACAAGGGCGACAAAATATTTAAGGCAGGCACCTTTGGTTTGAAACGTAAAGATGCCAAAATTCCCTTAGTCAAAAATGTGGTGATGTACAAAGGTCTGTTTAAAGAAATACTTCCTAAGTTTAAAAATCAAGTTTTAAAAGATCATGCTATCGCTTTATTGCATATCGATAGTGATACTTATCAATCCGCAAAAGATACCTTGGCCTTGCTGAGTGACAATATTATGCCGGGCACGATAATCGTTTTTGATGAATTTTATAACTATCCTAAATTTGAAGAGCACGAATGGAAAGCCTTTCAAGAATTTGTGAAAGAACGACATTTGCAGGTGCAGTATATTGCTTATAATAAAATGCATGAGCAGGTAGCGGTTAAGATTATATGATTTTAAAGGACATCCAAGATAAGTTTGTGTAATTCTGCAATTAGATTTCAGAATTACACACAAATAAAGAGAGCGAATACACGTGATTGTAGATTTTTGGTGCCAAATAGAGTAAGTTTGAAAGATGGCATATAATGATTGTCAGGAAAGTGGTGTATGTCCACTAGTACAGGACCTCCTTTAGGAATTGAATTAGACGCTAATCAAAAGAAAGAACTGGCAGAACTCATTATGCGTGAGTTTTTTGACCCTGCCAATGTTGGCGTCCTAAAAAGTGAAGAATTACTTGCCAAGCTAAAAGCAAAAAATCCCGAAAAGGCCAGTTTGTTTGAACATCTTGAAGCAAATGACAAAGATGATCACTATGGTATATGTACATTAAAACTTAAATCCACCCCCTCTGATCTTGAGTTTAGATTAAAAACGCCTGCCGCTTATGGTGGCCCTAAAACGGAAAGCTACTTAGATCGCATCGATTCAAAGATTGAAGCGGCCAAGAAACTCATAAACAAAGCAAATCTTTCAGATGAGGACAAACAACAGAAGTGCGAAAGACTTGAAAAAATAGGTGAACACTTCAAAGCGATGGTTAAAAGGAATTGTACTCTTGACCAATCAAAGCTACGCGATATCATGTCAAAGGATGTTGTAGCCCAGAATCATTTTAAAGAAAAGCATGGCCTTGCCAAGGAATATTTGGCAGTGTTTATGGAAAAAATTGTTTCTGAACTTCAAATTGATGTACCAAAAAATGAAGCAGAGATCAAAAGCGCACTTTTTCAAGAAGAACGTATGGGAACATCTTCTAAACGGGCAGAGAAAATATCGATGCGCCAAATTAAAATTGAGGATAAAACTTATTACGAAATAAATGTTTCTTCACCAATGAATAAAGAAAGAACAGTTTCTAGTTCAAAAAAAGACGAAGCAGGTGTTGCTAATTGGCTCAAAAGTGAAAATATTGTATATTCTAGTGAGTATGAGGAGCTGGATAGAAGAGAAACATTTCGTTCTGCCTCTATTGTACCACATGATATTATTAACAAAGGCACAGCTGAAATTAAAAAAGATAATTTTGTAGAGAATCTTGTAAAAGAGACTGCTAAGCGAAACTTAATTGAGCATGTAATACCCGAATTGGTCAGAGAATATATTAAGAAAAACCCTGACAAAAGCTCTCCACTTCAAATAGACTTTGAATTGTTAACCTTGCTTTCACCCATATCTGGTTTTGCTGATAAATTAATAGATCCTGATAAAACTCAATTTGAAGCCATGCGCGATGCAATGAAATATTGTAATGGCATTGGTCAATTTCAGGTTGATGGCTATGAAGTACAATTTACAGGAATTTACCATAACTATGGCGTCAATATGGGACGAGGGTTATCCGGCGATGAGGATAAAAATAATGCATGTGCATTTTGCCAAGTGTTAGATAGAAGCGCTGAATCATTGAATAGCCTTGAATCGTTACCCCCATTTTTAAAGCACTTTATCAAAGAAGTAACGCAGTATGACGGTTTTTCTGAGATTGATGGACAAATTAAAAATAAACAAAGCGAATTATCATCAATATACCAAAAGATAGCAGATGTTAAGCCAGTTATATCCAAAAAGAAGCATGAAGACTTATTAAAATTACATGCTAAATTAATTGCTGAACCACCTTTAACCCCTAGAGAAAATGCTTATTATAATTCATTAAGAAGACTATTTGTAGAAAATAGTAAGAATGCAGGAAAGTTACAAAAAGAGGCCTCAAATTTAGAGAGAGAAGTTGAAAAATTAAATAAATTAAAAGCAGAGAAAATTGTAACACAATTCATGAAAAAGCAACCTTCGCTTAATAAGCAATTAAATCTGCTAGAAAATAGTGAAAAATATAAAAGCAAAGCAGACCCCGCATTTTGTGAAGCGGTAGATCATCTCCGCGCTTTAGTAGAATACACACAACTATATCAAGCTGGCTATGATTCGAAAATCATCAAGGGTGGTAAATTTCAGAAAAATTATGAAATACAATCCTATATTGAAATATTAAATCGATTCAATAATGGCGTAATACATATCACATGCAAAAGTGGTAAAGATCGCACTAATGCTGCCAGTGAAAAGCACAAAGCTAAAAATATGATGAGGCTGCATTCCGGTAGAGTCCCTCAATGCCAAGCAGAAACGCAGCATAAAGTACAAGAGCTAAGATTATTTGAAAAGGGCTATCTGCATGGTCCTGGTAATGATATATGTGGAGATAATATGAAACCCGGTGCTCAGCAATTGAGCAATAAAGATATTGACTGTGATATTATGCTAGATGCAGGAACTGCAATGGCCAAATTGCAAAAAGGTATGGATGAATTACCATCACCGTCTGAAAAGAGGAAGCAAGAAATTCAGAGAGAATATGCAAGCTTGAGTGGTTCTAGGCCAGTCAGTGCAATACTATCCTCGTCGTCCTCGTCCACTCCCGTATTACAACGTAAACGAAGTGATAGTCGTAATCTTCCAACGCCTGCACCAACGCTAGAATCGTTAGCTGCTCGTCTTGAATCTTTAGAAAAAAAGATGGAATCACAACCACAATCTAAGACAGATGCTGGGGAAAGCGAACGAAGAGGTAGTAGGAGACTGCTTCTTATTGAAAGAAAATCTGAATTACCTAAGAAATCTACCTTTGGTGATAAATGGATAGCGGATGTTGAAAAGAGATTACATGATACTCAAAATTTATCTTCTAATGACAAATTATTGATGGAAATTATCAAAGAAACATTAATGAAGGTTAATAATTTGTCAGTTGACAAAAGTGATATCGGAAAATTTATAGAAAAATTTAACTCGGCGGTTTCTGATGAATTGGTTAAACGTAATGCCGAAGTTTTGGATGCTAAAGAATTTCAAAAGGTTATTGATCTTATTTTGGAGGGTAAAGAACCCATGATGGATACGGACAAGGAAAATGTTCATGCCCATAATAAACTGCATTAAAAACTGTTAAATGCTATGTTCTAATTCTGGGATCGATTTAAACCCCTCTTTTGAGATTGTTGGTGCTGTGGAATTGTTGGGGCCTGCTGTGCCTCTTTCTTGGACACTTTGGAAAACCGCAATACTCGCGACTCATCTTCTAATAAGAAGGTTGGAGTGGAGGCACTTCTTTTAATTTGCACTTGATGCATGGGATCATTTTCTTTTGATATCGATAATGCTTTCATTCTTGTAATATTTTCATCGAGTTGGTCGTTTACTCTGGTTGTTTCTTGTAGAGCACTTAACCATGTGCGGGCTAACCGACAAACATGTTCAGATTAGATCTTTTCATGACTAATGGCGGTGGGATCATCTAAATAAAGTGGTGTAGCATTGATAAAAGTTAATGACTGATTATCTTTTAGTTTTTCAAATAAGGCTTTAAGCGCAAGTGGCATTGCCAAATGACCATTAATTTCAACGTGTTTTAGCGATGATTTTTTTGCTAAAAAGTCGCCTAGCGTTTCAAGTGACCTGTCACCCAGCAGATTATCATTGAGATTCAGATATCTTAGAGTGCGTGAGTGTTTGTTTAAGGCTTGATATAAGTCTATGACAGTATCATCATCACATTTCTGATCTTTAAAATGAATGCTCTTTAAGGGAGCATCTGAGTGGCCAATGGCATTGATTAAATTTGCGGTGAGGATAGGGGTTAAAGGAACTTGTTTAAAATTAAGCACAGTGATATCCGGTAAGGGTTTCTCAAGATTCATTCCAAGCTGTTGCGCTAGTGCAAAGCGTTGTACTTTTGATGAAACCAGCAATAGGCTGGCCATTTGAACCATCTTGATACCATCTTCTTCAGTG
>CAYXVT010000251.1:256-4941 GCA_964468105.1 Uncultured Candidatus Berkiella sp. | reverse complement strand
ATTAACTTCAGAAGAAAAACGCATTATTGAAGAAAAGGGGACAGAAGCTCCCTTCACTGGTAAATACGACAATTTCTATAAAGAGGGTACTTATATTTGCCGAAAGTGCAACGCTCCGCTCTTTTCTTCACAAGCAAAATTCGATGCAGGTTGTGGCTGGCCTTCATTCGATGATCACTTCCCCCAAGCTGTTAAAAGGGTTCCGGATGCAGACGGCCACCGTATTGAAATTAAATGTGCCAATTGCGGTGCCCATCTGGGTCATGTATTTGAAGGTGAGAAGTTAACTGCGAAAAACACGCGACACTGTGTCAACTCATTATCAATTGAGTTTCAGAACAGGACCAAATAATCCGATTTCGTTTTCCTTCACAATTATTCCACTACCATCAGGACAACCGTAAACAGTGTTAGTTGTTTGAGGAAGATACCTGGACGCCATGGCCCCCTTATTTTCTTGCGAAAAATGGGGTATAAATTCAAAGTTCACCAGACCCAACCCTGAAAAATCTGATAAGCCGGTTGTATTCAACTCTTTAAAATCCCCGATTATTTGATGCTGGATTACTGTATTCATGATTGTTGGTGTCAAAATCATTGAACCTGCACTAACACCGACTAATACTTTTCCTGGTAGCTCTGCAAATTCCCGTAATTTAATATCGGCTCCTGTTTGCTTGATCCGATTAAGAAAATAAAATGTATTTCCGCCGGACAGATAAATTACGTCATATTCTGCTAGCCTTAACAAATCCTCATGTTTAAACTGCTCATCCAAATCCAAATAGTCAAAATCGCTATATCCCAGAGAAGAATAGTAATCAACAAATTTTTTGAAATATTGTCCTTCACTATCCGTTTGAGATGGAATAAACAAAATTTTTGATTCTTTATTGCTAATAAGCTTTACAACTTCCTGATCAAATTCTGCATTTTGTTCCGGTTTCGCGTGACTATACAAAACTAAATTCATATGACCATATTATCTTACTTTAATTACCCTTTCCAAATTTAAACCACGTTTTACTTTACTGAACTTTAGAATAGTTACCTAAGGCTAAATTGCTTAATTACCACCAACTGCTTTTATCTCCACGGTTTTAATATCAGATCCTGACGGTCCACCCGCCGAAGTGCCCGGAGCATACTGTCCCGATCCACCCTCAATCACTACACCACTAGTCCCCCCGGCGGACGTTCCTGGCGCAAATTGGATGCTTCCCCCCACTACTACAACCCCCCCATTGCCTGTTCCGGTGGTCCCTGGTGCGAAGGTTGTGCCGCCTTCTCCCGGGCCTGTACCTGGCGCCCAAACGTGTTCAACCTTTTCAAAAAATTCAGTTTGCCCTTCAGGACCATTTACTTCCACAATTTTTTGCGCAACTTGCTTTACAACTTTTTCCTGAACGGCCTGCACATTTTTCTTTCCTTCTTCGTTTGTGATCGTTTTTATCTCCTCCATAGTTTTCTGTTGTTCAATTGTCTGTTCTTCAATACCTCCCAAAATGTTATTTTTATCCAAACCGCCGATTAAATTATTCTGCTTATCCTTCAGTTGTACATAATTCTCCAACACATTTGATAATCCCTGGTTATCTCCGTCTTGCGCATATTCCTTCGCCATATTTAATCTTTTCACTGCCTGTTTTTCCAACACCTGTGCTTTTGTATCTGTCGCAAACGCAAAGAAATACTCTATCCTCTCTCTGATTGTTGCAAACAATGATAATCCTGCCGCTTTTGCTGTAACTGGAGCCGCAAAAACTGCACCGAACATAAATACCACCAACAACCATACCCGCATCTTGACCACTAATCACCAGGATATGTCAATCGAAGTTCACAAGTCAAGTTGAAACAAAATCATGGCCTCATTTGTATTACATTCAGAAAGGAGGTGTATCTAAATGAATAAAAAAATAATCATGTTTGGATTATCGGCTTTAATTTTTGTGCGGACATAAAATGATCATTTTAAAATCTTAAATAGTTAGCAAACTAAAAACTCTAAAATTGAACGCATTGCTTCACTTGTATTGGACTTCATTCAGAAGCATTACTCCTTGAGATTTTACTCTGTAACTATTCGCATATAGTGGTTTATCTAAAGCAGCTTGAAAAATTCTAGTTACAACTTCGTATTTATTCATCATATAGTCTGAAAGTTTTTTAGCGCCCGACAATCTCAAAGCGCTCCAAATTCCCCCCGAGTCATCGTTCCCTGCAATTATTTCATCATCACTAAGCCGGACCCAATTTCCCAAGGCAAAAGTCAATATATTAGGGTTACACCGAAGTCCCAGCGATTGCGAACCTTCTGTCACGACCTTAAAAGTGATTGGTCGGAGCACTCCGTCTATTTCTATCCATTCAGGTGGTTTAAAACTGCAATACTCGTTGGCAAAGATCGACAAACCGACCAGTTCATCTTTCATTGGCCGCCATTATAACGGATCAACAAGACTTATTAGTTTTTTATCAAACTAATTATCTTTTCAATAACAGGTCTCTTAATATTCATATATGCTTCCTTCTTATCTTTTTTATTCCTGAACTTTTTAGTCTCTGCTACAGCTCTATATTTAATTTGCGAATACTCACTTGCTAGTTTGGGGTCAGCTCTTAATAAATCACGGAAAGCAATGACTTTGGCGTAATCTCCATATCCGAAATTAGCCAAGTGAACATAAAACGTTTGTTTATGACCATCCTTATAAGTTTCAGTCCTTTGATGAAAAAGCCTTTCATTAGCTATACCTCCGGAAGGCCTAAATTCATATCCGATATTTTTTAACACTTCAGCACTCTTATTCAGGTCCTCATTTGGAACCAATATGTATAGATCAATAATCCCTTTACCTCCCACACCCGGTATGGCAGTGCTGCCGAAATGCTCAATTATTGATTGCGGCAAACTTAATTTAATTCGATTTATCTCTTCTTGCGCGCGAAGCGCATAATACTTGTGATATATATGAAAACTATATTTCATACCATATTTAGAAATTCAATCTCAAATTATTAACAGGTCAAACTACTTATCCGTTGATGATACAAAAATTATCACAAAGAAGCATGCTTGATTTTTCGGAACAAAGGTAGATATTTATATTTAGAATTTATAATGAACGAATCATTTGTTTTTCCAGAGCGAAATATACTTGGTTGTTACGGTGTGGTACATGCATTGCTAAATTTAGCAGGAAATTTATTGTTTTTAGCTGCAATAATCTTTGTCATAATTGCTTTGCTGAAGAAAGGAAAGAGAAAGAAATATTTGCATTACACAATCACCTTAATAATTCTATTTATTATTAGCTATCTTGTTTATTTAAAACTATTTTCAAACTGCTACTATATTGAGTGAAGAATTAACAAAAAAACGAGTATAAGAAAAGTCAGTTAGACTGAGCGTAATCTTTTCTTTGTTTACATGTTAAATTGAAGTGTAGTTGAATAAAACATTGACATTAAATCTGCAGATTAAAATATTAATATAGAAAGTGCAGAAGCGATAATCCTAAGTAACCATCCAGATAAACGTCGTATCAGGTGCTAAAATAACACTATGGATATAAAAACACACATCGATGCCATTCACACGGACGTTGTAAGGAATCAAGACTTTCTTCATTTAACTGCAAACGAGGCCCAAATGTCAGAAACAGCCAGGATGTTTTTAAGTTCGAAGTTAAACGAAAGGTATTATATGGGTGGAGGAAATGCGGATAGTGTGGTTGATTTAACGCATTTTACTGCCTTAGGTCTTAAAAGCATTGAGAATATCGTAAAAGATGCCTCGGCTGCTGCAAAGGACATGTTGGGTGCGGAAGACGTAAACCTAAATGTTCTTTCTGGAGTTCACTCAATGATGTCGTCAATACTCGCGACGACAGAACCTGGAGACACAGTCATGACAGTTCCTTTGGAATATGGAGGCCATTTTGCCACAGTCGGAATTATTGAAAGAATAGGTAGAAGACATATTTTTGCTGATTACGATTATGAAAACTTAAGATTTGATGTTGAAAAAATTGCAAAGAAATTTAAAGAGAACACTATCAAAGCCTTCTATATGGATGTCTCTTATTATCTAAACCCTCATAATCTTAAAGAAATTCGGACTGCAATAGGTGAGGAACCAATAATTATTTATGATGCTAGTCACACCATGGGATTAATCATGGGACAGCAGTTCCAAAATCCGCTCCATGAAGGTGCAAATATCATCAGCGCAAACACCCACAAAACATTACCCGGGCCCCATAAGGGAATGATGGCATTTCGAGACAAAAAATTAGCTGACAAAGCTAATGCAATTATTGACGGCTGTCTCTATTCGTCAAACCACCTTATTCACTTAGTTCCTCTGGCGATTACTCTTCTAGAAATGAAAGAGTTCGGGCAGGCATACGCTCGACAAGTAATTGCTAATTCAAACGCAATCGGCAAATCCTTTGAAGAATTGGGTTATGACGTTCGCAAGGCAAATACTGGTAGATATTCTGAAAATCATCAAGTTCACGTTTTTTTACCCAATGAGGATTATTTAGACTTATACAAAAAATTAGTCCAAAACAACATTTCGACAAATTTCGAGGGAAATGAATTAAGTGGGGGTAGATGGTTTATTCGCTTGGGAACACAGGAAGTAACCCGAAGGCAGATGAAGGAATCTGAAATGA
>CAYXVT010000251.1:0-246 GCA_964468105.1 Uncultured Candidatus Berkiella sp. | reverse complement strand
AATTGCCGGGTTGATTAATGCGGCCCTAAAAGAAAAAATGGTGAAAGATAAAGTTACTTTACTTAACACCAGATTCAAGAACATTGGCTATTCATTTGACCAAGAGATTAAACCTCAATAAAGCTCTAAACTACAACTTCTTTACGTTCGTCAAGACCGCATGATTGTTGACCCATTTAAGCTGCTTTGTGTGATTACTTGAGATAAAGCGTGTTGTTTATCCACCTAACGAATTTTTCAACCCTT
>CAYXVT010000250.1:2591-4942 GCA_964468105.1 Uncultured Candidatus Berkiella sp. | reverse complement strand
GCTCTCGTCTTTTTAGTAGAACAGCTTAAAAAATGGAACTTTGAATTTATTGATTGCCAAATGTGGTCACCTCACCTGGCTTCTTTAGGGGCTACAACCATCACACGGAAAGCTTTTCTTGAAAAGTTAGCCCAAAATAATAACTTTGAAAGCAAAATGTCTAAATGGGTGATGGAACAGAACTTAGCCTAAGGGAGTTACATGCGCGGTCAATATTTGGTAGGATGACGCGCGACGCCGCATATTTTTAACTTTTAAGGGTGAACATGGCAAAAGAAGACCATATTGAAATGGAAGGTACAGTTACTGAGACCCTTCCTAATACAATGTTTAGAGTAGAACTCGACAATAAACATGTGGTGACTGCCCATATTTCAGGCAGAATGCGTAAAAACTACATTCGAATTTTGACCGGTGATCGAGTTACTGTGCAATTAACGCCTTACGATCTTACCAAAGGCCGTATCATATTCCGTAACCGCGATGGTAAAGGAAGTGAAAAGGATGCACCTGCTGCGGTAGAAGAAGATTAGGAACTCCAATCCTCTTCCCTATGGAAGAGGATTAGATACCTCTCTATTCACTTGGTTCAAAGACTGCTAGACAAATACCATTTTCATCTACTGTCACTTCAACTGAACCACCAAGTGCTAACTTGCCAAACAGTAACTCATCAGCAAGCGGTTTCTTTAATTGCTCTTGAATGAGACGAGCCATTGGACGTGCGCCCATCTTTTTGTCATACCCTTTCTCAGCAAGCCAAGTACGTGCTTTAGCATCAACTTCTAAAGTCACATCTTTTTCAGCTAAACGTATAGACAATTCTTCTAAGAATTTATCCACAACGCGAGTAATGATTTTTTCATTCAATGGTTCAAATTGAATAATCGCATCAAGACGATTTCTAAATTCAGGCGTGAAGGTTTTTTGAATCGCGTTCATGCCATCTGCCCGATGCTCTTGTTCTTTAAAGCCAATAGAATTGCGATCCATCATCGAAGCACCCGCATTGGTGGTTAAGATGAGGGTCACATGACGAAAGTCTGCTTTACGTCCATTGGTATCGGTTAAAGAACCATGATCCATCACTTGCAGTAATAAGTTAAAGACATCTGGATGTGCTTTCTCAATTTCATCTAACAGCACAACAGAATGTGGATTTTTAGTAACAGCTTCTGTTAATAATCCACCATGGTCATAACCTACATACCCAGGAGGTGCGCCGATTAATCTTGAAACCGTATGGCTTTCCATATATTCAGACATATCAAAGCGAATAAGTTCAACCCCTAAAGATTTAGCTAATTGCTTAGATACTTCCGTTTTACCAACACCCGTTGGGCCTGCAAATAAGAAACATCCTGTTGGTTTTTCTGGATCAGTTAATCCAGAACGTCCCATTTTGACAGAAGTTGCTAAATAATGAATCGCTTTGTCTTGACCAAATACTTTAGATTTCAGTTCTTCTTCTAATCCACCTAGTAAGGAGCGATCTGAAGTCGAAACTGTTTTTGAAGGAATTCTCGCCATTTTTGCAACAATTGCTTCAACATCTTTAACACCGATAACTTTCTTACGACGACGTTCTGGCAATAAACGTTGATAAGCACCTGCTTCATCGACCACATCAATGGCTTTATCCGGTAAAAATCTGTCACGAATATAGCGTCCAGCTAGTTCAGCTGCCGCTCTTAAAGCAGCGCCAGTGTAGCGGATTTGGTGATGTTGCTCAAAATGCGTTTTAATACCTTTCAATATCAGAACGGTTTCTTCTATTGATGGTTCACGAATATCAATTTTTTGGAAACGTCTGGCAAGTGCTCTGTCTTTTTCAAAGATGCCTCTGTATTCCTGATAGGTGGTAGAGCCTATGCAACGTAAATCACCTGTTGCTAACATGGGTTTTATCAAATTAGATGCATCCATCACACCACCGGATGCAGCACCTGCACCGATGATGGTATGTATTTCATCTATAAATAAAACCGCACCTGAATCTCTACGTAAATGTTGGAGTAATGATTTGAATCTCTTTTCAAAATCACCACGGTATTTTGTACCTGCCAACAAAGAACCTAAATCTAATGCATAAACCGTACAATGTCCCAATGCTTTTGGAACATTGCCTTCTACGATGGCTTTAGCTAAACCTTCAGCGATGGCAGTTTTACCAACGCCTGCTTCACCAACATAGAGTGGGTTATTTTTACGTCTGCGACACAAAATTTGTACTGTACGTTCCAATTCTTGTTCGCGTCCGATGAGCGGATCAATTTTACCTTGCTTAGCCAATAAATTTAAATTAATAGCATAAGCCTCTAATGGACTCTTACCAGGTGCTTCATGCGTGC
>CAYXVT010000250.1:1639-2581 GCA_964468105.1 Uncultured Candidatus Berkiella sp. | reverse complement strand
TCAATGTCAGGCTCATCCATCTCACGTGGCTCTTCCACTTTGGAAATACCATGTGAAATAAAGTTAACAACATCAAGCCGAGTGATATTTTCTTGTTTTAGAAAATAAACAGCTTGGCTTTCTTGTTCACTAAAGATGGCTGCAAGAACATTAGCCCCGGTAACTTCTTCTCTGCCTGCTGACTGAACATGAAAAACAGCTCTTTGTAATACACGCTGAAAACCAAGCGTAGGCTGTGTTTCACGATGCGATTCAGTAGAAGGAATTAAAGGTGTGGTTTCATCAACAAATGTTTGTAAATCTTGCCTAAGGCGTTCAACATCCGCCCCACAAGAACGTAGCACATTAGAAGCAGCAGAATTGTCGAGCAATGCCAATAACAGATGCTCAACGGTCATAAATTCATGACGCTTTTCCCTGGCTTCTTTAAATGCTAGGTTGAGCGTCATTTCTAGTTCTTTGCTCAACATGGCATTTGACCTCCGGCGTCGTTAGCTTAGTAAAGTTATACTTTTTCCATTTTGCAAAGCAATGGATGATCATTCAGCCTTGCAAATTCGTTAACTTGTGCTACCTTTGTTTCAGCGATATCTCTAGTATAAATGCCACATACTGCTCTTCCATGATTGTGGACATCTAACATTACCTTCACTGCTCGAGGGTAACTCATCGCAAAAAACTGCTCTAAAACAACAACCACAAAATCCATCGGTGTATAATCGTCATTGATTAATAGCACCATGTACTTTGTAGGGCGGCTGAGTTTCGATGATTTCTTTTCAGCCTTTACTGCTGGGGTGACTGCCCCCCGACCAGATGCTGTGCCCATAATCTGATATTAGCCAACTATTGGCTACCTCGCTTTCCATTACAAAAAATTCTTTCATTTTTTTATTGTCGCATAGATATTTTGTTTTTGACAGACAATTAACTTATATCTAA
>CAYXVT010000250.1:0-1629 GCA_964468105.1 Uncultured Candidatus Berkiella sp. | reverse complement strand
TGACTGAATAACCGTTTATGTACAACAGTTATGATGTTCTCGCCCAAATGAGTGGGATGAGTGCGTGTTAATTATAAGTTTAGCCTCTAAAGTAGTTTTATTGGCTTATTTCTATTGAAAAGGATTTTATATGCCAAGCGGGATAGTAAAGTGGTTCAATAGTGCAAAAGGTTATGGTTTCATTTGTCCAGAGGGTGGTGGACAAGATGTATTTGCACATTTCTCCGCCATAGTCATGGATGGTTATAAGTGCCTCAAAGCAGGCCAGCCTGTCTCTTTTGAGGTCAATGAAGGACCTAAAGGGCTGCATGCAGCCAATATCCGCTCTACTGGGGCTCCAGTAGAAGCACAAAGCGAAACACAAAGAGTACAGGTTATGGAAAGCGCTGAAGCATAACAGACAACAATGGTTCCTTCTCCCTCCCACAGGGGAGAGAGAAGGAAATCATGTCTTACATATGATGGATTATTTCATCGCCAAAAGCAGAGCAACTAACTGTTTTTGCATTTTCCATTAGACGAGCAAAGTCGTAGGTAACTTTTTTGCTCGCGATAGCCCCTTCTGTTCCTTTAATGATCAGATCGGCAGCTTCTATCCATCCCATGTGACGTAACATCATTTCTGCTGACAAGATTAATGAACCAGGGTTCACCTTATCTTGTTTGGCATATTTTGGTGCTGTGCCATGGGTTGCTTCAAAAACAGCAACGCTATCACTCAGGTTAGCGCCAGGGGCAATACCAATTCCACCAACCTGCGCGGCGAGTGCATCTGAAATATAGTCACCATTGAGATTCAACGTTGCGATTACGCTGTAATCACTTGGTCTTAGTAAGATTTGTTGTAAAAAGGCATCGGCGATAACATCTTTAACAATGATATCTTTACCTGTTTTAGGGTTCTTTAAAATTTGCCATGGACCGCCTTCATAAGGCTTGGCACCAAATTCTTCAACCGCTAGCGCATAACCCCAGTCCTTGAAAGCGCCTTCGGTAAATTTCATGATATTGCCTTTATGCACGAGCGTGACTGAAGGCTTATCGTTATCAATGGCATACTGAATGGCTCTTCGTACTAAACGCTGTGTACCCTGCTTAGATACTGGTTTAATCCCAATACCACAGTTTTCAGGGAAACGGATCTGAGTAACATCCATTTGATCTTGCAAAAAGGTGATTAACTTTTGTGCTTCCGGAGATCCTGCTTTCCACTCAATTCCAGCATAAATGTCTTCTGAGTTTTCTCTAAAGATAACCATTTCGGTTTCTTCTGGGTGCTTTACTGGGCTTGGAGTACCAGGAAAATAGTGAATTGGGCGTAAGCACACATATAAATCAAGCTTTTGCCGTATAGCCACATTTAAAGAGCGGATCCCGCCCCCTACTGGGGTCGTTAAAGGGCCTTTAATCGCTACGGCATACTCTGACATGGCTTTCAGAGATTCTTCTGGTAGCCATTGATTTGGGCCATAAACTTGGGTTGCTTTCTCGCCTGCATAGATTTCCATCCAAGCAATGTTGCGATCGCGCTGATAAGCTTTCTTAACCGCAGCATCCACCACTTTTCGCATCACGGGGGTAATATCAACGCCAATCCCATCCCCTTCAATAAAGGGAATAATGGGGTTA
>CAYXVT010000249.1:0-4975 GCA_964468105.1 Uncultured Candidatus Berkiella sp. | reverse complement strand
TCCTCTCCCACCACGTCGCCCTGGTGGTCGTGGAGGCTAATACCATTAAGGGCCAGGGAAGGCCGCAATTTAAGGGAATGCGATTTTGCTTATTTGTGTAACACAATGTAAAATCGTTCCTTTTTATTATAAAAGAACCGTAAAATGGAATGCATCCCAATTAGATCCTCTTGGATTGAACGAATTCGCAAAGGCTATCCATGGGTATATACACATGCCTTGGCAGCAAACAAAGCCATTGTGCAACCAGGAGATTTGGTTTATTTGGGAGATAGCAAAAAGAAGCCTTTCGCCATCGGTTATTATAACTCTCAAAGTAAAATAGCTTGTCGGGTGCTGACCTTAGATTGGAAGCTTAAAATCAATACTGAGTTCTTTTTTAATCAATTCTCAAAAGCACTACAATTGCGCGAAAAAAGATTTAGCATTCCCTATTATCGGCTTGTGCACGCCGAAGGGGATAATCTACCTGGCCTTGTGATTGATCGTTTTGGTGATACCCTTGTTTGCCAAACAAGTACCGCAGGCATGGAAAAACTGAAAAAATATTGGCTGCCAGCGCTCCAACAACTCTTAAATCCTACCCGAATTATTTTTCGTGATGATATTGCAAGCAGACTAAAAGAAGGTTTAACCACCAGTATTAGCGCACCCATTGGCGAGTTAGAGCCCCATATTAGCATTCTCGAAAACGGCAACACTTTTTTTGCCAACCCTACGGATGGTCAAAAAACAGGGTGGTTCTACGACCATCGCGCCAATCGAGAGTGGATGTCGAAATTTTGCAAAAACAAAACAGTACTTGATCTTTATTCCTATAGTGGTGGCTTTGGTATCGCTGCGGCTAAAGCGGGGGCAACCTCGGTTAAACTGGTCGATAGCTCGCAACTCGCTTTATCATTGGCCACAATGGCAGCAAGCGAGAACCAAGTCTTAGGAAATTGTGAATTTATTAAAGAAAGCGTATTTGATTTGCTACCTGAATTGCATTCACAAGGACAACTATTCGATGTGGTGATTGCCGATCCACCTGCTTTTGTAAAACAAGCTCAACATAAGGGCTCTGGTTTACGTGGTTATCAAAAACTAGCCAAACAATGTGCTCAATTAGT
This sequence comes from Uncultured Candidatus Berkiella sp., assembly GCA_964468105.1. GTDB lineage: Bacteria > Pseudomonadota > Gammaproteobacteria > Berkiellales > Berkiellaceae > Berkiella. Next base: position 3,863 of record CAYXVT010000249.1, on the reverse strand, counting down.
AGCCCCAAATGGACTGCTCTTTATGGCATCCTGTTCTCATCATGCCCAAACCCAAGAATTTCGCCAAGCCATCGAAACAGGGATTACAAAGGGTGGCCGAACATTGAAGTTTATTCGCAAAGGCGGGGCTGACAAAGATCATCCCATTCATCCACTACTACCCGAAAATCACTATTTGAAAGCGCTACTATATCAACTAGACTAAGGTAATAATTATTTTGCAAAAGCGGTGAACTGAAGCAACTTTTTCAGTTTGCCAACAAACACAGGTAGCGATGCAAAACCTGAATGACTATGGAATTGTCACGTCGATCTCGATATGGCTAGGTGCCTCTTTCTTGCCAACCCTTTTTCCATGGGTAAAAAGAACTGCACTTTTTTTCATTCCCACTTTTATCGCTAGCATATTCATTGTTTACTTTGCTTTTATGTCCTTGGGTCAAAGTGAAGTTCATACACTCATTTTACCAATTGGCCTCCCAGATTTTCCCTTCTTGGTTCGTATAGATGACTTATCCAGTTTTTTCCTTATTATTCTCGGACTGTGCTCGGCTGGCGTTTCTCTTCATGCATCGTCTTACTTTAGGGATATACAAGGTCAACCATTTCGATCCTTGTTTATTTTTTATCACTTATTATTAGTTGGGATAGCTTGGGTTTTCATCTCAAATGATGGATATAGTTTTCTAATCGCTTGGGAATTAATGGCTCTAACCTCTTATTTTCTTGTCACAGTTAATCATCATTCGCAAGAATCAAAAGAAGCGGGATTCATTTATCTACTGACATCACATCTTGGCGGGGCCGCTTTGCTATTGGCATTAGGGGTTATGCAAAATGGGGAGGGGAATTTTTCCTTTGATATTCTTAGATTAGTGACACTCTCTTCAAATTGGAAAATCATCGCTTTGCTCTTAGCTTTTTTAGGTTTTGCCTTTAAAGCCGGTCTTGTACCATTTCATGTTTGGCTTCCAGAAGCTTATCCTGCAGCCCCATCGCCAATATCAAGTTTAATGAGTGGCGTAATGGTGAAAACGTCCATTTATGGATTTATTAGATTTTCATTCGATCTGCTTGGTGGCAGTTTCCCTTCATGGATGGGGCTTGGTCTGGTCATTATCGGTTTACTCTCTGCTTTTTATGGTGTGATATATGCCATCGTCCAAACAGATATGAAAAGACTTCTAGCTTATTCTTCGATTGAACATATGGGATTAATTTTTGCTGTCACTGGATTAAGTTTGACATTTTTTTCAATGAACAAAATAGAACTGACAGCTCTTGCGCTCATCGCTGTTTTATATCACTGTCTCAGTCATACTTTTTTTAAAAGCCTACTCTTTTTATCGACAGGAAATGTTCTACATGCAACTGGAGAACGTAACTTAGGAAAACTTGGAGGCTTGATCCGATATATGCCATGGGTGGCGATGCTTAGTTTGATTGGCTCAATTGGTATGGCTGGATTACCCCCTCTGAATGGTTTTGCCTCTGAATGGTTAATGATCCAATCTTTTTTGGCCTTTGCAGAACTACCAGAAAGCTATTTAACATTAGTGCTACCCCTTTGTGCCGCATTGTTCATTTTAGTCGTTGGGTTAGCGGGTTTCATGTCAGTTAAATTTTTTGGTGTCATCTTTTTAGGGCAGCCCCGCGAAAAGAAATTAAGTGAAGCAAAAGATGCGTTGTTCATTGAAAAAATAGCACTTAGCTATTTTGCGATTGGTTGCTTATTATTAGGAATCTTCCCAGCACTATTTATTTCATATTTAAAACCAATAGTGGGACACATTTTAAATTTCAAAGGGTCGCTCACTATTTTCCCCCATGAGATTCTCAATCTCACTCCCATCTCACAAACAAAAGCTAGCTATAGTCCTCTGTTATATCTCATTTTTATCTTTGGCCTCACTTTGTTAACTGTTTTCTTAATCGGCTTTATCTATCATAGAAATATTCGCCGTACAGACCCTTGGGTATGTGGGTTAGAGAAATTAAAACCACGAATGCAAGATACTGCAGAAGGTTTTGGGCAACCGTTAAAAAATATTTTTGGGTGGGTTATGATGATTTCACGCAATCATTTTGATTCGCATGGAAACATAGTACGTTATACTTCAAAAGTCCATGATTTATTTTGGGTAAAACTATATATCCCGATCAGTAATGTGGCACAACGATGTTCGTTTATTCTTGCCAAAATTCAACATGGAAAGATCAATGTATATTTAACTTATAGTGTTACAACCTTAATCATTTTATTGGTAATACTCCGATGGAAATAGGTTTAATTTTTGTCCAAGCATTATTTGTTTTAACCGTATCTCCATTAATTGTCGGGTGGTTAAATAATTGCCGTGCATGGTTACAAAATAAAAGTGCACCAGGTATTTTGCAACCTTACAGAAATTTAAGAAAACTATTTCAAAAAGAAGGGTTAATGGCCCACCATGCTTCCGTTATCTATCGCGTTGCGCCTTATATACGGATGGGCTGTATGGTTTTTGCTGCAATGGTCATTCCCATCTTTTCCGTTAAATTTCCCATTTCCAATGCAGCGGATCTGATCGCGCTGGTTGGGCTATTTGGTTTTTCAAGGTTTTTTCTTGCACTTGCGGGCATGGATATTGGAACAGCCTTTGGCGATCTTGGTTCAAGAAGAGAAATGTTTGTATCCTTTCTTGCCGAACCATGCCTACTCATGATCTTTTTTGGCGTCTCACTACTATCAAACTCGACCTCATTAGTCACTGTCTCAACATTTCTTATTACCCATCCCATGCAAATTTGTCCATGTTTCATATGTATGTTTATTGCCGTTCTGATATTTATGTTGGCCGAAAACTCAAGGTTTCCAGTCGATAATCCATCAACGCATCTTGAATTGACCATGTTACACGAGGCGATGATACTAGAATATTCAGGTCGTCATTTAGCACTTATCCTATGGACTAGTGATATCAAATTTGTGCTCTATAGCTTAATTGGGGTCTCCATATTTATCCCCTGGGGAATACCCGTCATTATTACACCGTTAAGTTTTATCATTGGCGTATTTATCTGTGGATTAAAATTAACCTTAGGCGCCACACTATTGGCTTTACTGGAATTCACCTTAGCAAAACTAAGAATATTTAGAGTCCCAGAATTTCTATCAATAGGATTTTTATTAGCCGTCTTAGGCATCCTTGTTCATTTGTTATTTACAGGGAGAGTTTCATAATGATTTGGACAGAACAACTTATCAATCTTTCTTCAAGTTTTATTTTATTAGTAACCTTTGCATTTCTTTTTCAAAGAAAAATTGTCAATCAAATATATCTGCTTAGTCTTCAAGGTCTTTTCTTAGCTTGCAGTATGTTTTTAATCGCATTTTCTGCAAATGCTCACGAATTAATTATTTCAGGGATGATTACACTTGCTCTAAAACTTATACTATTACCTTATATTATTTTTAGAGTTATTCATAAGCTGGGATTAATTAATGAAATTGAAATCAACTACAATATACCAACCATATTGTTAGTGGGAATTGGGCTTGTTATTGTTAGTTTCACTTTATCATTTCCGATTGGGGAAAATGCACAATGGTTGACCCGCTCTACGCTTGGCATTTCATTATCTTGTGTTCTCATCTCCTTAATGTTGATCATCACCAGACGAAAGGCCATTACACAAGCTATCGCCTTTTTAGCTTTGGAAAATAGTTTATTATTCACCTCAACTTCCTCCAGCAAAGGTATGCCATTTGCAATTGAATTAGGGATAGCTTTTGATGTGCTAATCGTAACCATTGTTTTTGGCGTATTTTTTTTACATATCCGACAATCTTTTGATAGTCTTGATATTCACGACTTAGAAAC
>CAYXVT010000248.1:0-4980 GCA_964468105.1 Uncultured Candidatus Berkiella sp. | reverse complement strand
GAAAAAATGCCACCAAATCTACAACAAGAGGCAATATCTGCAATATTAAATAAAGTTGGACAGTTTATAACTTCACCAATGATTAGAAATATAATTAGTAACACCAAATCTACAGTTAAACTTGATGATGCTATGAATGAAGGAAAAATAATTCTTGCTAACCTTTCTCAAGGGAGATTAGGTGAAGATAACGCAGCACTTCTAGGTGCAATGTTAATTACCAAAATGCAGATTGCAGCTATGCATAGGGTTGAAATTGAAGAAAGTAAAAGACGAGATTTTTACCTTTATGTAGACGAATTTCAAAATTTTGCTACAAGCTCATTTATTAAAATACTCTCAGAGGCAAGAAAATACAGGCTTAACATAATGCTTGCAAATCAATATATGGCACAGATTCCTGAAGATGTACAAAAAGCAATTTTGGGTAATGCGGGTACAATTGCTTGTTTTGCGTTGGGTGCATCTGATTCAGACATATTACACCGGGAATTTGCAGAAGTTTTTTCTCAGAATGATCTTGTTAACCTTTCAAAATACCAAATTGCAATTAAAATGATGATAGATGGACAGACTTCAAGGCCTTTTGTGGCAAATACTCTCCCCTTACCTATTTCAAAAAATCAAAATAAAGAAAAGGTGATACAAGTAAGTAGGAGTAGATGGGGTAGAAAAATAAACTAAACTTTCAACATTAAATCAATAAAGCCAGCTACACCTAAAGATTGAGCTCTGCGATTAAGCGCTCGCATATTATCGCTCTGTCCAGCACTAGCTACTCCTATCACAGTCCCCACGGATCCATCAGGATTACGATCTAGTCTAACAGAATAGTCGTTTTCCTGCCTAAAATTGAATAATACTTGCCCATCACCAACATGTATAACGGCATTTGCGTTTGCAGCACTGTTTGGTGAACTTTCTTGAGTCATATCCAAAATTGACCTTCCTCTAATAATTTTATTGGCTACAATTTCTTTGTCAAATAATAACTTGCTCATTTTCTTGCTAGCCTCAACCATCGAGCTTGGTAAACTGTTATTATTTAATAATGCAGACAAGGCATAACCTAATCTATCTATATTTGGGGCATACACATCTAACCCAATAGCACTCATTAAGAATGGCTGAGTCAAACGATCACCTTGATAATCGGATAATGGAATACCAAAATAATCCATAAAGTTTTGGAATCGTTGCCATCCATCACGGTGCTTATTAAGATAGTCTTGCATCTCTATCAAAAAGGGAACATCAAAACCGCATGGCAACGATTCACTTAAACTTGTCTTACCATGTGGATTTAAGTTCATCATTTGAAGTGCCCTGTTAGCTACCCATATTTCTTCTCCATCTGATGACATCTTCACAGGTGAATACAAAACTTCTCTATCCACATCTGAACCCTGGGTTATTAAAAATGTATAAATAAATGGCTTAATCGCACTTCCGAACATAATTGGCAGAGTACCCAATACACCTGTTTGATCAAATGATGAAACATACCCGCCTTTATTAAACTTGCTTATAGCAAGGCCTGGCACTTTCCCTCCAATAGTTAGTCCGTCGACTTCAATGTTATATCTATATGCAGGTAAAACAAAATCTTTATCATCTAATTGAATTTGGATCGAGTTGTCGACTACACTACTATCTTTTCTTGGACCCAAACTACCATGGTCAACACCAACTGGTCTAATTACAGCAATATTTTTAGCATTACCTGGATAAAATAAATCCGGTATGCTACTAGACAATATGACCTGTCTACGAAACTGACCAGTGCCTTCATAATTTGAATCAAGTACCTCAATGTAATGCCTTTCGTTGCTGTCTAATCCCTTATTTATGACTGTTGATACATGTCCACCACCACCGCTCCTGACCCATGCAACCACCATATCTCCCACCTCAAATAGATCTGCACGATCTATATTACCTGGATCATTAACTTCAGCGTTTAAACTTTTAACTTCGTATCTACCATCGTTGTAATATCCTGCTACCCCAGTTTTCCACGACTGCTTCCTTATAACATTTACCCAGTTGTCAACATTCCCCGCCTCTAACATTTGTGGTGCACTTAAACCAAGTTTGATACGAATTAGACAATTAAGGACAATTGCTAGCTGGCCACACTCATATCCCTCAAAACCTCTGGCCTGAGTTAAGTAAGCGTGTAAGTCATATCTAGCCGTACCCACTTTGTATGGGTTCTTGCCATTAAAATCTAACTTAAAACCTACATGAGGGTCAAGAAAGTTGGCGTATTCAGCAATTTGTTCTGAATACCTTTTCTTCCAATCGCCACCGCCCAAGTTTGATATTATTTCACTTGCACCCTGAAGCACTTCTGCTATCGGGCTATTTTCAATCGTATCAAGACTGACTTGTCTTTCTTTGATGGAAGATAGTACAAGACTTTCCAAAGCCACTTGATCTGGACTATTAAGAGGTATACTTACAATATCTGGCGACAACCTAGTGACCTCCTCCAAAGATAATAATCCAATTCCGCTACCAATAAACACCGGCCGTGTACTTAATGCGCCTTTTGCAGACAAGTCATTTAACTGATCATTATTAAAAGTAGTTGTCCAGCTTCGTTTTATCTTTAATACAAAAACAGTTTCTTCAATCTGACTTATCATTTTTTCCACATCAAATCCGCCTTTCTGGGCACAAAGCCGGGCGACTGTTAAAGCCCTGTCCTTGGTAACTCGAGAATTATCTTTCCAATCTTTACCATCAAAAATTTGTGGACCATATTTAATTGGAGCCGCAATCATTCCAATTAAAATTGCAACCTGACCATCATTCAAATCGTTTAGTGATTTACCAAATAGATAATTTGCACCGGTTTCAAGTCCGTATAATTGTAGCCCCTTCGCCGAACCAATAGGCACATATTGCGCTAATAAATCTATCAACTTATCGTCACCGAAATACGAAATGAAGTCTTGTGTTAGTTTTGCAGCCTCCAATTTTGAACAAAGTCTATTAACAATGGTTGGTTCAGGGTCTTTTGCAGACATCGGTGAATTTAAATAACCAAATTCATAAAGCTCGGGCATCATTTTACCGTCACGAAGTGCTACATATAAACTTCTTAGATATCTTTCCCCATACAAATCGGTTCTTCTAAACGGATATTCATTTGTTCTAATTGATCCAATTGAAGATAATTTATCAAAGGGCCCAGGAAACAAAGCCTCAAACATAGTCATTTCAGGAGTTGATGCACCAGATTCAGGGTCTCCAGTAAATTTGGCTTTTATGTTTCTTAATGTAAATTTCGTTAGATATTCCCCACCAGTCAACCAATTTTCACCTTCAACCGCTCTTAATACAGCGATCACATTGGGAGGAATACCAATCACAGGCTCAGCGATTTTTTCAGTTACTATTTGACCCATTATTTTACCATCTGACATTATGACAGTTCGAGATTTACCAAAGAAAATATCAGCATATTCCTTCAATGTAAGATTTCCATTTAGAATGTCAAACATTAATGTTTTTGGATCTCGATCGCTCCTTGAAATCTTTGTATCAGCATCAGATGATCTCCTATCAGCTATTCGCTCTAAAAAAAGGTTGCCTTGATATCTTCTAGTAGTCTCCAGAATGTCATTTGATGTAGCATTGGGAATAGCAAGCGATTCTCTTAAAATAGCCTCGTATGTTCTTGGTGTTTCAAAATTTACTCTCTTAGTATGAAACATTGATCGAACACCAGGTGAAAGTCCATCAATAATGGTAGCAAACTCACTTACCGTCCAAGCACCATCTAATCTGATACCAGAGCCAGGGTTATTTCTATTAAAGTCCTTTATTATCATCCTTGTTCTCGATATAAAACTATCTGGTGGATATTGCCTATTTGACCATATCTCTGCCAAAGTATCATTATAAAAATCACCCAAATCATTACCTTTAAATTTCATACTCTTCACACCCTGTTTATGTTCGCTTGTCATAGAATCGCGATTAGCCGCTTTGTCTCTAAAATGTGAATATAACCAAGATTCATACAAGACAAGTTCATGTGTGGCAACTCTACTTAAGTCTGGATTTTCATCAATAACACTTCTTAGTCTGTCTAAAATAAAGATCGACCATTCAGCTTGCATATCGGTTCTTGATGCATCAAGCGCGAAAGCATCATTTCCGATCATAACAATCGAATTTTTAGGTCGTCTCATATCTCTAACCAAAATAATTCCACCTTTATTTGTAATTAAGTCACTATCAAATCCATGTTTTTTATAGAGTGCTTCTTGCACAGCAATATGACTAGGATCAACACCGATTCTTTTCAATGTCACATGACCTGTCGTCCCCAAATCCAATAACTCCCCAACCATCCCCTTAGCAATAACTGCATTACTTATTTCTTTTTTGGACGGAACAACTGGCTCTTGGTCTAACCTATCGGGCAAGCGAACAATTGGGGTTGGGTCGACTTCTTTATTGGCACAAGCAATAACGATATTGGCTATATCCCCGAAAGTTATCCCACTATTTTGTTTGAGTTTCTGACTAATATCCACTTTGTGCTCATCAATTTCATATCTAACTTCAAGATATTCTTGAATGTTACGATCCGCGTGCGGAAAAAAGTCAGTCAATGCTTGGTGTCTTCTTAAATACATCCCATCGGCGAGAAATCTTTGTTTTTCAACGAAAGTAATTGGATCTCCACTTTCAGGAAATGGACGACCATCGACTTTCGGAGATCTTAGAATTCTACCCAATTCTGTAATAAAGGGAAGGGATGCTGCAGTAGCAGCAGCTAATTTTAAAAAATCCCTACGATTAAAAGCCACTACCTTATTAGGTCCTCTATCAAAACCGGGGTCTTCTGCCATATTTATATAATTATATATTAATTTACAGTTATAATTCCTTTGGTTAAAAAAATGTCCCGCTAGTAGCGGGACTTTAACTTCATTTTTCTATTTCCTTAAAAACTAATTT
>CAYXVT010000247.1:0-5002 GCA_964468105.1 Uncultured Candidatus Berkiella sp. | reverse complement strand
CCACGGAAAGACCACTTTGGTTGATGGTCTTTTAAAGCAGAGCAACACTTTTCGCGATAACCAAGCGGAAATGGCGCAAACATTATTAATGGATAGCGGAGATCAAGAATCTGAACGCGGAATTACGATTACATCCGCTGCGACCACCTGTTTTTGGAAAGGTATGGCGCAGGAAATGGAAGAACATCGTATCAACATTATTGATACCCCAGGACACGTTGACTTTACCATTGAAGTAGAGCGTTCATTGCGCGTACTTGATGGCGCAGTTGGTGTATTTTGTGCGGTCAGTGGTGTTGAACCACAATCAGAAACAGTTTGGCGCCAAGCAAATAAATATCATGTTCCTCGTTTAGCCTTTGTAAACAAAATGGACAGAGCTGGCGCAAATTATCTACGTGTCGTGAAACAAATTCGCGAACGACTTGGTGCTAATGCTATTCCTATTCAAATGAGCATTGGGGCTGAAGAAAAATTTGAAGGCGTTGTAGATCTCATCAAAATGAAAGCCATCATGTGGGATGATGCAACTCAAGGCACACGCTTTGAAGAGCAAGAGATTCCTGCTGATTTGCAGAAGATTTGCAAAGAAATGCGCGAAACAATGGTAGAAGCAGCAGCTGAAGCCAACGAAGAATTGATGGAAAAGTACCTTGAAGAAGGCGACTTATCTATTGATGAAATCCGTAAAGGTCTTCGTTCAAGAACCATTAATAACGAAATTGTTCTCGTACTCTGCGGTTCCGCTTTTAAAAATAAAGGCGTGCAAGCAGTACTTGATGCTGTTGTCTATTATTTACCAGCGCCTGATGACGTGCCTGCAGTGAAGGGAATTAAAGAGGAAGACTCAACAGAAGTCGTTTCTCGTGAACCTTCAGATGATGCACCTTTTTCAGCATTGGCATTTAAGATTTTGAATGATCCATACGTTGGTACATTAACCTTCTTCCGTGTGTATTCAGGTACATTAGAAGCAGGAACAACAGTACTCAATACCATCAAAGACAAAAAAGAACGTTTTGGTCGTATTTTGCAAATGCATGCAAACTCACGTGAAGAAATTAAAGAAGTGCGTGCAGGTGATATTGCAGCGGTTGTTGGTTTAAAGAATACAACCACTGGTGACACGCTTTGCGATATGGATAAGCCGATTATTCTTGAAAAGATGATTTTCCCAGAGCCTGTTATTTCGGTTGCTATTGAACCAAAAACAAAGGCCGATCAAGAAAAAATGGGTATCGCGCTAAGCAGACTTTCGAAAGAAGATCCTTCTATGCGTGTGTTCACTGATGAAGAATCAGGTCAAACGATTTTGGCAGGTCAAGGTGAGTTACATCTTGAAATCTTAGTAGACAGAATGAAGCGCGAATTCTCTGTTGAAGCTAACGTTGGTAGTCCTCAGGTTAATTATAGAGAAACGATTACTGCTCAAGTTGAACAAGAAGGCAAATTCGTTCGCCAATCAGGTGGTCGTGGACAATATGGTCATGTTTGGATCCGTATCGAACCACGTGAACCGGGTGCAGGCTACGAATTCGTCGACGAAATCAAGGGCGGTGCCATTCCTAAGGAATATATCCCTGCAGTTAACAAGGGTATTATTGAGCAAATGCAAAATGGTGTAATCGCTGGATTCCCTGTTGTCGATGTGAAGGTTTCACTTTTTGATGGTTCCTTCCATGATGTAGACTCAAGCGAAATGGCATTCAAAATTGCGGGTTCAATGGGTTTCAAAGAGGGTGCTCTTAAAGCCAAACCAAAATTACTAGAACCTATTATGAGTGTTGAGGTGGTAACACCTGAAGACTATATGGGTGATGTTATGGGCGATTTGAATCGTCGCCGTGGTATTTTGCAAGGTATGGATGAATCGCCTGCAGGTAAAACAGTTTCTGCATTGGTACCACTGTCAGAAATGTTTGGGTATGCGACTGCTTTGCGTTCAATGTCACAAGGGCGAGCAACCTATACAATGGAATTTAAGAAATATGCTGAAGCACCAGCAAATGTTGCTGAGCAAGTGGTGAGTAAGCAGCGGGGATAATGAAATGAAAGAAAATCAGATAATTCGTATTCGCTTAAAAGCGTTTGATCACAAGCTGATTGATAAATCAGCTAAAGAAATTGTTGAAACGGCAAAAAGAACCGGCGCGCAAGTAAGAGGCCCTGTTCCAATGCCAACGCACAAAGAAAGATATACGATATTAGTTTCGCCGCATATCGATAGTAATGCGCGAGATCAATATGAGATCCGTACTCATAATCGCTTAGTTATCATCGTTGAGCCTACTGATAAAACAGTTGACGCTTTGATGAAGTTGGATCTTGCTGCAGGTGTGGACGTACAGATTGCAGTTAGCTAGTGATAGAGTACTTTGCAACAAATTTTTGCGGAGCAGAAGATGGCAATTGGTTTGATTGGTCGTAAATTAGGAATGTCTCGGGTTTTTACTGAGACTGGGACAAGTATCCCAGTAACAGTGATTGAGGTATTGCCAAATCGCATTACTCAGATTAAATCCCAAGACAATGAAGGTTATCAAGCAATACAGGTGACCACTGGTGTGAAACGTGCATCGCGCGTGAATAAACCAGCAGCAGGTCACTTTGCTAAAGCTGGTATTGAAGCAGGTCGCGGACTTTGGGAATTTCGCTTAGACGAAAACGAAGGAAAAGATCTTGCCGTTGGCCAGGATATTAATGTTGATCACTTTCAGGTTGGCCAAAAAGTCGACGTGATGGGGATCTCAAAAGGTAAAGGTTTTCAAGGCGCAGTAAAGCGACACAACTTTAGAACACAGGATGCTACGCATGGTAACTCACGTTCCCATCGTGCTCCAGGTTCGATTGGTCAAAATCAAACCCCTGGTCGTGTATTCAAGGGTAAGAAGATGGCTGGTCATATGGGTTCAAAACGCTGTACCGTTCAAAACATAGAAGTCGTACGCATAGACAAAGATCGGCAGTTATTACTAGTGCATGGGGCAATCCCCGGTAGCCCAGGTGGTGATGTCATCGTCAAGCTGACGGTTAAAAAAGTCAAAGTATTAGATGCTGCGACTGCCTAGAAGGAGGATAGAATGAAGCTTGCTTTAGCCATAAAAAGTGGTAGCACAAATAACATCGAAGTTTCAGAAGTTGCCTTCGGTCGAGAATATAACGAAGCGTTGGTGCACCAGGTAGTGGTAGCTTTAATGGCGGGTGCTCGTGCCGGAACAAAGCAGCAAAAAACGCGTGCAGAAGTTCGCGGCGGCGGTGCTAAGCCTTGGCGACAAAAGGGTACAGGTCGTGCTCGTGCGGGTACGATTCGCAGTCCATTATGGCGAACTGGTGGCGTTATATTCGCTGCTCGTCCAAGGGACCATAGTCAAAAAGTAAATAAAAAGATGTACCGTGGTGCAATGAGCTCTATTTTGTCTGAGCTTATTCGTCAAAATCGGTTGCAAGTTGTTAATGATTTCGTCATTGAACAGCCTAAGACAAAAGAATTGGTCGCTAAGCTCAAGTCAATGAATCTTGAGCGTGTGCTGATTGTTGTGAAAGAGCTGGACGAAAACCTTTATCTTTCTTCTCGCAATGTACCAAATGTTGCGGTCAAAGAAGCAAGCGGAGTGAATCCCGTGCAGTTGCTTAAATTTGATCAAGTATTGATAACAGTGGATGCACTTAGAAAGCTTGAGGAGGGGTTACTGTGACATATTCATTAGCAAACGTTTTGGTTGCGCCTTTAGTTTCTGAGAAGGCAGCGCGATCAGGTGAACGTGAAAACTCAGTAGCTTTTTGGGTAAATCCTAAAGCAACAAAGGCTGACATTAAAAAAGCCGTTGAAGCGTTTTTTCCCAACATTAAAGTAGAATCTGTGCGCACGATGGTTAAAGGACGTAGTTTTGTAAAGTTTGGTCAGACCGAAGGTCGTACCAAAAGGAAGAAAAAAGCTTACGTTAAATTAGCGCAAGGGCATCAAATTAATTTTGCAGAGTTTGAAGGGTAGGGATGGATTATGGCAATTATTGAATTAAAGCCAACCTCTCCAGGTCAACGTTTTAAAATCAATATTAAAACGGAAGGTTTGCATAAAGGGCGTCCCCATAAGAGCCTGACAAGCAAAAAGAATCGTACCTGTGGTCGAAACGATATAGGCCGAGTGACGGTTGATCATCGTGGAGGTGGTCATAAACGCCGCTTGAGAGAAATCGATTTTAAGAGAAATAAAGATGGTATTACAGCACGGGTAGAGCGTATCGAATACGATCCTAACCGTAGTGCCAATATAGCTTTAGTTGTTTATGCAGATGGTGAGCGTCGTTATATTATCGCTCCTAAAGGCTTACAAGCTGGAGCAACAGTACAGTCAGGTATGAATGTGCCTATTTTGGTTGGAAATTGCTTGCCAATGACCAATATACCAGTAGGTGCCACAATACATTGTTTAGAATTGAGACCTGGTAAAGGCGCTCAGATGGCACGAAGTGCAGGTGCATATGCGCAATTACTGGCTCGCGAAGGATCTTATGCCACTATACGGTTGCGTTCAGGTGAAATGCGTAAAGTGCTTGCGCAATGCCGTGCAGTGATAGGTGAAGTGGGTAATGACGAGCATAATCTTCGTGTGATTGGTAAGGCGGGAGCGCAACGGTGGCGTGGCGTTCGTCCAACGGTCCGTGGTGTTGCGAAGAATCCTGTCGATCATCCATTGGGTGGTGGTGAAGGTCGTACCTCTGGTGGTCGTCCTCCATGTAACAAAAATGGTAAACCAGAAGGTAAGAAGACTCGAAACCGTCGTAAGGTATCGACTCGATTTATTATTCGCCGACGTGGTCAAAAGAAGAGTGAAAGGGGTTAATCGGTGGCACGTTCATTAAAAAAAGGCCCATATTGTAGCCCAAAGCTACTAAAAAAGGTCATCAAAACACGTCAAGGGGCTGGTGGTCGAGGACGAATAGTCGTACAGACCTGGTCTCGTCGTAGCACAGTTGTTCCAGAATTTGTTGGTGCAACTTTA
>CAYXVT010000246.1:818-5055 GCA_964468105.1 Uncultured Candidatus Berkiella sp. | reverse complement strand
AATGGTCTTAATAGAACATTCAATTGGGTTCGCTGGTCTGCTACCACTTTGGTATCCGAAGAGGCAAACTCTACTGCTAAATATGGGATAAGAGTTAAGGAAATTGAAAGCGATACAATCACAGACAATACAAAAAGAAACGCCATTCTTCAAAATATCAGAGATTATTTTGGTGTTCCTAAAAGAGAATTAGAGTTAACAACCATAATAAAAAATTATGATATTTTCGACGTGTTTATTTTAGCAAAAGTAAGCATTGACTACCCAACTGTTTATTTAATTAAAGAGGGTGGATCTTATCCTATTTACGATTCAAGTCTTTATGACGTTGCCGAATATCCATTAGCGGAAGGTGCTTTAGAAATTTTACCAACCGAGGAATGGATGGTTACTGGTAGAAAAATAGATTTCAGAAATCAATTAATAACTTTTTATTTGAGAGAGGTTTAATATGGGCTTAGGTTCAATACCAGCGGCGGTTGCCGGTGCCATAATAAAAGCAGCAAACCACAATGCTCTTAGGTCTGCACTGACTGAAAACTTTGTTCCTCGCGTGCTCGCGGGAAGTGTTTTAAACGAAGCTGGAAGCCTTGGAACCGCGGCTTACCGCTGGCTAAATACCTACACAACTAAACTATTTATTGGTTCAAATAACATTGAATTAAGCGTTGATAACAGTGAATTAATTTTTAAAATAGCAAGCACTGAATACGCAAGAATTACTACCTCGCATTTGTTGCCTCCTGGTTTAATTTTACCTCACTCGGTAAATGCCAATATTGGAACCGCCGGGAGATATCAATTTTTATATTGTAACGGTCAAGCTGTTTCACGTTCGGACTACGCTAGATTGTATGCAGCTATTGGAAATAGATTTGGTGAGGGTGACGGATCAACTACTTTCAATGTTCCGGACATGAGAGGTAGAATTTTAAGAGCAATAGATGACGGTGCAGGGAGAGACCCAGGAGCCGCATCCAGAACCGCAATGGGAACAAACGGGAACACGGGAGATGCCGTAGGCTCTGTGCAAGCGGCTGGAACTAAATTACCAACAAACCCATTTACGACCACTGTTTCAAATGACGGTGCTCATACACATGCGCTTTCAGTTTTCGCAAGATCGCAGGCTAACTTTTCTGGGAATGCGACTAATTTTCCTGCCGATGTTGGAACTGGCGGTACCGACTATTTCACTGATTCGGACGGTGTTCATAATCACACCGTTAGCGTTAATGGTGGAGGTGACCAAGAAACAAGAATGATAAACGCTTACGTAGCTTACATAATTAAAACATGAGGTAAAAATATATGGCAAATAATCCAGCAGACATTCCAATACGAAGTAATCAAGATACTATCAAGGCCTCATGGTTTAATACCTTAAGGACTTTTTTAATTGATGCCTTTCGTGCAGTAACAGGACAAACAACTTTCACCATCGACAACAATATTTCATCATTTACCAATATTGGTTTTTCGGTGGACGCAGTTAGTTTCACAAGTGCGAGAATTCCATTTGAAATAATTAGATCAACTTCGCTGGAAAATAGACACGAGCTTGGTGAAATAATTTTGCGCTATAAAAATTCAACATGGGAAATATTAATGAATTCATCTTTTGGTGATAACTCTTTAGGAGATCCAGATTATTTTAGCATTGTTCAAGCCGGAACAGTTGCTCACCTTAAATATAAAAGTGATAATATGAGTGGCACCGGATATGCTGGAAACATGAAATTAAAAGCAGAGTATTTTACTATTTAAAAGGAATATTATGAATAAAGTTTTATATGTATTTTTACTGTTAATTTTAGCAATAGAATTAACTCAAGCTGAAAATGTTAAATGGGAGCGAAATCTTTCCATTGGCAACAGCACGCTTCACTCGAGTTCTTTGTTTGATGTGATCAGCACAACGAAGGGGTCAAAACCAGCTCCGGCCATGACTCAAACCCAAAGAGATGCAATCGCCTCCCCTCAGCAGGGGTTAATGATTTTTAACACAATCTCAAAAGAATTAAATCTTTATAATAACTCTACGTGGACAATTGTTGCTAATACCGATCAATCTCAGACGCTAACAAATAAAACAATTGTAGGCACTGCCAATTCTATATCGGGATTACGTCACGGAACTGAGGTTGATAATCCAAGCTCAGGCGTTCATGGTGTTGTCGGAAATGTAATAGGCACAACTGACACACAAAACTTGTCAAATAAATCTTTTCTCGATTCAGTTTCGTTTGCCGAGATTTCAATTCCAGCTTCCCCGGCAACCGGGTTCATGAAGCTTTATTCAAAATCAGATGAGCGATTTTATAAATTAAGTCCGAGCGGAGTTGAGAAATCATTAAGTCCTATTTTTACACCTTCAAATGGTTCTATTTTTTACTCGAGTGGAGTTGATGATTTGTTTTCATTGACTTCTGTGGGAACCCCTGGACAAGTGCTAACGTCAAATGGCGCTGGTTCGCCGAGCTGGACAAGTATAACCGCTGGAGCAGTCTTTACTCCGAGTGCTGGCAATGTAATGTTTTCAAACGGAACTCCAAACGTAATATCTCTAACTAACACCGGAACTCCTGGACAATATTTACAGTCGAACGGAACGGGAACTCCTAGCTGGTCAACTGTTTCATCCGGATCGCAGGTAACGTTTACTCCAAGCGCTGGACAAGTTGCATTTTCAGACGGCACCCCGAATGCGCTCAAAATGACAACCTCCGGAACAAGTGGGTATTTCTTAAAAACAAACGGATCGGGAACGCCAAGTTGGGATACTCCGGCAAGGGCTACAACTTTTCAGGCTTTTACTTCCGGATCAGGGACATACACTACCCCGGCAAACGTTTATAGAATTGTCGTAGGCAGTGGTGGCGGAGGCGGCGGTGGAGGCGGCGGGGGTAATGCTAGTGCTGGCTTTGGAGCTGGTGGCGGAGGTGGAGGCGGTGGTGGATACTCTGAATCGACAATCAATAATCCTTCCGCATCTTATAGTTATTCAGTTGGATCAGGGGGAAGCGGAGGCGGAGTTGGAGCATCTGGATCGGGAGGAAATAGCACAACCTTTAGTACATATACTTCATCGGGTGGAAACGCTGGAACAGGTGGATCAACCGTAGCAACCTATGGATCAGGAGGCGGCGGTGGAAGCGGAAGCGGTGGAAGCATAAATTCATACGGTAACGCCGGATCACTAGGCGGAGCCGGGCAAGCCGGAGCAGCTCAGGGCATTGGCGGAGACGGCGGCGGTTCGTTTTTTGGTGGAGGCGGACAACCGGGGAGCGCTGGACAAAACTTCGGCGGCGGTGGAGGCGGCGGCGGTGGAGCTGCATCGGGCGGAGCTGGCGGAAGTGGATATATTCACATTGAAGAATTTTACAATAAATAGGATTTTTATGAACAACATTTTCGATTTTAATAAATTTAAAAAAAAGCAAGAGGACAAAAAGAAAAAAGTTTCGCAAGAAATGTCCCCCTCTGTTCGGTTTAAAATTTTCAAAGTAATGGATGGGTGCATGGAAAACCTTCCAATACTCCACCAAATTACTCAATATGTTCATCATGAGAAAATGCTGGATTGGTTGGTTAAGAATAATTTAACCGGGAAGGAATTTAATCAGTGGTATGTAAACGAGTGCAAAAGCTCTATACTTCAATTGGGTGCTTTTATCATAGGTAGAATTAACAGCCTTGAGAAAGGGAGACCAATTTATGCACACAGAGATTTTAAAATTGACTAGGAAATATTTTAAGATAATTGCCGGTGGAATTTTAACTGCGATTGGAAGCGGTCTCGTTATTCTCTTCACTGGACTATTTACTGATATTACCCAACTAAAAGCCCAGGTTCAAACCTACAAAGAAGACAAAACCTATAACGAAAAACGATTTGATAGCATTGATAAAAAATTTGATAATATGCAAGATATGATTAAAGACATTCATTACTTCCTTATTGAAAGGAAAAGAAAATGAGACAAATTGATTTAATCATTGTTCATTGCAGCGCAAGTGATAACCCGCATCATGACAATCTTGCAACTATTAAACAGTGGCACCTAGGTAGGGGATTTAGTGATGTTGGTTATCATTTTATTATTTTAAAATCAGGCGAAGTCGTTAAGGGTAGAGATATTGAGCAAGTGGGTGCGCATTGTGAAGGTCATAACAAAAACTCAATTGGTATTTGCTTAACGGGTGATAAGCTTTTCAGCGAAGAGCAATTCATTTC
>CAYXVT010000246.1:0-808 GCA_964468105.1 Uncultured Candidatus Berkiella sp. | reverse complement strand
GGGTTTTATGCTTTAGGTACCCTTGACGTATTACCTCATAACGCTTTTAATAAAAACAAAACTTGTCCAAATTTTGATTTGGATAAAATATTAGAAAATCTTTTCACATAGGGGAAATTATGACTGAGCAAGTTGCAGAAAAAAAAGGCATTCAGAATTTAAAAGAAGTTTTAGATTTTGGATTTGGCTTAGGCGGAGCGGTTAAGAATTCATTGAAGGATGGTAGCTTTGGCGTTTCAGACGTTCAATATTTAATGCCAGTGTTTCCTACATTTGGCCCAATGATTGATAATATCAATGAGGTGCCAAAGGAAATTGCTGATATTGACGATGAGGAGCTTAAAGTTTTAGTTGAATATTCTTTGACTAATTTTGCTCATATTATTGAAAAAGAAAAAGTAATTGAGCAAGTTAAATGCGCTCTTGCTTTTGGTCTTGCTGGATTAAAATTATTTAAAAGTTTTAAGTAATAAGAAAACAAGCCCCGACAGTTTAAAATCGGGGCAAGTCAAAAGGAGTTTCCTGCGATAGAAACCAATGTTGTAAGATTCTTATCGCACTTTATGGTTGAATTGTAAACGGCAAAAAGGGGTTAATATGTGGGCATCAATCGTCGCAGCTTTGAAACTACTTCCAGGATTACTGACCCTTTTAAATTACGTGAAAGACGAGTACGAAAAATACAAACAAGCAAAGATCATTCGCGACGCAGAAAACAAAAAGCGACAAATAGAAAAATTAACAAAAGAGTTGGAAAATGCAAAAACGGATAAGCAGCGTGCTGACATACTTAAGCGCCTTTCTAGTG
>CAYXVT010000245.1:0-5111 GCA_964468105.1 Uncultured Candidatus Berkiella sp. | reverse complement strand
CTGGACTTCCTGCATTTTTCTCACCCTTTTTATTTAACCTGGCGACATCATACCCGTCTAAGTAAGCTTTAATTTCAGCATCAGAATAACCTTTATTTTTCAGTTCTTCATTTGATGGACGAAATATATATCGGGAACCTTGTCTTCTACCAGCCATGCGTGCCTTACGCAGAGCTTGCACTGAAATATCTGCAGGTTTGGCACTTTCATAGCCTTCTAAATACTCTTTAAATTGATCTGAGGTAAAGCCATATTTTTGCTGAAATTCTTGCTCGGTTTGAGGTTTAGATCCTCTATATCCTATCAGATAACCCATCCTTTTTGGCTCATGACTCCTAGCCATACCTTTTTTTGCGTTTTCAACGGTCGCTTGAGTGGGTGTGTCAGTATTGCTGCTGCTTCCTGATATCATAAATCCTCACGGAGTAAGTCAAATGAAGAAGATTATACACAGCATGCTGGCCAAATTAAGTGGTAAAAAATTATGGTTTTGATAAAGAAATGAAATAATTCTGTCTAGAACAGCCTTTAAAGGCTTTTTGCTGAATTAACCGAGGTGTTTGAAATTCCTAACGCCCTTCAAAAGACAGCAACACATCCGCACTACTGCCTTGCGCACCAGCGGCTGCTTCTATCATGACATTTTTTCCAAGTACGTAACGCATGCCGATTTGGCTTGCTGAGTCTAAAATGCCAACGCTGTAGTTAAGATAGAGGCGATCGGATAGCTGCTTTCCTAATACAAAGACGGTGTCTTCTAAAGGATTATGCGATCCGGGGGTAGGGATGGCGTTTTCCTTTTTAGAAAAGCCAATTTGATCTAATTTTAAGCGCTCAGCCAAATTAAAATGCACATCTTTTCGTTGGCCACCAACAACATGCGCTAATTGTGAGACTGCTTCAAAAAGTAGTTCAGCTTGGGCTTCATTCATTTTATTTTGAGGTTTGCCAATAATTAAATACGAAATCACATCAGCATCAGGCATGCTTGGATTAGAATAAAAGCCAATCTTAGGCGTTTTCAAATTACCGGTGAATGTGATCCCCGCTAAAATAGTGGTTGTCGAATTAAGGCTTGTAATCATGGTTTGTGGCTGAATTTTTCTTTGGGCTCTTATATCTAAGATCGGATCATAAATAGGGCCACCAGTGAATAATATTTGGCCATAATCGATATCAAAGGTCTTTCCATATGCCTTATATTTACCATTAAGCAAAAACAGTTTTCCTTTGGCATTCGGTGGTTGCCCAGGTTGTTGGCTAATTTGCAATTTGCCTTTTACTTTGGTTGAAAAGCCATGACCTTTATAAGTAATCTTTTCGCCCAAGGCCAGTTCAATATTGGTTGCAATGCGACTAGACATCGCGTGTTCTGCAATAGGCTTAATGGTGGCTGTTTTTTTGGAAACAATGACCACATCTTCAGAAGGCGTAATCATATCGGGGTTCTTTAAGCTTTGTATTTCAGCTTCAGGAATAAATATTTTGCCATCAAGAGAAACGGCGCCATCTTTAAGTGTTAATTGCAGTTCAGGATTGGCAACAATGTAATATTCTGGGGTATCACTTAATAAAAGTTGTTCGCCTTTGAGTTTAACGATCATGGTTGGGGATGCTGCGAAAAGTTTACCTTCCCCAGTAATTGTAAATAATCCACTTCCCCAGGTACCAGAACCATGAATACTCATTCTATTCTCTGGCAAAAAGCTAAATTTCAAATCGTTGAGAACCGCTTTTTTGCCTAAAGAGGAAGCGCGTAATCGAGCTTCTTTTAAAACAACATTCCCAGTCCACTGTGGTTGCAAGATCGTTCCATTAAGGGCTAAATCAACATCCATTTTTCCGCGCAGGTTTGATAAAGAGGGGATGAGCGAAGAGAGTGATCTCACGTTGCTTATTTGAGTTTGAATAGTTCCTGTTAAGGCGTAGGGTTTTTGTTTCTCTACGGCCGCTTCTAGCTTGATAGGGTATGTTTCATCAAGTAATAGCGAAATGGATGAATGAACTAATTTTTCATGCCATTCAACTTTAATATTACCAGTCGTGTTGCCAATTTTGTCCCATCTTTTATGCTTAACTTGTAGGGTATTTATTTTGCCTTGCCAATGGTGACTTGAGAATTGTCCTAAAACAACTGTTTCGATGGGGCTATTATTATAGTGCCCTTTAAGACTGACTTTGTGGGTTGCTAATGTACCTTTAACTTCTAGAGCCACATTTTCTAAATGATGTTTACCATGACGTAGATCTTTTGTTTGCAAGGTCATTTGAAGATGATTTTGAGGATCATCTATTTGTCTGGTGGGTAGAAATACGCTTCCCTTGGTTGTGACAGCACTTGAATGAAGTTGCACTAAATAGGGATTTTGAGCAAGTTGCAGATCCCAATTGATTTTAATGGCTCCCTGTAAATAAGCATGGAAGGTTCCAAAGGTGCCTTGATAGTGAATTTCTTCAATTTTGCTTACGTTGCTTGCTGCATGTTTTATCGTAAGTTCCGTCAATTGATGTTCAATGTCGTTCCACTGAATGGTTGCGCCAACAATATGGATATTATCTATCTTCATTGGAATAGGAACGGCTTTGGTGATTTGCGTTTGAACAGTCTCTAATGTCGGTTTATCAATTGGAGCAGCAGCAGCAGCGGGTATAATTTCTTTCGTTTGATGCCAAATTGAGAGCTCTTTAGCATTAATATATTGAAGCGATTTGTCTTCTTTGAGGAGATCGATGAGTTGCCAACCAATATCAAGATTGGCTGCTTTTACGTTGAGATCAGGGCCTTTAATTTCAATATCGGTAAATTCAAGATGATCTACTAATGTGCCATTCACACTGGTAAAGGTTAATTGATATGGCGTGAATTCTCCGACTAAGTTTAGAGCAATTTTAGCGCCTTGAGGGGTCAAAACCAGGTATAAGCCAAAAATACCTATGGCAAAAGTCACTGTCAGTGCTAGTTTTAGCACCTTTTTTAATAATGACAGCGGTTCAAGCTGTTTGCTTAGAAATGATGGCATGGCTTCTCTTGCTGGCAGCTAATTTAAAGGTAAATGGTTAACTTAGGCTAAGACTATTGTACCCTTGTCATTTCGCACTGTCATTACGATTTACGTCTCTGTTATAAGATAAATGTGTGTCATAGGACTAACAAAATGCGGTTGTTGTTGATATTAGTTACTTTAATCGCTAGTATCCCTCTTTATTCGAGGAGTATATGGCTATGGTGAAATTTAATAATTCAAATAATCAAGCTAATAAGGCTGTTATTCAAGTAGAACAGCAAAGAATTCAATTGCTGGGAATAATCGAACATACTCAATCTCAATTCAATAAACTTTCTTTTGTAGCAAAATTGTATTTTGTATCAAAATGGTTAAATACCACCGGTCTTGAAATAAGCCTTTTACTAAAAAAGCAAGTTCCAGCGGATGAAAAGCAAACTGTTTTTAGAATGCTTGCACATTGGCAAAAATATTCACATGAGAACCATCCAATAATAGATACCACTTTGATTCAAAATCTAAGAGTAAGGTTTGAAAAGAATTTAATCAGCCAGGTCAAAATACAAAAAGATGTATTACTTGACAGTAAAGCGCTCAAAAAAATCATAACAAGATCAAATAAATGGACAACACCTGATCCACAATTAGAAAAAGAAGTTGAGAAAATTATTCAAGCACAAAGAAAATTGCGTTTGGATAAATTCATCACTTGGTTTGCAAGAGCCAGACTTGGAATACAGCGCCGATTATTAAAAATATTAGGTTCACAACGTTTAGTAGGTCCATACTCTCTATTTAGAGTAGTGAAAAATATTCGCAATGATCTTTTAAAACTAAACAATGAAAAATTAAAATCAGATTTTATTAATCAACTTGTACAATCACACCAGGATACCATGGTGTCTGAATTTGTTGAAAAACCTAGAAAAAGAATATTGCGTCAGTTTGATTTGGTTTCCCATCAGACATTAGCCCAAAAGCAAAAGAGCACGCAGGACATAAGAAGAGCCTTATTTGCACAGTGTGAGTTTGAAGAGTCAACATATTCTAATGAAGAGTCATTTTCGAATGAAGAGTCTATAGACTGTCGGCACCTATATAGATAAGTGTTTAAAGTTCTGGACCAAATGACGCATGGATGCGCCAGGAGTCTGAGGTCTTGGTTAAGGGTTTGGCAACCGCAAATTTAACAGGCCCTAAACGAGTCTGCCATTCAACACCCACACCTACCCCTATCGCTGTTTCTTGAAACAATTGACGATAAGCGTTACCGGCATCGATAAAGGTAAAAACACCGAAGGGTTTTTTAATCGTTCGCACCAGCTCAAGGCTTCCCACTGTGAGATATGTTCCCCCAACAGGTTGGTAATTGCCGTCTTTGTCGATTTCATTAGGCAAACTTCTATAGCCGTAACCCCGTAAACTCAAGTCACCACCGGCAAAGAAGCGTTGGCTAAGTGGTAAATTTTCTTCTTCATCAGGAAGCGTGAATCCAAAATCCCCTCTGACTAAGAGTCGAGTCATATCATTAAAAGCATGTACCCATTTTAATTGTAAATAGGTTTGTAAGAAGGTGGTATCACTAAATAAGGCATCGACTGAACCTCGCATTGTGAACTCAATGCGCCGACCACTCACTGAATCATCTGCTGGATCGTGTTTCTTGATTTGTATAAAAGTAATACTGGGTAATATTAATTTCGATTGCACAATATCATTAGTGATAAAGGCATTAAATCGTTCATGGTGATAGTTTATTGATAAAACTCTTTTCCAAGTGTTGAATTCGCGTTCTTCCAGCACCCCGGTTTCATAGATTTGAGAAGGCTTTTCACTAAATTCATCATCAAAAAATCCGCCTTGAAAGACCAGTTTATCCGTAGATGGATGTTTACCGGGAATACTGTAATCAACATGGATTTTATCGTAAATTTCAGAGACTTGCGCTTGTGCTGAAAAGCGATGCCCCATGGAATTAAGACGTCTTCGGGTCCAACCCACTTTTCCTCTAACCCCGGTATCAGTACCATAACCAGCCCCTAATATATATTGATTAGGCTTAGCGTCTTCTAACTCAACCATTACTGGCACAACAGTGCTATTTTG
>CAYXVT010000244.1:3514-5126 GCA_964468105.1 Uncultured Candidatus Berkiella sp. | reverse complement strand
TACAAGTAATTTTGTGCTTTTAACCATTTTTTCGCTTGCTGTAAGTCCACGGTAAGTCCAACGCTCATGCCTATCACAATCACGACACTCTGCTTCCTTTCTTATGAAAAGGAGGTGCTGAGCCTTCTATTTGGTTCATAAAAATGGAACCAAAGAGATACAGGCAATCAAACTGAATTGAATTATCTCTACAATGTAGGTTGACTACATATGTTTTTTTGGGATTATCTTCCCAGTTAGTTAATGGCATGCAAGAGGGAGAGTTCTATGTTTCGGGAGACAGTACGCCAAAAAAACAAAGAAGAACTAGCGCAACAAGCGGGAAATGCATTAGCTACTTATAAAAGCCTCCCTTATCCAGAAAGTTATGTCTTATTAGAAATAGCTGCGGCAGAAGCTTACGAGTCTGAACATTGGCAGTCGTTTAAACAACAGTTAGGTCAAATGTACTATGCAATGGCAGTGTTGTTGTGTGATAATTTAGATATAAGGATAAGAGAGAATTTTGTAAAAGTAAGTAAGAAATTTGCAGATGCTTGTTGTGTTGATTTTCAAGCTGCCAAAGAGCCATGTCGGCTTATGGATGACTCTAGGCATCCTTTTACTAAAGAAAGAATTACTCAAGCCTCCCCTGACCCAAGTTGTGATCACATTGCATTGTCTACCAAAGCCCTGAAAGCAGCTCTAGCTACGCAAGATTTCGCACGTCTTGAGCGAGCCAAAGCCATGTTTGACCGCCGCCTTTCTCTAGAAGAGGCAATTAGGCAAGAGATTTTTCCTTGTGTTTTTTCAATTAAAGTTAGGGACGGTGTTGGCACTGGTTTTTTTGAGCATCCAAATTCATTGGTTTCAAATACACACGTTCTGCCTGATCTTAAAAGTATCCAAGAATCTGTTTTTATAAATCAAAATTTTAAAGAATATCGAATTTTATTAGGAGAAAATGGCTCTTTTCACCGACCAATTAATAATGCTCCTGATATTGCATTAATGAATATAGCTGAAAGCGGTAAGGCTGTCCCTTTTACTAAATTTTCAAAAGACGAAGTATATGAAGATGTAATCTTCTTTTATGTACATATTAACCATATTACCCAACAGAAAGAAGTACGGTTTCTTTATAACCTCCAACGGACGCAGTTTCATTTGTGTTTTAAACCGGAAAGAGATGCTGAGCCAGGATGTTCTGGTTCACCAGTTCTTGAAGCTCGTGTAATTATTGGACGTGAACCTAAGTGGCAGTTTAGAACAATAGGAGCTATTTTTGCGAGAAGTGTTGATCCATTGAAAGATGGCTCGAGGCTTGTCTATGCAGTTGAAATAGATGATGCTTTTGAACAAGTTCGACGGGATATATTATCACACAAGCGGGAGGCTTCAAGGCTTGAGAAAGAGGCTAATATAAATCGACAAAATGGCAATGAAGAGCAAGCACAAGCATGTTTTGCAAAAGCAAAGGAATATGAACTGCTTGCAATACAGGGGTTTAAAAGATATTCAGAAGAAGAAAACCTAGATGTAGACCTTCCTGAAGAATTAGAAAAGCTCATTGGTAAATGGGGTCTTA
Source organism: Uncultured Candidatus Berkiella sp. (assembly GCA_964468105.1). GTDB lineage: Bacteria > Pseudomonadota > Gammaproteobacteria > Berkiellales > Berkiellaceae > Berkiella. The sequence continues at coordinate 3,559 of CAYXVT010000244.1, read as the reverse complement.
TTAGGCTTGAGCAGTCTATGTTGCTTGCCAAGAATCAAAATCGGT
>CAYXVT010000244.1:0-3504 GCA_964468105.1 Uncultured Candidatus Berkiella sp. | reverse complement strand
AGTTGAGAGCTACGATGATTTAAAAAAAGATTTTGATGATTTTCTTGCTGTCCTCAGAGAAGAGCCTGAAGTTATATTAAAAGCAGGATCTAACTTTCGTACTTCTCCTGCTGGTTATTTTAGAGTAGATATACAAGGTAGCCCTGAAAAAGGCTGGGCACTAGATCTGCAAGATAATACTGGAGTATTTAAAATAGCTCTTGACGATGCGCATCGTCAAGAGTTATATCCTGATGCGAATAGACCGAAGCCACCTAATAATCCTGAACCTGCATCTTCTAAATTTGCAGTAGTTAAGGTGAAGCTAAATATAAAAAAGCTTCAGGGTATATATTTGGCAAAATCTTTGGAACAAAGTTATAAGACAGGAAATCAAGAATTTTTTTATCACGAAAACTTTGAAGTAGTAAAAAAGCCAAAAGAAGCGAAAGAAAAAGAATATCGCCTTTATTTGACGTTAGGTAAACATGGAAAATATTTTGAAAGTGTAATCGAACAAGGAAACGAAATAATTATTGTTAATGATAATGCAGAGATTGAAATTTTTTATAAAAGTAGAGTTAATGGTAAAATTTGTAGCTTTAATTGCAGTGAAGATCTGAAACATGTTCTTTTGTGTGTGCCTTGTGATGAGAATATCAATGTTCTTCTTAAAAACGAAGATTCGGTGTGGATTTATGAACAAGTTTGTCGGGAAGTTACATTAAATGAGCAAGCTATATTAAAACAACGCACCTCCCGAGCAAAACAAGCAGAAGAAATGCCAGTCGAAGATGTAATAATTCACGCACCACAAGCAGATTTGGTGTCTAAAAATCCCTTTACTTCTGACGAATTACTCGAAAATGCCATGAATTTACCTTCACAAGCAGAAATTCGAGCATATGCACAGGAACGAAACATACCATTAAATATGCCTAAATTGGGTTTAATGTCCATCCATGAAAGCCAAAAATCTCCAAAACAGCTTGAAAAAATAGATTCAGACAAAATGGCATCAATAGTAACTGAATTATCAGCTTTTGAAAGAGAACGAACAGAAAACCTTGAAAAACAGTTACAACAGGTGCAAACACAACTTACTAGTTCCAAAGAAGTGAGCTTTAGCACAGATTTTCCGGGTGGAATACCTGTTGTCAAAGCTGTTGTTATAGAAACCCCAGAAAAGGCCATTCAACAGGCTGTGCAGGATAAGAAATATGCCGTTGTTCAAGATTTAATACGAAAATTAGAGATTCAAGAAGTCAGCTCAGCTATAAGCAATCTCATATTAACAATACCTGATGGACCTCGTGAATTAATACAATTAATTATAGAGAACAAAAAAAGTAACCAAAAATCTTTGCTTTAGTTGTAAAAAATTAAATTTATGTAGTTTTTAGATTGCTTTTTCGTGTATGAATTTTTCTTGCGCTAACTGTGAAAGATGCTCGAGCTTTTGAAACTTTTCAAGCCAACCATCTAGATCCTCAATAAGGTAGCGTACAGAACGTCCTATTTTTATAAACGGTGGCTTAGGTATACAATTAGAGAGGTTACCTTCAACACGGCCGTGTCGTAGCCAGGATTCGCTCATTCCTATGTATGCGCTGGCTTCTTTCTCGTTTAACGCTCTTTTAGTGTGTAGAATGTTAGAATTTGAATGATTTGATTTATTCCAAGAGTTATTAGGGTTTATCATAACTTATTCCTATTCGGCTATATTGAAAAAGACACATTGCTTACAGTTTTTTTACCTATAATGGCCGATTTTTTAACTTACAGCTAAGAATTTAAGGTTGGTCGGTATCTCTCGAAGCCTAAAGGGTTTTGACAATAACTGCATAAGCGGACTCTTTATTGCGTAATTCTTCTCTGACAATATTAATTTTTTGAGGGGCGTTAATCCCAATACGTGTAGTGCCATTAACGTTACTCAATATCGTGACTTGAATGTCATCACCAATCCAAATAGACTCGCCTGACTGGCGTTTTAGTATCAGCATCTTTCGTTACTCCTATTCTTTAAATATCCGTTCGTTGTGCTGTAAACATTATTGACCGTGCAACTAATTCATGAATGCTTTCGGGATGTTTTTTAGCTTTTTGTCTGTTGATTGCAATCTACTTAAACATTCTTTTGAACTTACATAGTCACGAATAAACATATTTTTTCCTCCTGACGGTAATAACTGTAACAAGAAAACTTGTGACCCCAGTCACATCTTTTCGTATTAGCATCTGCATTTAATTTCATAGTGCTTACTGTATCAAAAAAAAATGTCTCAAATGAGACGTTTTTTTTCTGTAAAATCTGAGGGAAATGTTTGATGTTTATGGCGGAACTAGGGATGTCATAGATCACCGTTAAGCATAACTGCTGCCGGAGAAACAGGATGTTAAATTGCAGTGTTTAAATGAAGAAGAGATCGTTCTTAGAGCTTTATTAAAGGGTATTAGTCTTTATAAGACTATAGGTAACTTTGTCAAAGCAGTAAATGAATTCAAGCAATCACAATTAGGTAATAAAATGCTTCAGAAAAAACATAAACTAACGGTACCAAAAATGAGGAATTACCTGTATCGAAAGGACGATATTCCATTTGATGATGCTATACCGATGTCTTACGTTGCAGAAACGAGTCTTGAAGACTTCGTCCCTGGTAATCCAATGAATAAACTATTTGCAGCATTGAACAAAAATTCGCCGTTATTAAAGGTACTTGTTAGAGATATTGTAACAAAAAATCCACAATGCCTGCGAGAAATTGGAGAAGAACGAACAGTTATTATTGGCGCAGATTATCTGATAATTTCGGGTCTAGCAAGAGTAGAAGCTTATAAATTGTCAGGTATTGAATATATTTCAGTGAAATGTATCGACTTGGAAGCACTCTATTCGGGTACGCAAACGCTTGAAAGCATCGGTGGCCGCTTTTTAGATCTGGAGCTTGGTGCCATTGGGTTGCGACTAGAGCAATTAATTCTCACTGAAAAGTGGACCCCGGGGCCCACTTTTAAGGGTAGAAAAGAGGATTACATTGTCAAAATCCTCGGGTTGGGTGGTAGAACTACCTATCGTCGTATTAAGAAAATTTGTTTGCAAGGAAGCTTAGAATTAATTCAGGCAGTCAAAGAAGGAAGTATCTCTATCAAGGCGGGAGCACAGATTGCAGAGCTACCAGTTTCCGAACAAGTGATTAAACTGCAATTAAAACAAGAAAAAAATAAATGCACAAGCATGTCAAATAAACAAGCGCTCACTTATATTTTAAAAACAATACCCATTAAAAAAAAGGAACGAAATGATGTCAAGAATTTGTAGTGTAGAACTAATGTTGTTTACCTATGAAATCTGTAATTTTTTAATTGAAACAAAGAGGAGTTAAAACATGCCTATCATGCCCCGGATTCGAAGTATAAAACCAGAATTATTTATGCACGAAGGATTATTTGATATTACCCAAAAGTATCAATTACCGCTTCAATTTGCGTTTGCTGGATTAATTCTTTGTTGTGATCGAG
>CAYXVT010000243.1:4886-5162 GCA_964468105.1 Uncultured Candidatus Berkiella sp. | reverse complement strand
AGGTATTTCACATGAGGCCTGTTCATTTGCTGGCACACTTGGCCTTGGCAAATTAATTGCCTTTTGGGACGATAATGGGATTTCTATCGATGGCCCTGTGAAAAAATGGTTTAGCGATAACACACCGATGAGATTTGAAAGTTATGGCTGGCAAGTTATCCGTGATGTCGATGGTCATGATGCTACTGCAATCCAAAAAGCCATTGATGAAGCACGTGCTAATACGCAACAACCTACGTTAATTTGTTGTAAAACCATCATTGGATTTGGTGCGCC
>CAYXVT010000243.1:0-4876 GCA_964468105.1 Uncultured Candidatus Berkiella sp. | reverse complement strand
GGCACTGAAAAATGCCATGGTTCAGCGCTGGGTGAAAATGAAGTCAGTGCGGCAAGAGAATCATTGGGTTGGCACTATCCTCCTTTTTTAATTCCACCGGAAATCAAAAATGCTTGGGATGCAAAAGAAAAAGGTAAAGAACTCCAAACCGCTTGGCAATCTTTATTTGCAAAATACCAAGCTAAACACCCTCAATTGGCAAATGAATTAACAAGACGTTTTGACAAAAAATTGCCCGAAGTTTGGAAGTCTCATATTGAAGCCTTGTTACAAAGCACGCAACAACAAGGTAAAGCCTTGGCAACCCGAAAAGCATCCCAATTGGTATTGGAAAGCATAGGCGAGATTTTGCCTGAAATGTTGGGTGGTTCGGCAGATTTAACGGAATCCAACTTAACGGCTTGGGGTGGGTCAAAAGTCATATCTCACGACCATCCTGAAGGAAATTATTTACACTACGGTGTACGCGAGTTTGGCATGGCGGCCATCATGAATGGTATGGCACTGTATGGCGGACTCATTCCTTATGGCGGTACGTTCTTAACATTTTTAGATTATATGCGTAATGCCGTACGTTTAGCGGCATTAATGAAACAGCGTTCTTTATTTGTGTTTAGTCATGACTCCATTGGGTTAGGAGAAGATGGGCCAACTCATCAACCGATTGAACATTTAACGATGCTGCGTGCGACGCCGGGCTTACATAATTGGCGTCCTTGTGATGCCACTGAAACGGTGGTGGCTTGGCAATCGGCTATTGAAAGAAGTGATGGTCCAACCACTTTGATTTTAACGCGTCAAGCAGTTCCAGCGCAGGAAAGAGATGCCAATACGTTAAATGATATCCAAAAGGGTGCCTACATTTTAATGCCTAGCGAGCGCACACCAAAGGTCATTTTGATGAGCACAGGTTCGGAAGTCGCTTTATGTATGGATGTGGCAAAACAACTGGCGGCTAAAAATATCGCTGTGCAAGTGGTTTCCATGCCTTGTTGGGAAGTCTTTGAGCAACAAGATAAGGCATACCAAGAGAAAGTGTTACCGCAAAATGTGACGACACGCGTTGCGGTGGAAGCCGGTGCAAGTCTTTGTTGGCATAAATATGTGGGGCCACAAGGTCGTATTATTGCTATTGATAGATATGGTGAATCAGCTCCTGCGCCAGAGATTTACCGTGCATTAGGCATTACCGTAGAAAATATCTTAAAAACAGTAAATGAATTACTAAATGGGGTTTCACTATGACAATCAAAATTGCAATCAATGGTTATGGCAGAATTGGCCGCAATATTTTACGCGCTTTGTATGAATCAAACAGACAAAATGAGTTTAAAATTGTCGCTATTAATGATTTAGGCGATACCAAAATTAACGCTCATTTAACGCAATATGACACAACTCATGGCAGATTTCATAAATCCGTTAGCGTGGGCACAGATGGTAGCCTTATTGTCAATGGTGATGAAATTCAAGTTTTATCAGAACGCTCACCTGCTAAATTACCATGGAAAGATTTAGGAATTGATGTGGTATTTGAATGTACAGGGTTATTCGCAAGCACAGAAAAAGCGAAAGCGCATTTAGAAGCTGGGGCGAAGAAAGTATTGATATCCGCACCTGCTGGCAATGATCTGCCAACCATTGTTTTTGGTGTTAACGAGAAGACTCTTAAGGCAACCGACACTATTGTCTCTAATGCTTCATGTACAACAAATTGTTTAGTACCTGTGGTAAAACCACTACATGAAAAATTAGGCATTCAAAGTGGTTTAATGACGACTGTACATGCTTATACTAATGATCAAGTTTTAACAGATGTTTATCATGAAGATTTGCGTCGTGCTAGATCAGCCACTCATTCTATGATTCCAACCAAAACTGGGGCAGCAAGCGCCATTGGTTTGGTGATGCCAGAATTAAAGGGCAAGCTGGATGGTTTTGCTATTCGCGTTCCAACTATCAATGTTTCTGTTGTTGATCTAACAGTAACTGTTGCCAAACAAACAACAGTTGATGAAGTGAATCAAATTCTCAAAGAGGCATCTGAAACTGGCCTGAAAGGGATTTTAGCTTACAATACTGCGCCATTGGTTTCTGTAGATTTCAATCATAATCCAGCATCGGCTACTTTTGATTCTACTCAGACTAAAGTGATTGGTAATTTAGTGAAGGTCTTAGCTTGGTATGATAATGAATGGGCATTTTCCAATCGGATGTTAGATACTGCAAAGGCAATGATAGAGGCAAAATAAAATGTTAACCATGGATAAGGTAGACCTTAACGATAAGTGGGTTTTAATCCGTGAGGATTTTAACGTTCCGATGAAAGAGGGGAAAATCGCACATACAGCCAGAATTGATGCTGCGATTCCCACACTGCAGAAAGCTTTATCCAAAGGTGCAAAAGTGATAGTCATGTCACATATGGGAAGACCCATTGAAGGACAATTTGATGCCACTTTGTCGATGCAACCTATTGCTGAATATCTAGAATCTTGCTTAAAGCAGAAAGTGCCTGTTTTCAAATTAGATGATCAAAAACCTGCGCTTAAATCAGGTGAATTAGCCTTACTTGAAAATGTAAGGTTTCTGGTTGGTGAAGAAAAAAATTCGCCTGATTTAGCAAAACGTCTGGCATCACTTTGCGATGTATTTGTGATGGATGCTTTTGCGGTGGCGCATCGTGCTCAAAGCTCAACTTATGGAGTGGCAGAATTCGCTCCAATAGCTTGTGCTGGTCCGTTACTTGAATCTGAATTACAAGCCATCCATCATGTTGTAATTGCTCCCCAACGGCCAGTTATAGGCATTGTAGGCGGCAGCAAAGTTTCATCGAAATTAAAACTACTTAACAATTTGTTAGAGACACTTGATGTCCTAGTTGTGGGTGGTGGTATTGCCAATACTTTTTTAGCAGCTAAAGGGTTCCCAATGGGAGAATCGCTTTATGAAGCCGATTTGGTGCAAACGGCTAAAGAATTGCTGGTGAAAGCAAAAGAGTTAGGGAAAACAATTTGGTTGCCAACGGATGTTGTCGTTGGGACTCATCTTTCTGATGACGCAAAAAGCACCATTAAAGACTGCGCAGATGTAACCGCACAGGATAAGATTTTTGATATCGGCCCTGCTTCTCAAAAAAGTTTAGCGGATTGTCTTCAAACAGCGAAGACCATTTTGTGGAATGGCCCTGTTGGTGTGTTTGAATATGCTCCTTTTGCAGAAGGTACAAGAAGTTTGGCTAATGCGATTGTAGCATCGAAAGCTTTTTCAGTTGCCGGTGGTGGGGATACGTTAGCAGCTATAGAACAATTTAATATACAAGATAAAATCTCTTATCTTTCTACAGGGGGTGGTGCTTTTTTAGAAGCGTTGGAAGGGAAATCACTTCCAGCTGTAGCCATATTAGAAACACGTTCAAAAGAGCAAGAAAACACATAATGAAAATACGACCAAGAAGAACAAAAATAATAGCCACTTTAGGTCCTGCAACGGATACGCCAGAAATGATGCGTGCCTTAATTCAAGCAGGCGTCAATCTAGTGCGGATCAATTTTTCTCATGGTGGTCATAAAGAACAAGCGATGAGAATAGCTTTAGCAAAAACTTGTGCTAAAGAGTTGAATAAAATTATTGGTATATTAGTTGATCTGCAAGGTCCGAAGATCCGCATTGCACGCTTTGCAAAAAAAGAAGGAACACTTCTAGCTGAAGGTGCTTCATTTATCCTAGATGCAAGCCATCCAAGCGATGCTGGTAATGATGACGTGGTTGGATTGGATTACCCACAATTACCACAAGAAGTGCAAGCTGGCGATCAGTTATTACTCGATGATGGCCGAATTATCCTTATCGTTAATAAAGTTGCGGGTAGTGCCATTGAATGTACGGTGAAAGTGGGCGGTAGACTAACCAGTAATAAAGGTTTGAATCGAAAAGGGGGTGGCCTTACAGCCCCCAGCTTGACCGAAAAAGATATTAAAGATATTGAATTTCTTGCAACTCAAGATGTTGATTATGTTGCACTCTCATTTCCTAAAACGGCGCAAGACATCCATAATGCTCGTCGTTTAGTAAAGGAAGCTGGCAGTAATGCACATATTGTTGCCAAAATAGAACGTACTGAAGCGGTTGATAATATTGATGAGATCATTGAAGCCAGTGACGCTGTCATGGTAGCAAGAGGTGATTTGGGCGTTGAAATGGGCTATGCCGAATTACCTGGCATCCAAAAATACATCATTAGCCGAGCCAGATTATGTGATAAAGCAGTTATCACGGCAACGCAAATGATGGAATCGATGATTAAAAATCCTATTCCAACCCGCGCTGAAGTTTCTGATGTTGCCAATGCCATTTTAGATGGTACAGATGCGGTCATGTTATCGGCAGAAACGGCCACGGGTGATTTTCCAGTTCAAGTTATTTCGATTTTAGATGAAATTTGTTTAGCAGCAGAGCGGCATCGCATTGCGCGCTCTTCAAAACCAGATGACGCCCAATTTAAAAGACATGATCAGGCCATTGCGATGGCGGCAATGTACCTCGCTAATCATGTGCCAATCAAAGCAATTGTGGCTTTAACAGAATCTGGCTCAACCGCTTTATGGATGTCGCGCGTACGTTCAGGGATCCCTATTTATGCTTTGAGTCGTCATGAGCTTACACGTGGGCGAGTGACTATGTTTCGTGGCGTCTACCCTGTTGAATTTGATGTGACCCAATATAAATTATGGGAAATATCACGCAATGCCTTAGAAATTTTGGTAAGACAGGGAATTTTAGAGCCAGGAGACAAAGTGATTGTAACCAAGGGCGATGTTATGGGTGTCGGTGGTTTTACAAACGCTTTAAAGATTTTAACAGCTCAACCTTTAAC
>CAYXVT010000242.1:0-5207 GCA_964468105.1 Uncultured Candidatus Berkiella sp. | reverse complement strand
ACTTTCTGCACTTGAACCCTTAACCGATCATGAGAAATCGATGACGACGGTTATTCCATTACAATCTTGAAGAGCATATCATTCTTGCAGGAATACAAACCTCAACGGGTCTTGCAATAGACATCTGCGTTAGCGAAATATCAACACCATAGGCGTGAATTTCAACACCCGCAATCATCGCTTGTCGTAAAAGACTGCCATATTGTGAATCAATATGATCAGCAGGAAAAAGCCGTTCAATACCTGTATGTTGGACGCAAAATAACAACACCGCACGATGTCCCAACTTTTTGGCATGCATTAAGGCTTTTAGCTGTTGTACCGCTTTTTCAGAGGGACAATCTGGGAAAAATCCACGATGTATTTCATCACCCAAGGTGACGTTATTTATTTGGACATAACAATTTTCTGATTCTAACTCGTCAAGGCTATGAATAAGTGACAGATCATATGAATGATCTTCTAATAAAGGAGGGGCAAGATTAATCTGTGCATATCCTTGCAATTGGGTGATAACACCTTTCTCGATCCCTTCGGCAATTAATTCTAGGGAATTTTGTGTATTTACACAGACTAAATAACCACCATCAACTTCTACTAACTCCCAAGTATCCGGAAACTTTCTTCTGGGATTAGGAGAATGGGAGAACCAAAGCCTACTGCCTAAAATATCACACCCTGTCATTGCACCCATATTCGGGCAGTAGATAACACGATGTTCGTGGTTATTTATCACAATTTCAGCTAAAAATCGCTTATAGCGCTTGAGCAAAACTGCTTGTGTTAAAGGGCTAGCAAATTCCATGTTCGCACCGGCCACGCTTATTTATTGTTTTCCCTACACCATTAATCGGCAAGTTAACTAATAAAGTTAAATGGGTTATTTAAAAAGATGGGGTTTAAGCCAGAAATGTCGAATTTCCTACTTGGTTTAGCGCTAATTAGCGGGTAGCCAAAATAGGGGTTTACGTGTATATTCGCACCCTCAGTGTAAGGAAGCACAATTTCTAGAGGTCTGACTTAACTATTTAAGTAAGATTGATTGAACTTTTTTTAGTCATTGATGTTCCAACTAGAAATGAGATAGATTTGAATCTTACCTGGACGTATGTGCGTCGGGAGGAGGAAGCCATGTCAGCCGAAGCTAATAGCAATAGTACCATTAAGAAAAAAAACGTGAAGGCAACGCAAGGAAGCACAAGTAATCCAACCACTACCCAGACTTTGTTGTCTTATGGGGTCAAACCCTATGAGCCAAAGAAAGGGGAAGAATATATGAGCAAGGCTCAACTAGAGCATTTCAGAACGTTGCTCAATATTTGGAAGACTGCCCTGCTTAAGGGCGGCGATGAGACAATTCACGATCTTAAAGAATTAGCGGAAGTTCCTGCCGATGTTAGCGACCAAGCAACATTAGAAGAAACTTTTGCTTTGCGTTTACGCGCTAGAGATCGCGAGCATAAACTCATTAATAAAATTGATGAGTCTATCAAGTCCATCGACAGTGGTGATTATGGCTACTGCGAAGAATGCGGAATAGAAATCGGCATTCGTCGTTTAGAAGCAAGACCAACTGCCACTTTATGCATTGATTGCAAAACACTTGCTGAAGTACGTGAAAAGCAAGGACGTTGATTTAGAGAACGCAGCGAGACCAGAGGTGATCACGGCCATACGTGATCGCCAATCTGTGAGAGCGTTTATTGAAAAAGATGTTCCCAAAGAACTCCTTACCAAAATCCTAGATACTGCCCGTTTTGCCCCCTCAGGTGTTAATACTCAGCCTTGGCATGTTGCTGTGCTTGGCCCAAAACATCGCCAACTGATCTCACAAGCCATTATCGAAGCTAGAGATAAACAAATTCCTGAGAATCCTGATTATCAATATTATCCTGATGAATGGTTTGAACCCTATAAAAGCAGACGCAAAGCGTGCGGATTGGCTCTTTATAGCGCTTTAGACATACAAATTAATGAAACAGAAAAGCGCAAAAAACAGTGGTATCGAAACTACTCCTTTTTTGATGCTCCAATTGCTTTGATTTTTTATCTTGATGGTCGTTTATGCAAAGGTTCCTGGATGGATATGGGTATGTTTATTCAAAACGTCATGATCTGTGCCAGAGGAGTTGGTCTTGAAACATGCCCCCAAGCCGCCCTTGCTGAATACCCCAATATTATCCGCGAGCATTTGAATATTCCAGATTCTATGCATATAGTTTGTGGTATGGCGCTGGGATATGCCGATTGGTCACATCCTATTAATCAATATCGCACAACCCGAGAAGAAGTAGAGTCCTTTACGGTGTTCCATGATTAAATTCTTTATTGCATTCACACTCATGATAATAGCCATTATCGCTTTAACTTTTACCGCCTTTTCAGTTGGATCAGGTTATCCTTTAGCTGCGCTATTATTATCTCAAATCATTAACATGCTTGGATGTTACACATTGCTTGGGGTCGGAATCGGTTTACCGCTTCTGCTACTCGCTAGTGTGCTTGGTTGGGGACAATTATTGCTTCTGCTGAGCGGTAATATTGATCCGCATTTAGCCAAAGAAAGCTTCTTTGATGTGTTAAAAACTTTATTTAGCAAAATTTAATAATTTCCATTTGCAAAAAATTTTATACCGACTAATTTTTTGAAGAGCAATGTCTGCTTAAATTTTGAATTTTTTGGTCTTTTTAGCCAATTCCAGTGTGTTAGGAGATAACAAACTAGAAAGAGTCATTCCATAGGGTGTCATTATATCGATATTAACCCCTTGCTTTAACAAAGCCTCCACCATTTCCCAATCCTTAAACGAATCGGCCAATTGCAGTGCATTCGCCGCTTGATTACAACTAAACGCATTAAGCAGACTATCTGTGCCTCTATTTTTTAAAATATCCGTTAATAATGCTTCTTTTGACGGATATCTCATCAACTTTGAATCTTCTTTATCATAGGAACATAGCCCGATATCATACAAACTATTTTGATCAAAAGTCAGATCTGGAGTATTTCGGCTATAATAGCACTGGTAACTTTTGATAACAGCTTCAACTAACTCGTTGGTTGTTTTTAAAACAATAGGCCCTTCTGTCGATTCTGGATCATAAAAATGATAACCGTCTTCTTTTTTAATGACCCCTATCCAATGTGAACGTCCAAAATTTAATCGAACCATTTTATTCGCAAAAATGGTTTTATCAAAAAGATCTATCAGTTCATTTTGTTTAAAGGTAAACAAAAAATCGAATTCTCTTCTATATTTTACTTCTTTAGCATCGAGCATTAAATTTATGAGGACGTGTAAATCCAGTTGATTAATGTTTGCTAATTCCTTGTGAACTGGCGACATCATGATCCAAGACTGCAACCAAGCCAAGAAAAATACATTATCATAAAGTTGGCGAATTTTTTCTTTCAAGCCAGGAAGTTTAAGAAGTGTCTCCTCTTCACCATTCCAGCTAGCAACTTCTTTTAACATTTCACTATATTCTGCTTCTTTGCCTCGGTTACTCATAAATAGCATTAAGGCGCTAAATCCATAACAAAGCCCATTATACAATGCTCGACTGATCATTTTTTTCGTTCGAGTGTTTTCATCATCAAACATAGCAGGAATGTAGTTTATAATTTCCCTCACATTCAGATAAGGGTTTTCTTTAGGGATCTCTAAAATAATTCTGAACATTTTATTCATCAGGGAGAGTTGGTCAACAGGTACTTTGGCATGATGGTCATAAAGACTCTTTACAACCTTTTGCAAACGACTGCGATGTGCATAAACTAATGGCGTAAATCCAGTCCTATCCACATAGTCAACGTTAATCTTGCCGGAGTCGATTAACGCCAAAGCCTCTGTCTCATTTTCTTTCTGAATGGCTTCAATTAATTTTTCTTCTTCAGAAAATCCTTTCAAAATCAGCCTCCTATAAAAGAAACCCCAAAAACCAAACGGCCTTGGGGTTAATTTGAGAATGGGATGAAAGTAATTGCCTATCTATGATGACTTGAGGTTTTTTCCTGCATCTGTTTAGCAGCCTTAAAACCTTCTTTCATCTTTTCCTCGCCTTCTTTCATACCTTCTTTAACGAAGTGTTTTCCTTGCTCGATATTTTTTTCCATCCATTTGGAATAAATTGAAGAGGCTTCCAATGAAGAGTCTATCATGTGCTGTGCATACTCATTTAGGGGTGCAGAAACTTTTGCTGCCCATTGCCCTTGAATTTCCATCATCTCTTCCCATCTTTTGGCATGGCTTAATTGTTGCAATTGTTCTGCATGGCAAACAGCAAGTTCGTTAATGACTTTGATATGTTCTCTGGCAACATCACCGTACAAGCGCATGGCAATATTGTTTAATTCTAACATTGGCTGCAATAGAGATTGATTGGATTTGAACAACTGATCAAACATGGGTGCTGACATAACGAACTCCTCTTGAAAATTTTGCGATGCAACAGTTCTATCAAAAGGATAGGCTTAGGGGTTCGCTATGTCAAGTTAGAATACTAAGTATTACTCTGATTCCTTGAACGTTTCTGGTGGATAAAAGCTGGGGGTCGACGATTCTGCTGCCCCTGTAGGAGCAACATTTGGTGAAGAAGATGATTCATCAGCAAAATTATTCATCCATTGATGCTGTAATTGTTGCCAGTGAGCCATATTTTTTTGAGCGATATCTGTCATTAAACGCAAAGGATCTTTAGTTTGAGGCTCAAAAGATTCAACAACACCGCCTTTAAAAAGTACCTGCTGCTTGGAAAAGATTTCCATCCCTTGCTCAAACATTTTGCTAAGCATGTCCTGCATTGAACCACCATAAGAGCGAATCATGCTTTGCAAGCTATCAATAGAAAAAAGGGAAGGCCCACTTTCTTCTTGTTCAATAATGATTTGTAACAAGGTGCTGTGAGTTATATCGTTTTGTGAGCGTGCATCAATGACTTTGATCGCAATCTGCTCAATGACTAAACGTCTCACATCCTCTAGCGTTATGTAACTACTAATCGCTGTATCATATAAACGACGATTAGGATATTTCTTGATAATGCGTGGCTCAGTCATCATCTACACCCTCTTAGAGGAAAGACTAGGACATATATTGTCCGCCGTTTACGGCGATATTTGCTCCAGTAATAAATCCAGCATCTTCAGATGCGAGAAAAGTGACTACTCGGGCAATTTCAATTGGCTCAGCTAATCTGCCTACTGG
>CAYXVT010000241.1:4974-5210 GCA_964468105.1 Uncultured Candidatus Berkiella sp. | reverse complement strand
CTTAACAATATTAAGATATGGTTAACAGTTGGAACTTAACAAAAGATTTCATAAATACAAAATACATTCGGATGAAAGGATGAAATATCTCGCTGATATGCAATGAGCATCTTGACGAAGTGGGAGAGCCTTACCTAAGCGACGACCGATTCCTGAACGAGTATGGGATAGTGTTTTAATTTGACAACAAGAAATGAAGGTAATTCAATTCAGAAAAACTCTTTTGTTTCTGTTGA
>CAYXVT010000241.1:2711-4964 GCA_964468105.1 Uncultured Candidatus Berkiella sp. | reverse complement strand
AAATGGCGTATCTAAATTGACAAAAGGCTTCGTCTGCTAGCTATTATTATGACATAATAGCCAACGTGTCTCCTAACTAATGGATATATGTAGGACAGGGTTTACCAAGTTTCGATGACTGAAGCGGGCACATTGTAGCTTTAAAGAGTATTAGGAGTTAAATATGCAAGCCGGCCCTTTGTCCTTAACGTTAGACGAAATCATAGCCCAACTTCAATTATTTAAAACGCATCATATGAATGATGCTATGAGTCTTGATTACTTTGACACTCTCATTGAAATGATAAATCTTCTTGACTCTAAGTTGCCTGTTTCAGAACAAAACCTTCAGGTGATTGCCATGATCAGAGGCATGCAGATGTCAGCAATCTCCGTTGGAGCCAGAGTAGCAGGTGAACCGTTATATAATGGCTCTATTCCTCGCAATACCATTATATTTACAAATGTTATACTACGAGATGTATTTGGCATAGAGATGGGTTATCCTTCACCGGAAAGCGATTTATTTAAAGAAATGAATAAATTTTGTATTGAATGTCATGACGACTTCAAACTTGCAAGAGATAGTTTGACACTGTTAAAAAAATTGAGTGGAAATATTATCTCTGAATATAATCACTTTAGAAACAAACCCGCTAATCATCATGTCTTTCTTCTTCAACATAGAAAACACTTAGCAGTGTTAGAGCAAAGAATGAATGACATTTTATCTGATAGCAATTCAACGTTAACTAAAAAACTCGAAAATGCAATTGCAGAATTTGAAGCAATTCATGCAACAGAAAAAAGCAAAACACAGTTCAAACGTTTTTGTTTTGAGATTGAACAGAAATTGCAAGATTATAGACATCAATTTGCATGGAAAGAGGTTGGCCGTGTAATGGCGTCCTCTTTCAGGATTTAAAGGCAACACAGGTAAATCAAAGATTCTTTGCACTGTTTAATCCTTTCTTTTGGGGCGAACAGGCAAGGGTCTTTTAATATCCTGACTGGTGTGCGGCGAGGGTGTCTTTTGAGATTGTAATTGCTTTTGAGGCGCTTGTGGAAGTGGCCGTTTAGATCTGTTGGGATTTGGAGGGGCATTTTCTTGAGCCGCATTTGTTTCAAAATCAGTGATAACTTTGGGCCAACTTTTTTTGCTAGGCTCCCTCTGTTTTAGAATCGCTTGTGCGCGTTGACTGCCTAAAGCTTGGTAAAGCTCAAAGCGTTTTAATTGACCGCCATAATAATCCAATAATAATTTCAGCATTTCGTGGTTTTTGTTATGAGCCGCAGCTTTCAGCGCCTCTATTTTAGATGGTTTTCTAATGGCTTCAGGGCATTTATTTAATAAACAAAGAACTACTGAAATTTTATTACTATAAACTGCAGAATAAAATGCTTGCTCTATTGCGTAATTCTCAATTTCCAATGGTTTACGACCTAAAATTAGCTTGAGTATTTTTAAATCTCCATTATTAACTGCATTTTCGAATAGTTTTCGTTTCTGGTAATAATCCATAGTGGCGTAGGGGTTATCCTTATCTCCTTGAATGTTCTGTTTAGTTGATTTTTGAGCAGCTTCTTTCCACATGGCTTGTATCTTAGCTTTATTTTTGTTAATGGTTTTTATTAATTTGTCCTGCAACTGGCGCATATGCGTTTGTGCGTCAGGACCTTCCATTAAATAAGATGTTTCCTTTTCTACGAGTTGTGGGTTTGCCATTAATAGATTGATCAAAAAATAAAATTGAGTAGAGGTGTCAGTTTCAATAAAACCTAATAATAAATCTTTAAATGTATCTCGCAGTTCTTTATTTTGCAATAACACATTGGCATCTAAATTATCGATAGAATAGACTTCTGTTATATAACTTATAAAATATCCTAAGTGTGATTTAAGTGCACGCTCAACAACATCATCGGTTAGTTTCAAAGGCAAGATCTCTTTTATAAATTTTTGATATTCCGAATCATTATTTTGCATTTCAACTAGAGTTAGAAACACTCTATAAATAGGAAGATAATAGATCTGCCAAGAATGTTCTTTGCGGTTATCATCTTTACTTAAAATATCGTGTGGGGAAATATCATCCTTAACTAACCCCTTATCTGTTGGCTTTTGGTACAGTGCAAAAGCTCGAGAAATAAAACCATCTTCACCAGATACGCTAGGATCGTCTTTAAGTGAATAGACATGATATTTGTGTGCTCGCCAATCAGTAACGGAGTGCAGGCTTGATGGACCTTGTTGGATAAACGAAGATATAGTTG
>CAYXVT010000241.1:1798-2701 GCA_964468105.1 Uncultured Candidatus Berkiella sp. | reverse complement strand
GCACTGTTATCATTTGGAAGACTATGACCTGCATTGTCAAGATCATTTGCTTCAAAAGAGCTACCATGCTCAGTGATTAATAACCGAATAAGATCTTGCTTACCAGCTTGTTTTGCTTTTTTCATAAAATCTAAAGTCACAGACATGGTGACATTGTTGTCATCGGAGTTGTGTAATAATAGGAGTGGATCTTGAAGCTCTTCAACGCCAAAGGTAGGGCAAAGCCATGATTGAGCATCAATAATCGATTGTTCTAAGTCTTCAAGTCCATAAGTACTTTCATATGACTTAATAATTGAAAGTTCACCGTCAATACTAATATAACCATCAAATGTATTAGGATAAAGTTCAGCATGCTTAATGACTGTTCTACCACCAAAACTCCCACCACCTAAGCAATAGGGCTTATTTTTTAATACAGCTAATACAGGATCCAAAGTTTCGGGTGAATGTTTAATTGTTATATAGAAATGGTTAATACTTTTATGAAGAGTCTCGTGAAGTTCTCGCGGCATTTTAAGTTGATAAGTTTCCAATTTAAGTAAATCCACTAAATTTAACTTTACTACAGCGATCCCATCTTTAAGTAAGGCAAGATCAAAAATATTTGCTTTATCTGGCCTGTATAATTCGCTTTCTCTATAACAAGCTTCATTTCCTCCATAGACCATAACACAAACTGCTTTAACAGCTTGTATTGGAAGAAAAATACAATAACCAATTGGAGTGCCATCTTCTAAAGCTAATGACTTACCTTGTAAATAGTCTTTGTGCCAATTCTGATCAATGCCTTGATCATACCCGTTTAGATTATAAACAGTTATGTGGTTCATAGGATCATCTTGGTTTATCTCTTCCTGAGTTCCAAATTTCTCTGCTTTTGGTAGAATAAGCTGAAAGAAG
>CAYXVT010000241.1:0-1767 GCA_964468105.1 Uncultured Candidatus Berkiella sp. | reverse complement strand
CTGTGTCAACCATTTTATGTTGAATAGCGGCTTGTAAGGCAATGGAGATATCTTTTTGTGTTATTTCCTTCTTAAAAGTTGCAAGTAGTGTTGTTACCACATCAACATAGCCAAAACTAGCTGCTTCACATAGCGCTTCCCTTGCACTCTGGGAATCAATAAATTGATAATATTTTAATAAAGCTTTTATACAATCTATTTTTCCAAGAAAGGCACTTATCTTCAACAGTTGATTTTTTGTTTTAGCAGATAACTTTTCTAATAGCTTCACATGCCCAGCATCAAGGGCCATTGTATAGAGGTATAATTCTGTGGGCTCATCTAGATTGAGATCTTGAATTGCATATAAATTTCCAGTTTGAGCAAGTTCGAGCATATGCTCATCTATTTCGATATAATCTAATTTTTTATACTGTTGAAATGCATCAAGACCCATCATTTACTCCTTATTCAAAGAGTTTGACTTTTCTAGAGAAGAAAAGTTCAAGCTTTTAAACGATGCACCTCTAAGCCATGACTAACACATTGAAATAAAAGAAAATATTTAATTTTATTGAACGTAGTTTTGTCACAAGCACTTGAACTAAGTCATATATTTATATATAGTTTGCTCGAAAAAAACTTACTGAAAGTTAAGTGAGATGGTCGATGAAAGGTCTTTTAATCACAACTCTTATTTGTTTGATATTCAGTAGCAATGCATCTTGTGACTCGAAAACAAAGCTTAAAAAAATTGAAACATTACTTGAAGTGACAGGTTATAAAGAGGATTACAATAATGAAACGGACATCATTATTAAGGAATCAATGAAACGCATGGAAGAGACAGCGCCTTCTTTAATAGCACACGCCAAAGAGGAATATCTCCATGAAATTGAAAAAATTGTGCATGATATGTTAGCTTATGAAAAAATGAAAGCGCATCTTACAAAAACCTATAATGAACATTTTACAGAAGAAGAAATTGATGCGATTATTGCGTTTAACCAAACTGCAGTTGGCAAAAGTATTAGAAAAAAATCTGAATTAATTGCAGATGCCAAAATATGTTTTTTTCAAATGGAATTTCCAAAAGCTGTGGAAAAAATGAAAGAGGCAGCTTTAAAATTTGGCGATAATGTAACAACGAAAACAAGTGGAAACTGAATATGAGAAAAAAAGTAGATGACTATTTAAACAATCAACACCCTATTATTAAATGGGGTTTATGGTTTTTTGGCTTGGAAGTGGTGAATTATTTCTTGGTAAAGAGTAATTTAATTTTTTCTAAAATATTTTATGCCTCCTTGTATTCTGTAGCTGCTGCTTTATTAAGTTTAAAGTTTTGGGGCCACAAATTAGCAAAGGCTGAACTTGGGCGGGAACAAAATGGACCAATAACTATAACAGTCAACTTAAAGACACCACCATCAGAAGGTTTATCGAAGTTATTAGGTTTTGATTCTCCAGTAAAGACAACACTTGAAGTTCTTGAGGAATCAATCCATGCTCAACTAATGGAAATGCTAGAAGATATGAGTGAGCAAGAAGAAAGTATCGATAAATTAACTCGTTGTATAGCAAAACAAGCCATGGAGATGAAGCCAGAGTTATTTTATCTTAATGATAGAAAAAGAGTAAACGAAAGTTCCTATTTTAATGACGTTGACAGACTATCTTTAGTTGAATCAAATTTAATGCCGACAAAGTTAAAAGTTGCTTAAATTAGGGGGCAGACCCTGATAGATCCCCATAACTTTTAGGCATACTGAGCCTCCTTTAGGAGGC
>CAYXVT010000240.1:0-5226 GCA_964468105.1 Uncultured Candidatus Berkiella sp. | reverse complement strand
GAAATACACCCGGTCATTCACGGCAAAATGGCGCGCACCACGCTCCATATGAAATAACACATCCTCGCCTAATTCTTGGTCTTTACGCTTTTGTTCACGCGCCAACCCGTTAAGCTCTTTCACATCTTCGCGAGTAAAGCTAAGAATAATTTGTGATTCATTCCTATTCGCCATGCGCGCATCATTCCAAAGATTGATCAACTGCTCCTTGGCTTCCTGCTGGTGTTTAAACTGATGCACATGATCATGTTCACGATACGCATCAAGCGCCTTGGCGACCGCACCTTGTGCTAAATCAAGCGAAGCGTCTACCTGCCAAGGGGCTGTTTGCCTGCGGATTTGGTTAAGCTCCACATATTGATGGGCTTGGGCAATTGCACGAAACGGCGCGCCTGCCTCAATAGCCTGGAGTTGTTGCCAATCCCCAACCAAAACAAGCTTGGCACCTGCATGCTTTACTTCACGAACCAAGCGCTCCATGGTTCGCGTTCCAAGCATACCCGCCTCATCAACCACTAGGATGTCTTTTGCGCCTAATTGCAGTGTGTTCTTGTCCAGCCGATAAAAAAGGCTTGCAATGGTGCGTGATTCAATGCCCGCACTACCCTCTAAATTCAGTGCTGCGATTGCTGAAAGAGCTGCTCCTTGTACACGATAACCACAAGCCTCCCAAACATCCCTTGCTGCACCCAACAAATAACTTTTCCCAGTACCTGCATAACCTACCACGGATTTTAAATCGCCTTTGGCCGTTAAGTACTGCAATGCCATTTCTTGTTCTGGTGATAGCTGCCTTCCGGCCTTAGCTTTTTCTTTTTCCTCCTCATTCACCTCGTGATTTAAGCGTTTATCTAAAACATCTGTATGACGCATCATCGATGCTTCAAGGTTAAGCATATTGCGCGTGGAGAACCGTTGTTGACCCTTAGTGTCCAATCCTAAGAAAACCAATTCATTCGATGCTTTTACCTTGGTAAATACTAAGTTGAATTGCGCTTCATCTTCTGTATGGCGATTGATAAAACGTGCCAAATCCTGATGGGTAAACGTTGCCTGCTCCCGGGTTATGACATCGAGTGCAACCTCTGGGTTTTCAAAAATCAACTCCCCATTTTCGCAAGCAATGCGCTGATGGTCTGCAAAACGCGCCATCCGCTCACGAGCATCACTTGGGCCAATTTTGTGTTGGGGTTCAAGCGCAATCCCTTGGTCTTCATAGCTACGATGGTCAATGTGTACATCAAAACCATTAAGCGCCAAATGATGGTTGGCACTACTTGACCACGATTCCCGCCAGTGGCGCAGCAACGCCCTGTCATTCCAGCTACGAACCTTTGGACCAAATCCATCCTCGTTCACTTCACGAAGAGTGAGCATCACATGGGCATGAGGCTGGCGATTCCCATCTTTCAGCAAATCATTGTGGAAGCAAACATCGGCAATCATTCCTTTATCCACAAACTCATGGGTTACAAATTCGCTAATCAGTGCTTTGTTTTGTTCTATCGTGAGCTCACGAGGTAGGGAGATGGTGAACTCGCGCGCAAGTTGAGCATCCTTACGTTTTTCAAATTTTTCTACTGTATTCCATAACACTTCTCGGCTTTTAAATGCTTCTGGAGCGCCTTCGGGCAAAAAAATCTCGGCATAGACCACGTCTTGTTTTTTACTGTAGTCGTGGATAGAGCCTTGCTTTTCATCGGCTAGTTTTTCTCCAGAGCGATACGCAGCAGATGCAATCGCACTGCGCCCTTGGTTTCTTGAAATGATGCTGCCGCTTAAATGATAAATCGCCATTATTTTGTTGTTCTTGTTTTTATTTGGGTTGAATTTTTTTGTGGTTTTCAGCTTACCAAAGCGCACGTTGCGAAGCAACGTATAAGCGCGCTTTTCGCTTTTTCTTTTTAGCTTTCGTTTTGAGCCTCATACTGATATTTTCATCATTTTTATATTCCGCTGAATTTCAGATAGAAAGCAGTGCGCTGCTTCTATCTGTTGCACTTTCAGTATAAGGATATGAGCAAAAAAACGATCGCGACTTGATGACTTAAAGAAAAAGAAAGAGCAACTCCATTCTCAAATTCAAAAATGTAAATTTTTGGAAAATCCCACAAGAGAGGACTTGATGCTCGACGTAAATTTCTAATTGCTAGTTGCTTTATTGATAAAGCCACTGAAGAAGAAAGCCTTGATTCTTTGCCAAATGAATTCATTTGCAAAGTATTATGAGCTCTAACAACTATATTTATATTCAGCAGTTTATATGCTATATATATTGATAATCAACAACATCATTGCTGGATAACGGATTTATTATGCTATTTAAACGCTGGCTTGACTTACCTAGCTTAATGAAAAAAAAGTCCCATTTTCTTTTTGGCCCACGCTCAACCGGTAAAACATTCCTTATTAAATCACAATTTCCACAAGGCACTGCAATCCTCGATCTTTTAGAAAGCGAACTGTATCTACGACTTAGCACAAACCCAGGAGATCTTGAATCGATTATTTTAGCCTTTGATGATCCATCAATCACTATTATTGATGAGGTTCAACGTGTTCCTCAGCTATTAAATGAAGTACATCGGTTAATAGAAAAAAAAGGCATTAAATTCTTACTTACAGGAAGTAGCGCTCGAAAACTGCGCCACAATCAAGCCAATTTACTAGCAGGAAGAGCAAGACAAGCCGAATTATTTCCACTAACTTACACTGAAATTCCTGAGTTTAATCTTGATCGATATTTGCATTTCGGTGGATTACCGATGGTTTACCAAAGTGATGAACCCACTGATGACTTACATGCGTATGTTGATACTTACTTAAAAGAAGAAATACAGGCCGAAGCGCTGGTACGTCAACTGCCAGCATTTACACGATTTTTAAAACATTCTGCTTTGACAAGTGGTGAGATGCTCAATTTTGCAAACATTTCGAATGATGCTGCCGTACCTGCTAGCACAGTAAGAGAGTATTACAGCATCCTAGAAGATACTTTCATTGGCTTTATGCTTCCTGCTTATACTAAAACAATTAAACGCAAACCAATCAGCACAGCAAAATTTTACTACTTTGATATCGGTGTTAAAAATACTCTATCCGGCATAACAAGTATACCCAATCAATCTGATCTTTATGGGAAAGCCTTTGAACACCTTATTGCCCTTGAGCTACGTGCTTATCTTAGCTACAAAAGAAAACATATTCCTTTAACTTATTGGCAGTCTAAAAATGGGCAAGAAGTAGACTTCATTATCGGTGATGATATTGCCATTGAAGTTAAAACTACAAATCGCACCCAAGACAAACATTTGAAAAGTCTAAAAGCACTAGCAGAAGAAAAACTATGTAAACGTTATATCCTCATTAGTCACGACACACTCAAACGGCGCAGTGATAATTTAGAAATCATGCATTGGCAAGAATTTCTTACTGCGCTATGGTCTGATATGATCGTATAACTCTTGAATTTTAACCCAAAGCCCTCATGAAGCACGATATTTTCTTAAAAGCCATACAAACAAAATCATGACGCATCAGCGGACAAAAATATGACGCATCTAACAACACGAGAAGCTTCTGAGAAATCAGGGAAAAGTCACCAACAGATCCAACGTCTAATAAGAGGAGGAAAGTTAAGTGCAATAAGGGCTGAAAGCGGTAATTACCTGATTGAGAGATCTGAGTTTTATCGTGTTTTTCCTGATGCATTCAATGAGCATCATGATGCATCACTTGATACCAAATTAATGCATCATGGACGCATCAGCGATGTTGCTCACCTTGAAGCAATGCTTGCTGAGAAAATACAACAAAATGAGCTTCTAAAAAAACAATTGGAATTTTCATCGAAGCAACTTGAGTTTGCTCATGCACAATTAGAATCTGCTACTTTAGAAAAAAACCGCCTTTTAGACACCATAGGTAATCAACAAAAGCTAATAGAGCATCAGAGTAGCAAGAAAGTACGTAAGAAATTATTTGGTTTGTTTTGAATTATCAGGCTTTCCTATTTTATCATGTTGAGGTGCTCGTTTATAACGGCGTTCTTTTGCTTTCCAATCAAAAGCCAAGCGTGTTCCATCATCATCACTGTCTTCATCGCTATCAGCAAGCACCAAATCTTGATTTGATTCTTCATCAACTCGCAACACATTTTTCAAAACCCCGCCCGTTGCTACAAAGCGACGCTTGATTGTTTGGCGTGTTAATTCTAAAAACCACTCAGGATCTTCCGTCATATCTGCTGGTTTCACTGAGTATTTCAGAGTTTCAGAAACCGCACCTTGCAACACTTCACTCAAAGATTGACCTTCAATTCGGGCTTTTACTGTTCTAATATCAACATTTGGTTCGTAGTTAATACGCAAACAATCACGCCAAAGCTCTACCCAGCGCTCGTGTTTTACGTAGTCCCTTGAAAACCACGATGAAGGTACCATCATCAGCGTATGAAAATGAGGGTGGGCTCCATTATCTTTGTCGCGCGTAACTTCTGTTGTTCGAATCCAACCTAGAACCGGTTTAAATTCCTTCCTCACTTTTAATCGTTGAAAAGCTGAGTTCATCTTCGTTAAGGTGATACCTAAATCTTCAATAGCACAATTACGCACGGTAAGTGTGAGAAATACCCACCGCGCCATTGGATTAATTTCTACGATTTTAGGAAGAGATTGATAAAAACGCGCTTGCCACATCAAAGAACGCCTCCATTGACATATAGGACAGTTTCTAACCCGGCAAAACGAAGCCCTTCTTAACCTAAGCTTCGTTTCACCCGTTTCTTTGTTGTTGCTCCAGCCAAAGTGAAGGCATCCACTGCACTCATGAATTCGTTTTGCGTAGCGTTCAAATTCAGTCGAAGTTGCATAAATACCACCAACATCATCCGACTCGCCCTTATGGGTATCCCATGGTTTATCATTGGTATTGTAGTCTGTGAGGTACAGCTCTTTATTGTTATTATTTTTCACTACCTGTCCCTAAGTCTTGGCAGGGTGAAAAAATCTGTGTTATGATTCTTTCATCACCTGCCTGGCCGCACGTGATACGTATTTACTCTGCAGCGATTTGCCGTCGACTGCAGAGATCCTTTTAAATTTTTCATCATTATCATCTCATCAAAATCTTCTACAGGTCAAGCACCGATATAATCCAGGCTGTATATAGCTAAAACCCACATTTTACACGCTAGAGTTATCCCTTAATTATAAATACAAGGTAATT
>CAYXVT010000239.1:0-5264 GCA_964468105.1 Uncultured Candidatus Berkiella sp. | reverse complement strand
TTGTTAAATGTAAATCATTTCCAGATGTTGCAGGAATAGTAGAGAGTGCACGAACTTCTCTGCCTAAAACATCGGTTTCCATTTGTTGATAGCCAGGAGAGCCTTGCAGCTGATTCTCATAAAATTTTTCAAGCCCAGTTTTTCCTATTTGATAAGTACCCGCATAACGCTTTTTATCCATTTTGACTAAGTCATCTTTATTGGCTTCGCTGACATAACCTAAAACATGTCCAAGCAGTGGGCCATAAGGATAGTCTCTAATCAGATCAACCATTAACACCACGCCGGGCAATCGATATTGATTCACGGCAAAACGACTTACCTCTTCTTCAGACAATTTCAATTTTATGATTTGTCGTTGATGTTTTGGGCTATGAGCGCTTTTATCAAGAAAGGACTGGCGCTGTTCGCTATCAATAGGGATGATATTATTAAGTTCATTGAGTGTTTGAGACATATCAGTGACTTGTTCAGGGATTATCGCTAAATGGAAAGCCGGTACATTTTTGGCCAGTAGTTTTCCATTACGATCATAGATAAGCCCTCGAGCAGGTGGAATTGGAACAAGTCGAAGTTGGTTTTTGTTTGAAAGAGTGGCATATTTTTGATGATCGGTTATCTGTAAATAAGCTACACGCCCTAGTAAAATGAGAATCATAATGCCAATGAGGATTATCCCAATAACAGCGCGTTGGGAGATAAGGCGTTTTTCTTGAAAACGTGAGTGTAAATGTTGGTGTTTATACATATTCTTGTCACAGTATCGCTTGTTGTAAAAGTCAGCTCAAGCTTTGTGTGCTTTATTTTGGTTTGGGGAGCTGGTTAACTTTTTCTGAAGGCTTAACAGTTTCGCTGAAAGCGGGTACATTGGAAGTTGATGGTAAAAAAGTCTTTTGCAGCTGAAGGTTTGGAGCCAGACTAGAGGCTGTTGATGTTGGCGATTTAATGGAATTTTGTTGTCGATTAGCTTCCTGTCGTAACTCACGAGCATTGGCAATAACAATACTCGTAAAGCAGATACTTATCAGAATAAAACAGCATATGGCTAGAAAAACGGAAGTGGTATAGATAAACCCTGCTAAAAGACAACCAATGAGTGTGGTTCTTTTAGGGTAAGGTATCTTAGGTAAAAGTTTCATAACAAACTCAACAGGTACAATGTAAGGCGTCCACATTATATTTAGGAGTTTTTCTAAAGCCAAGAAAATTAATTGTGCCTAAACAAGATCTAGCTTATTTTTTAGTATTGAAGGTAATGACTTTTTGTAAGTTGAAAAAATAACATAATATTATTGAAAATGTCACTATGGCATTGGGGCAAAAATGAAAAAACGTTTTGATCGTTATAATCGAGCTCTCATGACAGCGCTTTTGCTAGTGCTTTTTATGAGTGGAAATACCAGTGTTTTTGCTGCGGCGAACACCAAAGCTAAGCCCCAAGCCCAACCACAAGCGCAACCATTAGCTGAAGATCCTGGCCCAGTTTATACTCAAATGATAATGCAATGGGCAAAAGAAACGCATTTTGCGCAAAATGCTGCTGAAGTCATTGTGGCTAAATTTAAATTGGATATGGAAAATAATCCAAAAATGAAAGCAGCGATGACACCTGAACTCATCGCAGATCTTGAACAATTTTTTTACGAATTATTTCTTTCACCAGAAACGATAAAAGAACTTGCGGCATTATATGCTCAGTATTTTACGTTAGATGATATGCAGGATTTAATTAAATTTTACCAAAGCCCCGTGGGTCAAAAACTGATTAAAAACGATCCTGCCATAAAGATTGGTACGCAACATATTGGGGAAGCGCTTTTAAAGAGACATGAAAAAGAATATATGGGCGTGATTGCTAAACATTTGGTGCCGCAGAAGAAGGCGGAGTAAAATTTCTTATCAGTTGTAGGGTGGGCAAAGCTTTTAGCGTGCCCACCAATTTAAGAGGTGGGCACACTGCGTTTTGCCCACCCTACGTCAAAGTTAAATTCATTCTCTGTGGTAAGGATGATTCGCCAACACACTTCCCGCCCGATATAACTGCTCTAGTAATAAAACTCTCACCAAAGCATGTGGAAAAGTTAAGGCCGATAAAGACCATCGTTGATTAGCGCGTGCTAAACACTTTTGCGATAGACCATCAGGTCCACCGATCAAAAAGATAAGATCTTTGCCACGTTGTTGCCAAGTGGCTAATTCTTCGGATAATTTTAAAGTAGACCAACCTGTGCCCGCGACATCCAAGGCAATCACATGATCATCAGGGGAAATTTTTTGTAAAATTTTTGTGGCTTCGTCTTCTTTATAATCTGCAGCATTACCTGCTTTATGGCGTTTAGCCGCAGGACATTCAATCAAGGTGCATTTCATAAAATGCTGCAGGCGTGTTAAATAATCTTCACACGCGAGTACGCACCATTTTGGCATTTTCTGGCCTACGGCTAGGATTTGGCACTGCATTAATTATTAAGCCACAGCTTGGTGTTGGCTTGTTGTCCATAATTTTTCAAGATTATAAAAATCTCTTGTTCTGGGTTGCATGATATGTACGACCACATCACCAAAATCAACAAGCACCCATTCATCATCAGTATCACCTTCGATACCAAATGGTTGGATTGTGCGCTCTTTCATTTTGTGGATTAAGTTTTCAGCTATTGAACGAACATGCCTACTAGATGTACCAGAGGCAATAACCATATAATCCGTAATTGAAGTGATATGACGAACATCGAGAGGGGTAACATGGACGGCTTTTAAGTCACTAAGATCATTGAGTACAGCGTTGAGTAACTCGTTTGTATTCATAGTTTTCCTTCTAATAATTTTCAATACCTGTAAACCGCAGAGCATTGAAACCAATTTGTTGCATATTCCCCTTTATATTCAATCTTCCATACTTTTAATATATACCTAGATGGCAATTGTTAACAGATCATACTGGCAAAATATTCAAAAAAGGGGCATTTATAATATTGGAGATCCGCACAGATGTAAGCTTACATCGAGCACATTTTGCCAAGCGCCGGCCATATCCCCCGATTTTAATTGTTTATCTGCCACAGATAAAGAGGGTAGCAAGGTAGTGTAGCGTTGTGGTGGTAGTGTGCGTAGGGTTTGTGCCAACGCCCAAATAACAAGCGGTAAAGCCGTTCCAGACTCTTTCAGACAGCTTACTATTTTAATGACGCGAGAGGGTTGTTTAGAGAGCGCTGCATTGCATAGATCACTCACTTGAAATTGACTTTGTTGAGAGAATTGGGCGGGCGTACCTGCTAATAGACGCAGGCGATCTATTTCTTGCGCCGCTGCCAGACAATTTCCTTCGGTATGGTAAAGCAATAACTGCCGCATTTGAGGATCTAAAACAAGACCTTGCCGTGAAGCACGCTGCTCAACCCAAGCAGAAAATTGAGAAGGTGAAAGTGGCCAATGAGGGATCACTACACCTTTGTGCTCTATTTGTGTAAACCACTTTGCCTGTTGATGTTGGCGAGTGAGTGATCCTGTCTGGATCAGTAAATAAGTATCAGGATAAAGCGTTTCAAGGATCTGCGCTAATTTTAATGCAATCTGTGCGCTTGGTTTTGCTATTCTACATTCAACAAGTCGGATTTGGGTAAATAGAGAGGGTTGCTCTAGTTGAGAAATAAGAGAATCTTCTTCGGAATCCAGCGCTAAAATTAACTGTTCAACTTCACCTAATTTGTGCACTCGCTGACGAATAAGCGTTGCACTTTCATCAATGAGAAAAGGTTCCATGCCATAAAGTAAATAAATGGGGGCGACACTTTTTTCTAGTTGTTGAGCAAGCGCTTGTGGTGTGGAGCGCATTATGGATGACTTGCAAGAAAGCGGACGAGTTGGCTAATGATATCTGCTTGCATTTCTCGTTCAATCACAATTTTTTCGGCATTATCTCCCAAATGCTGATTGGGATTGATTTGTCGATCGCGCTCTGTGTAAAGCTCAACACGTTCTGAGCCATTATTTTCAAAAGAAAATAAAACAGACATTTTGAGACGTTCTCGACGTAATTCACTATCAGGACCATACACCAAAGGAAGATTGGTGATGTTTTGTGATAACACTTTCAACGTGGGCACGGTTTTATTTTCTGGCGCCACCTCAGTCACGTGAATTGAGGAGGCGAGTAATGCGCGATACAATCCTTGATGCATAGTATTCGAGCCCGTCAACGGTAAGAATATTTGTGGATATTTCATGCCCAGTTGTGCTTGAGTATGGCGCAAATGAAAGCCGCAGCCCCAAAGTGTTAAGGAAAAAATGACAAGTATTGTTAAGGCAATTTTTTGTCGCATGGTCTTTTTAATTCGCCACAATATTGACTAATTTATTTGCCACAACAATGATTTTGCGGACTGTTTTGCCATCTAGGTGACGTATAATATTTTCATTATTGAGTGCGGTTTCTTTCATTACCTCTTCGGTAGCGCCGGTTGCCATATCAATGTTAGCGCGAACCTTGCCATTGACTTGAACCACAATGGAAACAACATCTCTTTTCAATGCCTGGGTATCTACGTTTGGCCAAGGGGCATCCATCACAGCGCCAGACTTGCCTAAGTCTTGCCATAACTGGTGTGTTATATGGGGGACAATGGGAGCAAGCATCAGAACGATAGTTTCAAGTGCTTCTTGTTTAACGTGCTTGTCAGTCTCATTCTCAACCACATATTGCATCGATGCATTGACCAATTCCATCACAGCGGAAATAGCCGTGTTAAAAGTGTAGCGACGTTTAAGATCGTCTGTGACTTTTAAAATGGTTTCATGAGTTTGGCGGTGTAAGTTCTTTTGTTTGTCAGTCAAGTTAAGACCAGAAAGCGAAACGTTAACAAGACCTTGCTCAATCACGTGGCTAGAAACTAATCGCCATAAGCGTTTTAAGAAACGAAAACCACCTTCAACGCCAGTGTCAGACCACTCTAACGATTGCTCAGGAGGCGCAGCGAACATAATAAATAATCGCACGGTGTCTGCACCATAGTTCTCGATAAGTGTTTGCGGATCAACCGTGTTGCCTTTTGACTTGGACATTTTGCTGCCATCTTTTAAAACCATACCTTGGGTGAGCAAGTTGGTAAATGGCTCATCGCTTTTCACAAGTTGAAAATCGCGTAACACTTTATGGAAAAAACGGGCATAGAGTAAATGTAAAATCGCATGCTCAATCCCGCCGATATATTGATCGACCGGTGCCCAATAATGCACTCTATCATCAAATATTTTTTGATTTTGAT
>CAYXVT010000238.1:0-5304 GCA_964468105.1 Uncultured Candidatus Berkiella sp. | reverse complement strand
TTCAGCTTTAGTTGTCTTCGATGCGTCCAAACTCATGGTTATAGTTGGAAATAGAAGGATACAAGCAATGAATGATTTAAATATTGCTCTCATTTTATCTCCCTTAAAAATCTTGTTTTAAACTCTTCATGTCAATTACAAAACGATATTTCACATCAGACTTAACTGTACGCTCATAAGCTTCGTTGATTTTTTGAATGGGGATCATTTCCACATCACAGGTGATATTATGTTTTCCACAAAAATCCAACATCTCTTGTGTTTCAGGTAGCCCACCAATAAGAGAGCCTACAAGTTGACGGCGTTTAAATATTAAATTAAACATTTGAATAGTAGGATCTTTAGGAGCCACGCCCACAATACACATGACGCCATCACGTTTGAGACATTGTAAATAAGGGTTAATATCAATAGGTGCTGCAATGGTATTTAAAATAAAGTCAAATGTATTAATATGCTTAGTCATTTGCGAAGCATCTTTAGAAATAACAACTTCATTAGCACCCATGGCCAATGCATCTTCAACTTTAGAAGGTGAAGTTGTAAACAATACGACATGCGCTCCGAAGGCATGAGCAAATTTTACAGCCATGTGCCCAAGCCCCCCTAACCCCATCACGCCTACTTTTTGGCCAGCTTTCACTTGCCAATGTTTCATTGGTGAATAGGTGGTTATGCCGGCGCAAAGCAAAGGGGCCACATGTGATAATTCTAAATTAGGAGGTATTTTTAAAGTAAATGCCTCATCAACAACGATATTATTTGAATAACCGCCAAAAGTGATGGTTTTGCCATCTTTTTCATAGCTATTATAAGTACCAACAAAACCATTTTCGCAATATTGTTCTAAACCTTCTTTACAACTACCGCAGGTACGACAAGAATCAACTAAACACCCAACCCCCGCGATATCACCAACTTTAAATTTTTTAACTTTAGCACCTACTTTTATTACTTTCCCAACAATCTCATGTCCTGGCACCATCGGAAAAATGGAACCACCCCACTCATTCTTAGCTTGATGTATATCAGAATGACACACACCGCAAAAGAGTATTTCAATAAGCACTTCATTATCTGCCGGCTCGCGGCGCTCAAATTGAAACGGTGCTAAATTAGCACCAGCAGTTTTTGCAGCGTATCCTTGTGATTTAATCATAAAATACTCCAATTGATTTGTTAGCTGTTCTGTTAACAAGTGTACACATTTAGGCTACTAGTTAATAATCTAGTGTTTGAAACTTGCCACAATTAAGTTATAAATTTAGACGTATATTTTTAAAAAGTTAAAATAAGGGAGTACAAAATACCATGGCGACCGTTCTTGAATCAGAGAAGAAGTTCTATCAAGAAGCATTAAATGAAGCAAAGCTAGGTCTCAACGAAGGGGGTATTCCGATTGGTTCGGTTCTAGTCTGTGAAGGCAAAATACTGGGCAAAGGTCACAATCGAAGACGACAACATGGCAGTGCCATTTTACACGGTGAAATGGATGCCATAGAGAATGCAGGTCGCCTGCCCGCTCACGTTTACCAAAAATGTACACTTTACACCACACTTTCGCCTTGCTCTATGTGCTCAGGAACCTCCCTTCTTTATAAAATTCCAAGAATTGTGATTGGTGAAAATGCCAACTTTATGGGCGATGAAAAGCACTTAAAAGCCAAAGGTGTTGAGCTGGTTATTCTTCAAGATAAAGAAACCATAGAAATGATGCAAAAATTTATTAATGATAACCCTACTCTCTGGAATGAAGATATTGGGGAAAAAGTTTAAATGCACGATTTAAGCCTCTAATATCGCTATATTAAAATTATAACGGTATGATTCATAGTTAATATTGTACTGTTTTAATTTAACTTTCAGCGACAAAAGGTGTTGGTAAAATGATTAATAATAACATCACCAAGTCAGCCGTTTGTAAAATGGCAATAGCGAAGGATCTTGATTTTATTTACGAGTGTCTATGTGAATTATTTGATGAAGAGGGAAATAGTAATAAATTTTCACAGACTCGAGAAACACTTCATGAAGCATTATTTTCTAATAAATCTTTCGCGGAATGCATCATCGCTAGTGTTGATAATAAACAAGTAGGTATTTTACTTTTTTCTGTCACACAACATAATTTTACGATTTTTCCGAGTCCTGGCATTTTTGTACATGATATCTATGTCGTAAATGAATATCGCCGAAAAGGGATCGCTAGAGATCTTGGGGATTATGTGAAAAAGATTGCTCAAGAAAGGCATTACTGTCGTATTGATGGCATTATATTGAAGAACAACCAAAATGCCCTCGCCTTTTATCAAAACGTTCAAGATCTAACCGTTTTAGATTATATCTATTATACTAGACTCAATTTATAAGAATAATTTAACCATTTGATTTTTAAGTAAATACATTTAAAAAAATGGTTAGTTTTCGCCAATTTACGGCAAAAACTAGGTAGTAAGTAAGCTTGAAAACATAAAGATATTGCGATATATTAACCCAACCATAAGTTGTGTAGATAACCATATGTACGAATTAAGCCAATGTGAGATAGAAAAAGTGAGTGGAGCAAAACCACTTAGTTTTTTCTCAAGCTACGCGCTCGCACAGGGTGGATATAGCATTGTTACGTCCATTGGCCTTGGTACTGCGATTGGCGTCACCTGCACCATCCCTGCTCTCCCTGTTATTACTGCTGCTGCGGTTTTCAATTTAGCAATCATCAATCTCGTTAACAGTGCTGCCGGCTATTTCCTTAGCGGTTTACTAGAAAATAGAAGTAAATAACGATTTAACTCGTGTAATTAACCGCTATTGATTATGAACTAAACTAGATTTAATAAGTCTCATCAATATACCCATTGTGAATGGGATTCTATGAAAGGCGAAAAGTTAAAATATTTTCTGGTATCTTTATTATCAATTTCGATAATAGTGATTTTCATTGATATAATAAATGTTGGCAGAGGTTATGAGCACTACTATAAGATTATCATTTCTTTTACCGCCCTCATCCTCACTATTCATTACATTTTTAAAAATCAATTAGATCAATGTTTAACATTTATAATAATAGGTGTTTTATTTAACCCTTTCTATACAGTAAACCTACAACCCGCCATATGGAGAATACTTGAACTCCCAATCATGTTTCTTTTAGCGCATCGAATTTATATTGTGCTATTTGAAAAGCAATTAAAAGAAATTGAAATAACCGCTTATTTAGTTGATCGTTATCTTAAAGAATTAGAAAGAACAATCTCATCATTATCCTATCCTCAAATTTCAATATATATCCATAAGCGTTACCCAGAAAAATGCAAAATAAACCAAGAGAGTATTACCTGGGCAGTTAATGAAATACCAGATGTAGAATTTGAAATTCTAATGGCTTTTTATTCGCTGGGAAAACAAAGCAAAGGTGGCGTTAATGCTAAATTTATTAATAAATATCAAAACATTGAAGCTCACCTTAACTTCAACCTATCTGCGCTCGTGAGATATTCCGTTATTGTAGGCAAAGGTAACGAACAAAAACCAAATCGATTAGCAAGGCATATAAAGCGTTTGTTAATAGTAAAATACCACTATCTCGATTTGTAGCAATTAAGCTGTTATTTCATACAATTCCCAAAATAGTAAACAGATTTGGGACTAAGCCGATACCATCAATATTGCTATCTTTTGACAGGGTTATACTGTTGCAACCCAATTTATCTAAAAATCCAAAAGCCATTCAAAGCTTCCTATTTTTTGGGGTGTTTGCCCTCGTTGGGGTATCAGCATTATATTCTTTGACATACCGCCCTATTATGTCTTTAATTCAAGCACAACATTGGATAGAGACCTCTTGCGTTGTAGATAAAAGTGAGGTTCTTAGAAGTAGGTCTAGTAGTCAAGGCAAATCCAGCACAACCTATAAAGTCGATATTCATTATCATTACCAATACCAAGAAAATACCTATACAGGGAACAATTATCGATTTGAAGATTTTTATTCATCAGGTTATGAAAGTAAAAAACAAATTGTTGATGCCTACCCACCTGGTTCTGCTTTTAATTGCTTTGTTAACCCAGACAATCCAAGTGAATCCGTTATTCAAAGAAAACCTAACTGGCAGTTGTTGATCAGTTTTTTTCCGCTGATATTTTTAGTTATTGGTATTTGGGGCATGGTGAATTCCTTCAAAAAAAATGATCTTAAGCAAAGCGATGCGGATTTAACTCAAGCCCAAAGGAAAGCAAATATAGTACTACAAGAAGCGTTGTCACCCTTAAAGAGCTTTTTGTTGGTATTGTGCTTTGCCTTGTTTTGGAATGGTGTTGTTGCTGTTATGATTACACAGTGGTGGTTGCCAACCTATAAAGCAACGCATTCAATACCAATATTAGACACTTTATTTGCAAGTGTATTTGTTATTGCCGGAACGTTACTGATTTTCGGAGTATGCTATAACTTTTTGTGCTTATTCAACCCTAGAATGACCATTGAAATTTCGCCTGGTTGGTTACAACCAGGTGGTCAATATCAATTAACTTATCGTATTATCGGTAATGTGAATAGATTAACCGACTTATCACTTAAACTAATAGGTAAAGAATCTATTTGCTACGCCTCAGGAAAAAGCACACGAGAAGAAGAAGCGACAATTCTTGAGTCAGTTATTTTTCAACAAGTTTCTAATCGCCTATCACCCAATGGTACAGCTGAACTCAACATCCCTTTAAATATCATGCCTAGCTTTTCAGGTGGGCATAACAAAATTATTTGGACAATCGTAGCACATGGGAATATCCCCTTTTGGCCAGACATGAATCATGATTATGTGATAACCATCTCTCCAAATGAAGAAGGTGTTGAATCATGGCTATCACTGTAGATCTCAAAGAAACCTCCTATTCACCTGGTGATATGGTTTCAGGAACAGTGACATGGGAAATGGAAAACAAACACAATCCAAAGCAAATTGTCGTAAAGTTAGTTTGGGTAACAGAAGGAAAAGGAGATATTGATACTCAAGAGGTAAAGCAAGAAATTATTAATAATCCCTCCTTTTCTGGTCGTTATGATTTTAATTTAAAACTTCCTTTGTTTCCCTGGTCCTATGAAGGTAAATTGTTTGCGCTTAAATGGCATGTGGTTGTTGTGGTTGATAAGCTAAATTTAAGTACGGCTATTGTTTGTGGGCCTAATAAAGAGTCTATAAGCCCTTAACTCAAAACTTCTACGTGCCGACTTGTTCGCGGGATCCACTCACCTACGTGCCGCGACTTGTTCCTGAGAGATGGACAGAAAATTTAGATATAGAG
>CAYXVT010000237.1:0-5393 GCA_964468105.1 Uncultured Candidatus Berkiella sp. | reverse complement strand
CAAGCTGAATTTGAAATTCTCTACGGAGAAGGCATTTCACGTTTAGGTGAGGTTGTCGAACTTGGTGTGAAGCTAGGATATGTTGAAAAATCAGGCGCTTGGTATAGCTATCAAGGCAATCGTATTGGTCAAGGCAAAGAAAATGCCCGCCAATATCTCATGGATAATCCAGCGGCCGCAGAAGAACTTGAGGCGCGTATTCGTGAGAAAATGTTGCCACCGATTGTTCGTCAGGTACCAGCCGGTTCAGTAACAACTAGCCCAATCACCAGAGACGATGTGAAAGCCAAAGTCGCGAAAGCGAAGAATGTGGTGGAAGCGGGAGAGTTTTTAGAAGAAGAGGTTTAGTCTTAATAAATTTTTGAAAGAGGGCGGGCATCCTACTACGCCTAAAAGGCTTCGTAGGACAGGCAGCGGTCCGCCCACTGCTTGCCTGCCGTAGCTTCTTAGCGTAGGCAGGTGCCGGCCCTTCTTTAATTAGGGACCCCATGCAACCAATCCGCGACAAAGCTATTTTTCTCCTCGCCCGCCGCGATCACTCTAAACGTGAGTTATCCCAAAAACTAATCCGTAAAGGCTACTCCCATTCTGAGATCAAAATCGTATTAGAAGAATTAGAGAATGAAGACTTACTCAATGAGCAAAGATTTATTGACAGT
The DNA here is from genome assembly GCA_964468105.1 of Uncultured Candidatus Berkiella sp. Classification (GTDB taxonomy): domain Bacteria; phylum Pseudomonadota; class Gammaproteobacteria; order Berkiellales; family Berkiellaceae; genus Berkiella. The sequence continues at coordinate 4,734 of CAYXVT010000237.1, read as the reverse complement.
TTTATTCGTTCTCGCAGTGCTAAAGGTTTTGGCCCATTAAAAATTTGTGCGGAGCTGGGCAAGCGTGGTATTGATCACAACCGCACTCGCTCAAGCGATGAATGGCAAGAAACGTTGTGGCAGGAAAGAGCCATTTCCGCCAGAATAAAACGTTTTGGGGAAGCAATTGCGCAACATAAAGAAGAACAGTTGCAGCAAGCACGATTTTTACAACAACGAGGATTTACCTCAGATCAAATCCGTCTTGCCTTAGCAACATCGGAATAAATCTCAGCTGCCAGGTGAACTATGAAATCCATTAAGACAGTCAATGAACTTCGAGAGAACTTTTTGGACTTTTTTAAACAAAAAGGTCATACCATCGTAACGAGTAGTTCATTAGTGCCCAACGATGAAACCTTATTATTTACCAATGCTGGCATGGTGCAGTTCAAAGATGTTTTTTTAGGAAAAGATCAACGTTCTTATAATAGGGCGGCGAGTGTACAACGTTGTGTGAGAGCCGGTGGCAAACATAATGATTTAGAAAATGTGGGGTACACCGCACGTCATCATACTTTCTTTGAAATGTTGGGTAATTTTAGTTTTGGCGATTATTTTAAACGCGAAGCCATTCAATATGCCTGGGAATATCTCACCAAAGTTCTTGAAATCAAAGAAGATCGTTTATGGATCACTGTTTTTGAGCAAGATGATGAAGCAGCAGATATTTGGTTAAAAGAAATAGGAGTCTCTGAAAAGCGTTTCAAACGCTGTGGTGAAAAAGATAATTTTTGGTCAATGGGTGATACGGGACCTTGTGGTCCCTGTACTGAAATTTATTATGACCATGGTGAAACTGTTGATTCCAATCAAAAAGCGCCTGATGAAGAGGGCGATCGCTTTATTGAGATCTGGAATTTGGTGTTCATGCAGTTCAATCGTGACAATACGGGTGCCATGACTCCTTTACCCAAACCATCTGTAGATACCGGCATGGGAATGGAACGTCTTGCTGCGGTTATGCAGAAAAAGCATAGTAATTATGAAATTGATTTATTTGAAAACTTGATTGTTGCAACGTTAAAAATTTTCAAACCCGAGCAAAGCGATGAAAAATTAAGAGAGTATTTACAAAAAGTTGTTCATTTGGAAAATCTCTTTCCGGGTGTTTTTCCTGGAGCTAAAGATAAAAATAATAGCCTACTGATTTTGAAATATTTACGGGTCTTAGCCGATCATATTCGATCGGTGGCATTTTTAATTGCTGACGGTGTGATCCCTTCTAATGAAGGTCGGGGTTATGTGTTGCGTCGTATTATTCGAAGAGCGTTGCGCCACGGTAATCGTTTAAATGATACCCAACAACCTTTCTTTAATCTGTTGGTAGATCAACTTGTTATTGAGATGGGGGATGCTTATCCTTCTTTAAAAGCACAAGAAATCTATATTAAAAGTGTGATTTTAAAAGAAGAAGAGCAATTTGCACGCACTTTAGATCAAGGGTTAAAAATTTTAGAAGAAGAAATCAAGCAACTTGGTCATAGGCATGGCAATATTTTGACTGGTTCGGTCTTATTTAAATTGTATGACACTTATGGTTTCCCTGTCGATTTGACGGCCGATATTGCACGTGAACGTGAAATTCAAGTAGATATTGCTGGGTTTGAGCATGAAATGGAAGCCCAACGTGAAAGAGCACGCGCCGCCAGCCAATTTGGTGTGGATTATAATAAAGATATCATTATCGATGCTAAAACAACATTTACCGGTTATGAATTGTTAGAGGAAACAACGAGTGTTGTTACTTTATTTAAAGATTCAAAACAAGTCGCTGAATTAAAAACAGGCCACAAAGGTCAACTTGTATTAGTAAATTCACCTTTTTATGCTGAATCAGGTGGTCAAGTCGGTGATACTGGAGTGATTACTAATGGCACAAATAATGTTTTTAGAGTAGATGACACTCAAAAAATTGGCGAAGCTGTTGTTCATATCGGTGAAGTGACTGCAGGTGAATTTAAAGCAGAGGATAAAGTGATTGCGTCGGTTGATGCTAAAAAACGCCAAGCAACAAAATTAAATCATTCTGCCACCCATTTATTGCATGCAGCACTTCGTGAAATTATTGGTACGCATGTGACACAAAAGGGCTCTTTAGTAGCCCCCGATCGATTACGTTTTGATTTTTCACACTTTGAAGCACTTACCCCTGAACAAATCCAGAAGATTGAAGATAGGGTAAATGAAAAGATATTGGAAAATTCTGAAGCTAGAATAACTGTGACCACGCCAGAAGAAGCGGTGAAGCAAGGTGCGATGGCTTTATTTGGTGAAAAATATGGCGACAAAGTACGTGTTTTAAATATGGGTGGTGGTTATTCGGTTGAGCTTTGTGGAGGAACGCATACGAGTCGTACGGGTGATATTGGTTTATTCAAAATTATCAGTGAAGCCGGGATTGCTGCTGGTGTTCGACGTATTGAAGCGCTCACAGGAAAAGGCGCGATGCATTGGTTAACCAAAGCAGACAAGACCTTAAAAGAAATTGAGCACAACTTAAATACCGATCGTAATGGCGTTAGCACCAAAATTAATAAAATTATGGGTGACTATGCAGTACAACAAAAAGAAATCCAAAGATTAAAGGGTAAATTAGCAAGCGGAACCGGAAGCGATTTATCTTCAGATGCGATTGAAATAAAGGGACTCAAAGTTTTAGTCAAAAAGCTTTCCGATTCCGATCCAAAAATAATGCGTGAACTTGTTGATAACTTAAAAAACAAATTGCACACAGGTGTGGTTGTTTTAGCAGCGGTCAATGAAGGAAAGGTGCAGTTAATCGTAGGCGTAACTAAAGATTGCATTGATAAAGTTTCCGCAGGTGAATTGGCAAACTTTGTAGCCCTGCAAATTGGTGGGAAAGGGGGCGGGCGCCCGGATTTAGCCCAAGCCGGTGGTACCCAACCTGAATCATTAGATAAAGCATTGGATTCTGTTGCCGATTGGATAAATAAGAAGCTTCCCTAAAACTTGTTAGGGAAATGAGCTCAGGCATTAGAATGGGTCATTCTAACTCGATGGAAACCAGCAACGCTGGCATGACAAAGGGGGGGGATGATGTTATAACGGAAAAAATGTTAGAATTCTGCGTTTAAATGGATTAGCTAATGAGCTTAATAGTTCAAAAGTTTGGTGGGACGTCGGTCGCTAGTATTGCTTGCATGATGCATGTGGCTAGAAAAATCAAGGCCACTCAGAGTGCTGGCAATGATGTCGTGGTCGTGGTTTCAGCAATGGGTGATGAAACAGATCGCCTGGAAAACTTAGCCTATCAGATTACAGATAGCCCCACAGAGCGTGAAATGGATGTTCTCCTTTCAACTGGTGAACAAGTTTCTATAGCTTTATTGAGCATTGCATTGCAGAGCATAGGTTGTGCGGCGAAATCCTATACAGGATTTCAGGTAGGAATACATACAGATTCAGCTCATACCAAAGCCAGAATTGAAAATATTGATGATGCGAATATTCGTGCTGATCTTGCGCAGGGTTATGTCGTTGTTGTTGCAGGATTTCAGGGTATTGATGTTAAAGGCAACATTACAACACTTGGCCGGGGTGGTTCAGATACCACGGCAGTGGCGCTTGCTGCGGCTTTAAAGGCAGATGAATGTCAAATTTATACTGATGTGGATGGGGTTTATACAGCCGATCCACGGATGGTGCCAGAAGCACGTCGGATGCCTCGAGTAACTTTTGATGAAATGTTAGAGATGGCAAGTCAGGGTGCTCAAGTGTTGCAAATTCGAGCTGTTGAATTTGCAGGCAAGTACAATGTACCGATGCGTGTTTTATCGACCTTCAAGGAAGGTCCTGGAACATTGATTACTTTTGATGAAAAGGGGATGGAACAACCTGTTGTATCAGGGATCGCCTTTAGTCGAGAAGAAGCAAAACTGATTATTCGTGGAGTTCCTGATAAACCGGGAGTTGCTGGAAGGATTTTAGGTCCTATCAGTGAAGCGAATATTGAAGTGGATATGATCATCCAGAACTTAGGGGATGATGGTAATACGGATTTTACCTTTACAGTGCACCGACGCGATTATGATCGTGCACGTGCAATTTTAGAAAAGATCGGTCTAGAGTTGAATGCTAAGGGCATTTTAGGCGACGCGAAGATTGCCAAGGTGTCATTAGTGGGTGTTGGAATGCGATCACATGCAGGCATTGCTAGCACCATGTTTGAAGTACTGGGCAAAGAGGGGATTAATATCCAGCTAATTTCCACCTCCGAAATTAAAGTATCGGTGGTTGTGGACGAAAAATATTTAGAGCTGGGCGTAAGAACGATACATGAAGCTTTCCGACTTCATGAAGAGCCTTACGAAGAGGATTATGAACATCGGCTAAGGGCCTAGTACTTGTATACGCATATAGCGTGCTAAGTACAATAACAAAGAGACAAAGATATAGCTGTCTTGTCTTATTTAAAGGAGATTGACCACATGCTCATTTTAACTCGAAGAGTGGGTGAGACTTTGATGATAGGTGATGACGTCACTGTCACGGTTTTAGGCGTTAAGGGGAACCAGGTTCGCATAGGTGTGAACGCTCCCAAAGAAGTTTCTGTCCATCGTGAAGAGATTTATCAACGGATCCAACAAGAAAAGGCAGGCGGCAGTCCTACCGATTCTTCCTCATCTGACGATTCCAAATCTTAATTTTAAATTGGTGCTTACTTTTAGCGCC
>CAYXVT010000236.1:3379-5411 GCA_964468105.1 Uncultured Candidatus Berkiella sp. | reverse complement strand
TATGGGTACTGAGTATCAATTTATGTAAAGTCACCCCAAGCAAGCGAAGCTCATCTATTGAGATAATTGAGTCAAAACAAAATGTAATTGATCTTATAAATATTGAATAGTATTACATAGGATAGGGCGCTGAGGCGCGCCGAACGGATTTAACAGCCGGTAATTCCTATTACCGGCCCCTATATCTGTAAGCGTACACAACGTCCACAATGTTATAAAATTGATCATTTTATTAACTTGTGGAGTAAAATCACTTATGAAGGTTCAACGCGTAAAAGTCGCCCAGTATCAATATATCTGGTTGGTGCTCGATGATAATTATCTACCAATCCAACCGATCGAAATTTTTATTCAATACTTGCATCACACAGAAAAGTCGCCGGATACAATTCAAAGCTATGCAACTCATTTAAAACTTTTCTGGGAATACTTACAGGCCTATCAAAAAAATTGGCAGCAAATCTCGATCACCGATTTTGCGGGGTTTGTGCATTGGCTTAGGAGTTCGTCTACCAATATTGTTTATTTAAACAACGATCCAAATACGCGCAGAACAGAACACACCGTAAACACGATCCTATCGGCGCTCTCGAGCTTTTATCGCTACCACAATCAATTAGGCAATACAGATATTAAATTGACTGAGCCATGCTATTTGCCCACTAATAGGCATAGGTCATTGCTATATCATGTTTTTAAACATAAACCTGTTTGGAAGCGCGTCATTGGGCTTAAAGCACCTAAAACTATTCCCAGCACTCTTACTGACGAGCAAATTTCTAAATTAATCGATTGTTGCAGTAATTTACGAGATAAATTCTTAATTTCGCTGCTCTATGAAACTGGGATTAGAATTGGCCAAGCACTTGCATTAAGACATGCGGATATCAAAAGTTGGGACAATGAAATCCATGTTATATTTCGTCAAAATAATGCAAACCAAGCTAGAAATAAGTCCAGGGTTCCGAATGTAATACACTCTTCCGTAGAGCTCATGCAGCTTTATGCAGATTACATCCAAAATAATACCGTCCAAGCAAATCAAAGCGAATATGTCTTTATTAACTTACAAACCTACGAACCGCTTTGTTATGGTGCTGTTAGAAAGCTATTTTCTCGATTAATCAAAAAAGCTGGATTTCATGTAACGCCACATATGTTTCGTCACACCCATGCAACGGAATTAATTAGAAATGGCTGGGATGCGGCATGGGTACAAAAACGTCTTGGGCATGCCAATGTTCAAACAACCATTGATACTTATACCCACATTGATCAACAGGATTTAAAAAAAGCATTCAAGCTTTATCAAAAAAATAAAAAAGAAGGTGTAATATGAAATCATTTCATCATGGACTTTTACTCTTAAAAGACGACACATCAGAGTTTTATCAAAGAGATATTTGGCAAGTAAATGAATTGGGATTTAAGCCTGATACAGTACATTTGACTTATCAATTTAATTTCTCACGATTAAAACCCACTTGGTTTAAGCAAGCTGTAAAACAATTTGTTCATTTTCAATCTGCAACTAAAAGTCTCGAATCGTGTCGTAGTTATATTGGAAGATTAAATTATTTCGGCGAATTTTTGGTTGAGAACTATGCCTCAATTTTACCGAACCAAATTGATCGCACTGTGATAGTAAAATACCTCTCTTTCTTATCAAAAAGTAATTTAAGTATCGTTACTAGAAAAATGGCGCTTATTCATTTGAAAACATTTCATAATATCATTATTCAAGAAAAGTGGTTACCCTGGCCGAAGGAATTATTAATTTATTCATCTGATTTTCCAAAAAGCATAGAGCTGGTACCAAAATATATTCCTGAATATGTCGTTTCACAGTTACAAACAAAATTGCATCATTTACCTGAATATATGCAGCATGTTATTACTATTTTATTAGAAACAGGAAGGAGAATTGGTGAGATATGCACTTTACCGTTAAACTGCTTAGAGCGTGATGATCAAGCAGATTTTTACCTTAAGGTTAATGATAAAAAGCTAAAAAAGACGTACTTAATTCCTG
>CAYXVT010000236.1:1238-3369 GCA_964468105.1 Uncultured Candidatus Berkiella sp. | reverse complement strand
CTCAGAGAGCTGTGTTAACGCCATACAGGCTCAGCAAAATTTAATTAATCAGGGCTTATTTAATAACAAATTATATCTTTTTGCTGCAAAAATTAAACTAAAATCACCCCACATTTCAGCACGTTCTATCAATCACGCATTAACGAGGATTGCGTACAATCACAAAATAGTAGATGAGAATGGGAATATCTGGCAGTTTCACTCTCATCAGTTTCGCCACACTGTTGGCACCCGGATGATAAATGCAGGTGTTCCACAGACTATCGTCCAAAAATATTTAGGACATGAATCACCTGAAATGACTGCACGATATGCGCATATTCATGATGCGACATTAAAATCTGCTTTTAACGACTACCAAGGAAAGTTAGTTAATGTTAAGGGAGAAAAGACGTCGCGCACATTTAAGGAAGGTTATGATGAGGCAAAGTGGTTACAGTACAATGTGATGTCACAAGCGCTGCCAAATGGGTTATGCGCCCTACCCTCTCCTCAACAACGCTGTCCACATGCTAACGCTTGTCTGACGTGTGTTAATTTTAGGACACATAAGAAGTTTTTGCCTCAGCATAATAATCAACTAGAAATAACAAATAAGATTATTGAGACTGCAAAATCTAATGGATGGCAGCGACAAGTGGAAATGAACAATATCGTAAAAAGTAATCTTGAAAAAATTATTAACAAATTAAGTGAGGAAAAATAATGTCACAAGTAAACAACAAAATTTTAGCGCTGAATAAAGCAGCGCTAAACAAGAGTAAAAACACTCATTTAAAGGTTGAAACAGTCATGCGCATTATGAAAGAAAAGAATCTTCCTATTAATTTTGAATCTGTATCCAAATTGTCAGGGATTTCAAAAACATGGTTATATCGTCAGCCAGAGTTAAGCAATGAGATTATCAATTTACGAAATAAAACAGGGAAAATTAAGCGTGTAATTGATCAAAAAAATATTAACGAAAAAAAGGATGCCAAAATTCTGGCTTTGAAAAATAAAAATATAGCCTTAAAAAATAAGATAAAAAAATTAAATACCCAGATAGAGGCAATCTACGGAGAGCTATATAAACTTAAACAGGGCAATAAAAATTAAAAATATGATAAAGCCATTAATCTTCTGGGTGTATCATTACTATTTTTCTTAATTTCGTTAGATTCATCTAGTTGGGGAGTTCCGTTAAGTAATTTAGTTTTTGTAAAGAACCCTTGTATAGGGACATGACAAACTAGACCAACTGCAAAAGAAAGACCTAGAGCAACACCGCCTATCGCAAACCCTGCTATTGCCACGGGTCCGGATGCGAATCCTCCTACAATCAAAGCTCCCCAACCAATAAATTTTAAAAGATGATACCCCACTTCCTGTTTTGCTTTTGCATGCATAGGAGTACCAACTCGAGTTTGAGTAAATAATATATTGAGTGCTTGGAGTAAATCTGCTCCTGACTTAACAGCATAGCCTATCGCTATAATTCCTAAAGAAGTGGGTCCTGAGATAGCAGCAATTGACCAAAATTGACAACTTCCCAGAGCTGTCAATTGTAAGCCAGATAGACAATCCATAAGGTTACGTAGTTGAAATGGCCTATTTTCTTGATGATTTTTATATATATCTTTTAAAGCTACGGCAGAAGTTAGTACACCTTCAAGCATTGCAAAGTATGGAATATTCGTAAATAAGAATGAGGGCGAAATTGTTGCCGCAGCTGTCAAGTAAGCATTATAGCCGCCAATTAATATTGAAGTAGAGGTGAATGCTGTAGAAGCTTTATCGGTAACAAAATCCCAACATTGTAGTCTATCTACTAGTTCGGAATTCATACCTAACTCAGCATCAGTGTATGTGCGCATCTTTATTTCTCCACTTAATTAATGACTTCCTCATGATTATCCCTTCTTGTTAAAATTCTTTACCAAAATCAACAAAAACGTTATGATCCGAGCGTATACAACATTATGGACGTTGTATACGCTTAGATCCAGGGTCTTTTTAATCTCTCTTACCGGCCCCAGCAAACATAAGCCGTACAACGTCCACAATTTAGATATTCGGCCGGAATCCTTGTAAAAAAATATTAAATCTCAGTTTGATTGGAGCAAGATTTCTTATGATATTGATGGCAATT
>CAYXVT010000236.1:352-1228 GCA_964468105.1 Uncultured Candidatus Berkiella sp. | reverse complement strand
TTTATTTAACATAATTTTTACTCTAAGACTAATCAGCAAGCTTAAACTGCTTCCAAAGCAAATAGACAGCAGGGATAACAACCAACGTTAATAGCGTAGCACTCACCATACCGCCGACCATGGGTGCTGCGATGCGTCGCATCACTTCAGAACCGGTGCCTCCTAAAAACATAATCGGTAATAAACCACCAATGATTGCCGAAACTGTCATCATAATAGGACGCAAGCGCAATAAGGCTCCTTCAATAATGGCTTTAGAAATATCTTGTTTCGTTAAAGCTCGTTTTTCTTGCTCTACGATTTGTTTCTGTTTTTCTAGTGCTTGATTTAGATAAACCAACATGACTACTCCGATTTCAACCGCAACACCTGCTAATGCAATAAAGCCTACTCCTACCGCAACTGACAGATGATAACCCAGTAAATATAAAAGCCATATACCGCCTACGAGCGCAAATGGTAATGTTGTGAGAATAATAATAACTTCTGAAATTCGCCGAAAATTAAGAAATAATAGCAAGGCAATAATAGCAAGAGTAACGGGCGCAACTAGACCTAAACGTTCTTTCGCGCGCTCAAGATATTCATACTGTCCTGACCATGAAATAGAATAACCCGCCGGTAATTTGATTTGGTTATTAACAGCTGCCTGTGCTTCTTTAACATAAGAACCTAAATCACGTCCTGTAATATCAACATAGACCCACCCATTTAACCGCGCATTTTCACTTCGAATCATATCGGGGCCTTCAGTGATTTCTACGCTTGCTACTTCACTAAGCGGAATAACTGCGCCAGACATAGCCACAATAGGTAATAAACGCAATTTCTCTATGGAGTCACGAATTTCACGGGGGTAACGTAAATTGACAGGAT
>CAYXVT010000236.1:0-342 GCA_964468105.1 Uncultured Candidatus Berkiella sp. | reverse complement strand
TCAACGGTTTGGGCCACATTCATTCCACCTACAGCCGTTTCAATAATTTCTTGTATATCTTCAATGTTCAATCCATATCGTGCTGCTTTTAATCGATCTATATCAATAGTGACATACCTACTACCTGCAACCCGCTCTGCAAAAACAGATGTTGTACCTGGTACTTGTTTCAGAATAGTTTCAATTTGTTGCCCTATTGTTTGTAGTACGTTTAGATCAGACCCTGCGATTTTTATACCCACAGGCGTTTTAATACCTGTCGCTAACATATCAATGCGAGTTCGAATTGGCATCACCCAAGTATTAGATAATCCGGGAAGCTTGACTCGGGATTCTAGTTCA